>CAZHFF010000003.1:0-122763 GCA_964531785.1 uncultured Candidatus Saccharibacteria bacterium
CAACCCTCCTCCTCCGACGGTGCCGGGGGGACTTGACGGGGACGGTGGTGGTGGCGATACCGACGGTGGCGGGAGTCCCGGAGCTGATACCGGAGAAGGAAGTTCGGGTGGCAGTCCTCGCGATGGAACGGTGTCCTTCGGGAACTCGGTCACTCGTACCTCAGCGGGTACCGCGTTTAGGTGGACGTTCAACTGCGGTGGCAAGCAGTGCACGATCGGGCGTTTCGTGACCGGAGATTACTGGGTCGTGCCGATCGACGAGTCTGGTGTGAACCATGGGCAGGTGACGATAACCGAGATCACCCCGATCGGTGTCCAGCACGGAGCCATGAGCAACCCGAGCATAACGTTGACGGGCGAAAAGAAGCAGGGTCTCCTGAACATGTACGGCAGTTACAGCGCCACGCTGAACCTGATGACCCGTCTTCCATACAAGGCATCGCCCGGCGAGTCGCTCGTGAAGATCCAGAGCAAGACCAGCGGTTGTGGGACGAGTGCCATCACGGCTGGGTGTGTCGTCACCGGTAACGTTCTCACGATCCTTGGGTCCGTTCCACCCAAGGGCGGCGCTATGACCTTTAGGCCACCCTACCATGGGACATCGAAACCACAGTACACCACGGACAAGGTCAGGCTGAATCGACTTTCGAAACTATCAGGTCTCGGTAATGGTTCTAGTCCCCTCGGCGACAGCACGACACCAGAGGGTGCTGCGGCAGGTTACCAGCGGTGGGTGGTGCCGCAGTACTCGCTTGCGTATGGGACGAACGGCTGGTCACAGGAATTCTATCGTGCCATGTCGCCCCATGGGGTCATGCACGACTATGCAGCGAATCAGGCCCAACAATACCTCGATGATCTGTTCCGGGTCCTGGGTAATGAGTCGCTCGTAAATAAAGAGATGGCGGTGTATACGCTCATGCAGAAGGGAATAGACAATTACTCGGTGTTCAAGATGGGGATACCCTTCGGTTCAGGCGCGGGACAGCACCTCGGAAAGTTCCCCTCGGTCGCGTTCTTTGCGGCTATGTATGACGATGCCGCGATACTTAACGAGGTTCGGAGCATTGCAGCAGCTTCGAAATACAAAACATTCTTTCAGGAGGTGACCCAGGTCCGTCCAGGTGCGGCTGGTATGGCGGTGTGGGGGGACACTGACGGTCGACCGATCGCCGATGCAGAGCGGCAGTACTGGAACGGTCACATGGGTGAATACAAGGCCCGGGTGCTTGGCGTTACCGGATACGATAATCAAGGTAGCGCGGGTGATCCCTACGGTTACATCGATGGGCCGGGAGGTGGGCCGATACCTGCTGACGGTCGGGGTCGCAACTACTGCCATGCGGCTGCGTGCGGACCGCTGATCGGCTTCGGTTTCGCCCAGGTACTCATGCCGTGGCTTGAGTATGCGACCAACTATCCGGCCAGCATACAGTTCGCTGACCGTATCTGGGCCGGCAGAGGCGTGGCGAACTTCTCGCGGGGTATGTGGGTCAAACCGGACCAGTGCGCACGCATCGATCCCGGCGAAAGCGCTGACTGCAGTCCCTGGCTTAATGGACAGGGGTGTAAGTTCTACCGCGTAACCTGGGGACCGGACCCGAAGAACCCGGGACAGTGTATCAAACATAATGGCGACCCGAACACGCGTGGTCGCTGGGCAGCGTTCCTTTCGACCGCAACGCCGAAGCCGAAGTCTCCCATAGACGCGCATGGCGCACAGCCGCATACGCCGTATCGGTTGCCGGGAGCGGTCGGGTCGCAGTGGAACACGCTCCGCGATTGTGCCGATCCGAAACACGCGAGCTACCGTACCGGTGCATGCGCCGGGCTCGGGCCAAAGCCCTAGAACACGGCCGCAGGCGCCTGAAAGGCGTCTACAACACAGAACGCCGCCGCGTTGGTAAGGGGCGCTACAAACCACGGCTGTGGGAAACCGGCCGCCGCGTCGAACTGTTGTGCTACGCTGGTAGGAGCAAAGACCGTGCCTTGCCAAGCGCGTGTCTGCATTACTAAGCTAAGTACGTGTCACTCATCTATGGAAGGAAGTATACCGTTACAGTATCGAAAACCGCTCATGCTCGGAGCGATACTGCTCGTGGCTGGCGCATGGCTCTTACTCATAACACAGCTGGCGCACGCGCAGAGCAGCAGCTGCCACACGATCGCCTCAGGTGGATCGGTGCCGACCGGGTACGCGCTCCCGTGGAACCCGCTCACCGCTCAAAAAGAGCTTCTCATTCGAGCGACGTGCGGCACGAGCGCTACCCTTGCGCTCGGCAACGACCAGACTAACCTCTTCGTCTACAAGCTCGGGTATGTGTGGCGCAATGGCAACTGGCAGCAGTACACCGTGTCCGGACAGTCACCGTCTGGGGATTGGTTCATCGGGTCGGGAAGCGCGACGTTGCCCTACACCCAATCTGAACTTGCAAGCGCACAGTACGCGGTCGCTTATATGTGTCAGTATGCCAACAGCACTTGGAAGTGTGGCTGTCGTAATGCCACCTGTTCATCGCCTGCCTGGCAGCTCCAGATGGTCCAGGGTGCACAGACTGGCGGGACCGGCGGCACGGGGACCGGCAGTTCAGATACCCAAGCACCATCGGTACCTCAGAACGTGAGTGCGAGCGCGGGGTCTGCGAGCAGTATCACGGTAACCTGGAGTGCTTCGACCGATAATACGGGCGTGACCGGTTATCGAGTCGAACGATGCAGCGGCTCATCATGTACCAACTGGAGCCAGGTCGGTACGCCGTCTGGCACGAGTTACGCGGACAGCGGCCTCAGCGCAAGTACGGTGTATCGCTACCGTGTTCGTGCGACCGATGCTGCTGGCAATCTCTCCGGATACAGCTCGATCGCATCGGCGACGACTCAAGCATCGACCCCATCAGGTGGTGGTAGTACGAGCGGCCGTTGGCAGCCTGCACTCTTCACTCCTTGGCAGTGGCAGCTTACCGGCACGATAGACCAGAATGTCGATGCGGTGATGTTCGATATCGACCTGTTCGATGTACCGGCGAGCACGATCGCGTCGCTCAAGAGCAAAGGGAAGCGCGTTGTCTGCTACTTTAGTGCAGGTTCCTACGAGAATTGGCGCTCGGACGCGAATCAGTTCCCCTCAAGCGTGCTCGGCAACGGCCTCGACGGATGGCCAGGCGAGCGATGGCTCGATATCCGTAACATTACGGCACTTGCACCCATCATGGGAGCTCGGTTCGATCTGGCAAAACAGAAGGGCTGTGACGGTATCGAACCGGACAATATCGACGCGTACACCAACAACACAGGCTTCCCGCTTACAGGTGCGCACCAGATCGCCTACAACAAATGGCTCGCGGAACAGGCGCATGCACGGGGTCTGTCGATCGCTCTCAAGAACGATGTTGACCAGCTCTCACAGCTCGAACCTTACTTTGACTACGCGGTGAACGAGCAGTGCTGGCAGTACAATGAGTGCGGTGGCTACAAGGTCTTTACCGACAAGGGTAAGCCCGTGTTCAATGTCGAGTATAATCTGAGCACCAGCCAGTTCTGCAGCAAGGCGAACGCGGCGAAGATGATGTCCATGAAGAAGAAACTGAACTTGGACGCTTCACGAGAGGTCTGTTGGGGAAGTAGCTTCTAGTGGGGAACGAGCAACGGAAAACGCCACCCTCGAACGGGTGGTGTTTTCTTGCTGATATCCGCTCTTCAAAACCTAGCGGGTTTTCAGGTACACATAGATGTCCTCAAGTGCCTTCACGGCATCGCCGGCGGCGATATTGTTCTGGTGGTAGAGCTCGTCCGTACAGTCTCCCGCAGCCCAGACGCCCTCGACCGAGGTGCGTTGGTTGCGGGGATCGGTAACGACCCGCCTGTATGCGTCGAGCTCAAGGAACCCGTCGACCAGCTCGGTGTTCGGCAGCATGCCGATCTCAACGAATATGCCCTGGACAGGAAGCAGGTGTTCCGTACCGGTCACAGTGTCCTTGTACCGGAGACCCGTTACCATGGTGTTACCCAAGACCTCGAGCGTCTCGGCGTTCTTGATCGCTTTCATATTGGGGTGCGCGAGCACCCTCTCTATGGTGATCGGCTCCGCTTTGTGTCGGTCACCGATATCGAGCAGGGTGACGCTCTTCACGTACGCGAGGAGCTGGGCGGCGCTCTCAAAGCCGGCGTTACCTCCGCCGATCACGGCAACATCGAGGCCCGAGAACACTGGTCCGTCACACGAGGCGCAGTAGGTGAGGCCTTTCTGGTCGTAGTCACGAGCTCCGGGTACGTCGAGCTTCCGGCGGCTTGCACCCGAAGCGACCAGGACGGTCGCGCCCTCGTGGACCGAGCCGTCCTCGGTCGTGACGGTGAACGCGCCGGCCGTGCCGGAGACTTCTGTTGCGCGCGTTCCCTCGATCACCGTCACATACTCGCCCTTGTACGCGTTGAGGTGGGCGACCAGACTTTTCGCGAAATCGTCACCTGAAATGGCGACCGTGCCGATCCAGTTCTGTATGTCGGGGGATACGGTGCTCTGTCCGCCGAACTCTTTTGCGATGAGAAGCGTCTTGAGCTGCTTGCGCGCTGCATACACACCTCCCGCTATAGCTGCCGGCCCTCCCCCTATGATGATAAGATCGTACATATGGTCTGTTGCTTAGCGCATGACCGCATGGTCATGATGAATAGTAGCCGACAGTATACCACGCCATGTGCGCTTTAGGGACCCGGAAGCTAAGTAAAGTTCATGTGTTTACGGTCCGTGCGCGTCGTGGTACAACACACGTACTGCACCATATGGTTGCGCGCCCAAGAAGAATATCCCTCCAAGGACTTGCTCGGGACGAATACCAGGAGGTCGTTGCTGACGCGGTAGCCCTGGTTGCTTCCGGTGGTGTCTTACTGTACCCGACCGATACCGTGTATGGCCTTGGGGGAGATGCGACCAACCGACAGGCGGTGGCGCGTATCTGTGAGGTGAAGGGAAGGGATCCTGCAAAATCCATGCTCTCTATGGTCGCCCATGTGGCTATGCTGCGCAAATATGCGAAGGTCACGCCCCTTGCCTTTGCATTAGCCGATCGTTTCTTGCCCGGACCGCTCTCGGTCATACTCGAGAGCACCGGCACCCTTGCTTCAGAACTGATCGGGCCGCTCGGAGCGGGGTTTCGGATCCCGGACCATGCGCTCTGCCTCGACCTGGTGAGACTGCTCGGTAGGCCGGTCGTGACGACGAGCGCGAACCGTTCCGGTCTACCTCAGCCCCAGACGCTTGACGCCATCCTTGCTGGGTTCGGTGAACAGCTGGCACTTGTTGATCTTGTCCTCGACGCCGGAACGCTTCCCGCATCATCTCCAAGTACGTTGCTCGACGCGCGCGGAGAAAAGGCAGTGTTGCTACGTGAAGGGGTGATCAGCAAGGAAACGCTCGCGGCGTACCTGTAACGGCACCGCCCCAAAGCACAACCGCTCCAGTATATTGGAAATGTACCGAAGGGTCAGGGTGCTGTCATGTACCGAAATTCCAAGCACCAACGTCTCCGGCACGTATACGCTTGGTGTTCGCAGCTTACGCGGTCGTTTTTTGGGACTTGGTATTTGAGATTTGGATCTTCTCCGGTGTGCAAAACGACGCCAGAGTAACGAGTCGCGTGGTACCATGCTCGTATGGCAGAGCATATTCGCTCGATACAGGAGCTCGATCTTTCGGTCGAACGTGAGCTTTACCCATCGCCTCCTGATTGGCGCGACGAGATCATCTATTTCCTCCTCGTCGATCGCTTTAATGATGGTGTCGAGCGACCTCTCTATAACGGGGTGCGCGGGGTCGTGCCGGACCGTCCTGACGCCGGAGTCCCGTTCCAGGGCGGTACACTTAAGGGGGTGACCGAGCGGCTCTCGTACGTGCGTACGCTCGGCGCGACAACGCTCTGGCTCTCTCCCATCTTCAAGAATCGTCCTGAGCCCAGCGGGTCCTTCCACGGGTATGCGATCCAGGACTTTCTCGAGATCGATCCTCGGCTTGGTACGAAAGAAGATCTACGCGAGCTCGTACGACAGGCACATCAGATGGACATGTATGTCATTCTCGATATCGTCATTAATCATACAGGAGACAACTGGGCGTACAAAGACGACACCTACCCGACCTACCGCCATGACGGCACGCAGTTCGAGTTCGGCTACTGGCGCGCCGAGCATCTTGAGGGGGAGTATGGTCCGGATGATGCGGTTTGGCCGGCCGAGCTCCAGAGCTCTGATTGCTACAAAAGGCGCGGCGGTATCGTCAACTGGAACGATACCGAGGAATCCATGCATGGCGACTTCTTCAATCTCAAGGAGCTCGATATGAAGAACGGCGTCGTGCGCGAAACCATGCAGGCCGTCTATAAGTACTGGATCAAAGAGGCCGATATTGATGGTTACCGTATCGACACCGTGAAGCATGTCGAGCATGATGCGATGCTCGCGTTCTGTACCGCGATCAAGGAGTACGCTGCGAGCACAGGAAAGCACAACTTTTTCCTTTACGGTGAGGTGGTTGCCGGAGATGATATGGTGCGCGAGTATGTCGGTCCTCGAGTTGTGAACGGAGAGAAGCTGCTTGCGCTCGATGCGGCACTCGATTTTCCCCTGTATTTCTTTCTCGAAGAGGTGATCAAAGGCTTCGTTGGACCGCACCTCTTACGTGAGCGCTATGAACGCCTCAATGCGCTCTACCCGACATCGGACGCATCCGAGTACTACGTGACGTTCGTGGATAATCACGACCAGATGGTGAGGCCGTGTCGGCGCTTCCTTCACGGGGGAGCAGATCCTCGGCAGGCGGTGCTTGCGCTCGCGTACCTCTTCACCAGTCCGGGCGTTCCGGCGATCTACTATGGGACCGAACAAGCCTTTGATGGTGGAGCGCCCCCGGGTACTCCTCCCTCGGACGTCTACATTCGCGAGTGTATGTTCGGTGGTACCTGGGGCGCTTTTGGCACGACGGGGATGCATTTTTTTGACACTGAACACCCGGTATTCCGAGCCATAGCCGCTGTCGCACACCTCCGAGCCGAGATACCGGCGCTCCGGTATGGGCGATTCTATTTCAGGGAAGTGTCCGACGATGGACGCAGCTTTGCTCACGCAGCGGTCGGGTGGGGATACCTGGCCTATACGCGTATGCTCGATTCGACCGAGGTGGTGGTGGTGCTCAACCTAAACGTTCAACCAAAAACCCAGTTCGTGACCGTCGACGGGACCATTACGGTCCCGGGCACGCTGCTTGTTGATCTGCTCGACGAAGGCTATACCGTGCTTGCGGAAGAGCGTGCGGGGAGGGCAGTCGCACAGGTCTCTATACCCGGGTACGGTATACGTATTTTGGCAAAGAAGCCGGATGATCCAGGACGTGCGTAGTGCGCGTGCGCAGGTCGACCCTTTCTGATACACTCTCCGCCATGGAACTTTTCTTCTGGGTCATGGTGTTCGCTGCCGCACTTGTCGTTATGGTGCGGGGGGCTGACCTGTTCCTCAAGTACGCCGAGGTGATCGGCGTTTCGTTCGGGCTCTCGAGCTTCGTTATCGGAGCGATGATCGTCGGGTTCGGTACGTCGCTGCCGGAGCTCACCACGTCGCTCATCGGCGTGTTACGCGGGGTGCCGGAGGTGGTCGCCGCGAACGCGATCGGTTCCAACATCGCCAACATCCTGCTGATCGGCGGCGTGCTCGCATACCTCGGGAAGAAGGTCGCGATCGACAAGGACCTGCTCGATGCGGAGCTTCCGTTCTTTGTGATATCGACGGCGCTCTTTGCAATGATCGCCGTTGATGGTGATGTCACGCGCAGCGAAGCCCTGCTCCTTGCGAGCACCTTTGCTGTCTATGTGCTCTATCTCTTGAGCGAAGAGTACGATTCGGGAATGATGGTAGAAAAGCTCGAGAAGGAGGTTCAGCGGGGACGCAAGCACTGGCTTCATCGTCTGGACTATCGTTCGATAGGGCTGCTGCTCGCGGGTCTGGCTGCGCTCATCACCGGAGCAAAGTTCGTGATCGAAGCGGTCGTGCACCTGGCTCAAATGCTCGAGGTGAGTCCCGGGCTCATTTCGATCACCGCGATAGCGATCGGCACCTCATTGCCAGAGCTCGTCGTGTCGGTCCAAGCGCTGCGAACCAAGAAACTCACGGTCGCTATCGGGAACATATTCGGGAGTAATGCGTTCAACATTCTCATGGCGATAGGGTTACCCGGCCTCATCGTGACGCTCCCGTTCGATCGCGCGACGTATGAGGTCGGCTTGCCCATGCTGCTCGCGACGAGCTTCATATTTCTGGTGATCGGTCTCGCACGCCGACTCTACCGTTGGGAGGGGATCATGTTCTTCATTCTCTATGGCTTCTTCATGCTGCAGCTTGCGGAGGTGCTGCGCTGAGTCGCGCCTCTCTGCTACGCGTCACCCTCGTCTAAGCCAGCTCGCCTGCGCTCGAGGAACGCTTGCCAAGCGGCATCCTTTTCAAGTGCCTGGCGGTCTAGGCCGATAGAAGCGAAGTCGGCAGCAGTTCCGGAAACGGTCATATGCGTATCGTGCAATATCTGGTCCGCATGGGTGCGGGCGAGGCGTATGCGTGGGTGGTCTTCAGAAAGCGGCGCAGTGTCTGGCTCCAAGGGTGGCAATACCTCGGTTACGATCTTCCCGTTATTGCTCGTGAACATGACACGGTGTCCCTCAACAAAGGTGCTTACGGTATCCGGGTCGAGCAGGGTGAGACGTACGGGGCCGAGCGGTGTCGTACACTCGATATCACGAGGGTACGCCTCGCTCTCTACTGGGTGCCGGTCCGGTGATCCTTCGCGCATAAATATACTAGGCGAGGAGGCGCTCTGCCACACGCTTCACCATCGCACCATCCGCTGTGCCCTTAAGCTCCGCTATGACCGCGCCGATGAGCTTACCCATACCGCTCTTGTCGGTTACTCCAAGTGACTCGATCTTTGTTCGCACTACTTTTTCGACCTCATCCTCGCTTGCCTGTTGGGGCAGGTAAGCCTCGAGCAGGGAAGCCTCGGATTCTTCCTTTTCAGCAAGGTCGTTCCTGTCACCTTGCCGGAACTGGGACGCGGCTTCCTTGCGCTGCTTCACGCTCCGGCGGATCAGGGCGAGCACCTCATCGTCCGAGAGCGGTTCCTGTGGGGTGCGTTTGGTCGTGGTGAGCTCGTGGGCAAATAGGGTCAGGAGTCCGCGCAATACAGAGAGGCGCAGAGCCTCCTTAGCCTTCATGGCCGCGACCATATCGCTGCGGATGGTTTCTTGGAGTGACATAGGGAATGCGATTATACGGGCAGTATAGCACAGAGCTGTGCCGGATGCGTGACGAACAATAAACGAAAAAAGGTACTAAGTCTCTTTTCCGAAAAAGAGACTTAGTACCTTTTTTCGTAGGACGCCAGCTACGCGAGGGAGAGGTAGATGGAGAGGGCTTCGAGGTCGGAGGTGGCCCAGATGACACCGTGGTCGGATACGTACCAGAATGCGGAGCCGATCGAGAACCGCTGCAGGCGTACGGCGGAGTTGGTCGTGACGTTAGTCTGCGAAAAGGCTATGCCGGACACCGTGCGTCCGTATGCCTCGCCGTCAGCGGATACTGCAAACTCAGCCGGTGCCTCGTGGTAGACCATGCCCACATTCCCGTTGGTGTACTCGAACCCAAGGGCAAGGCCCGGTAACGCGATGCTTGCGAGCAGTATGAAGGAAAGCGACCTACGCATATCTGCTAATAATAGCACGTATTGATTTACATGTCAAATACTGTTATGGTGCGACCAGTGAAGCAAGAGGTGAGAAATGGATGACTCAGGTAAACGGGTGCCGGCAGGGTACCGCATCGCTTGCGACGGCATGTTCATTGGCGTTACCGCACACGCGACCGCGCTAAAAGAAGGTATGGTCCTTATTGGCACAGTTGGACCGTTTCGGGTCAACAAACATGGCATCTTCTCGGTGCTCGGGCCGTATGTCTGTGACCCGACCCGCGATGTGTGCCAGAACTGCGTGTTCAAGCAGTACACGCACGTGCCCGCCTGTGCGCGGTTCGCTGATTGCGAAAAGAACGTGGTCGATCATAATCTTCGCATGGGACGCACCCATCGTCCTGTTGGTATATGCGAGTGAACGGAGCGCCGGTTGTTCTGACCGGCGTTTTTTTGTGCTTGCGTCTATCGTGCGTTCAGGCACAATACTGCGCAGATAGAGCTGTGGAGAATAGGATGGACAACCCGCTTAACCTACTTTCGCCGGAGCCAAACCTCATTGTTGGTCCGGGCAATGCCATATTCACCGGGCCTCAGGTTCATACTGGTGTGGAGCGTCAGCCTTCGGCGGCGAAGCGGACCCTGGAACAAGCCTGGAGTGATGCGCGTGCTTGGTGCAAACGACCGAAACGTGACGTGTATGAGGCGATCGAACGCGGCCACCCCGGTGCCGTTCAGGCGGCACTCGGCATGCTTGCTTGCCAAGCGTACCGTTTGGCAGAAAGTAAGTACAAGTTCGACAAGCTCATGTACTACGGCGGGCACTCGTTCGGCTTCTTCGTGCACGCGATCCGCGGAGCACTGCAGGCGTCGGAGCATCTGACCATCATGAGCTGTGGTATCCGCGGTCAGGCGCAGGTCGATGGTGCGTGGGGCGTGGCTCGCCACCCTTTCGCGCACCTCATCAACGTGCCAGGCTGCGAGGACCCGGACGTGACACTTGAAGTGCTCAACCGGCATGTGTTCGACAACTATGCGGACCTGTACCCACGCAAAGACCACCCCTGTTTTGGCAGGGCGATCCGTAACGTTCCGAGCTGGACGTTCTGGTCACGGGTACGTACCGACGCGATCGATCTGAACAACCTGGGCTTTCAGGTACTACGTTTCGATCACCCGGGGTACCATGACCCCGAGCGCATGCGTGTTGCGGCCGAGATGGTCAGGCTGTTTTTGAACAGTACGTTCGACCGATCGCAAGAGGCAAAGGTACCCATGGTGAGCGGTATGAACGGACGCTGTGAGGTGGTGGGACCAAAGTTTGGCGACATCATTGACCGTTGTGCTGATGAGATCTCAAGCTGGATCGACTGGCCTGCCGTGTGCGAGCAGTTCGTCGACGGAACGAGCGCGGCGCGGCAGATACTGTCGATAGGTCTTTCTGAGCGCACCGGGCGCAAGGATCCGGTTCGAGCCGTGTCCGGAGGCATGCAAGCACCGGGCAAGTGGAGCACCATCGCGGTGTAGAACATAACAATAACCGAGGCTTCGCGCCTCGGTTATCTCGTACTTAGCCGGAAGCTAAGTGGTTTTCTAGCAGCGCTTGCAGGTCTTGAGGTAGAGTATCGGAACCAGGATGAGCGTGAGGAAGACCGCGAACAGGAGACCGAACATGATGGCGATAGCGATCGGCCGCCAGAGCGACGAAGCAAAGATGAGCGGTGTCACACCGACCACGGTGGTGAGCGTGGTAAGGAAGATCGGCCTGAGGCGAGTTGCGGCACCTTCTATGACGACGGTCCGGAGCGGGAGTTCCGGCTGTTCCGCCCGCATGCGGTTCCACACATCGACCAGGATGATCGCATTATTGACGACGATGCCGGCAAGCGCAATGAAACCAAGCATGGTCGGGAACGAGAGGTACTCGCGGGTGATGAGGAGGCCAAGGAGCACGCCGATGAGCGAAAGCGGTACGACCGAAAGCACGATGAACGCTTGCCGGTATGAGTTGAACTGCACCACGAGCACCGCAAGGATGAGCACGATACCGAGCCCGAGCGCAACGAACATATCGCGGAAGCTCTGGTCCACGTCCTCGGTCTCGCCGCCGATACGCATGCGGATGCCTGCGGGCACACGCACCTGTTCATTGAATATGCGTTCGAATTCACTGCTCACGTCACGTGCGACAAAGCCTTCGGTGACCTGGCTGGATACGGTCACGATGCGTGACTCATCTTCGCGGTTAATGACCGCGCTCGACGCCTCGAGCGACGGCGTGAGGACGCTTCCTAAGAGCACGGTGCCGCGACTCGTGACGACGGGGAGCTCAAGGAGCGCATCGAGCGTAGCGCGGTTGGTGTCATGCACATCGCGCCAGTCCGAGTTGAGATTCAACTTCACCATGACCTTGATATCGTCGCCACCGGTCTTGATCGTGGTTGCTTCGGTTCCGAACACCGCACTCCTGAGCGTGTCGACCACGAGAGCAGGCGAAAGGCCGAGCTCCGCGGCCTTGCGTCGGTCGATCGAGAGCGCGAACTCGGACGCATCGTCCTCGCCGCTTGCCGTCACAAGACGGGTGCCGGGCAGGCCTCGAAGGACGTCGGACGCAGCAGACGCGAGACGCTTAAGTTCGAGCAGGTCCTCGCCATAGAACGTTACTAAGACGGGTGCGCCGGACGGAGGCCCCTCGGTCGGCTGCTCGACACGGATGGTCATGTTCGTAAACGGTCGCAGCTGTTCCTCGATGAGGGCGACAAGTTCGCTCGAGGTGCGCGTCCGTTCCTCACGCAGGTTCACCGTGATCGAGGCGAACCGTGGGCCGGACTGCGGACTCTGGTCGAACACCGAACCCGCTCCCACCGACGTGGTGAAAGACTCGATCTCAGGCACAGAGAGGAGCACCTCTTCGATCGGTTGCACGGAGAGGTCGGTACGCAACAGCGGGGTCCCCTGCGGATTCTCGACGTTCACGTACAGGAAGTCGACATCGGTCTGGGGGAAGAAGGCGACCTTGATCAGGCCGATAAACGGCATCGCGGTGAGCACAATGAGCAAGCTCGTGATCCCGGCCAAGAACCACACCTTGCGCTTGCGCGAATCCAGGAAGTAGGGAATGAACGAACGGTAGTAGCCCCGTGCTTGTTCAGCGAACGCCTCCTGGCGCTCCTCCATGCCGGCCTCGGTGCGCCGTCTGAGGACGGTCGTCGCAATGAGCGGGATGAACGCGAGCGATATAGCGAGCGACGAGAAGAGGACCGCGATCACGGTGAAGGGGATCGATGCGATGAACTCCCCGGTGATGCCGCTTATCGTAAAGAGGGGGAAGAACACCGCGACCGTGGTGAGGTTCCCGGTCGTGAGCGGATAGTGGAACTCCTTGATGGCGCGTACGACAGCCTCGTGCTTATCGCCGCCCTTTTTCAAATTGGTGTGGATGGCCTCGGTCATCACAATAGCCGTGTCGACCAAAATGCCGATCGCGAGAATGAGCGAGAACAGGGAAATGAAGTTTATCGTGTTGCCGGTCGCGTTCATGACCATGAGCGCCGTGAGGAACGAGAGCGGTATCGACAGGGACGCAATGATCGCCTCGCGCCAACCGAGCACTACGAGGAGCACCAGGAGCACCAGGCCGACCGTCTGGAGCCCGGTCCTGGTCAGGTCCCTGAGGTCGGTGATGATCTGTTCGCCAGCGTCATAGGTGACGACGAGCGACACGTCTCCGCCGTTCTGGTTCTCCGATTCGATGAGAGCGCTCACATGCTTTGAGAGCGCGGTGATATCGGCACCACGCTGCTTGTAGACGTAGAGCGTCGCGGCCTGCATCGGGGCCTCGCCCTCGCGCGAAACGCGAGCTATCGTCGTGTAGTCCGTTACGCCGAGCCCGACGAACGCGATGTCGCCAAGCGTCAGCACGACACCGCGGCTAGTGACAACGGGTATGCTCGCGACCGCCCCCGGGTCTCTGATCGCACCCTTGAACTCGACCGCGTACTCGACATTGTCGCTCACGATCGAGCCGACAGGAGCAGTGATATTGCTTGCCCCTATCGCTTGGACCACCTCGCGAAGGCTCAAGTTGTGTGCCGCGAGGTCTTCCTTGCGTACCACCACGGTAACCTCCGGGTCGCGCATACCGTTTATCTCCGCCCGAGACACGCCGGGTGTGCTCTCGATACGGGCCTTGAGGTCCTCCGCGGCGGTACGGAACTCGGTTATGGGTAGGTCGCTCACGATCGACGCCATAACGACCGGCTGGTCCGCAAAGTTCACCTCATCGACGCGCGGTGTTGTTGCGTCGCTCGGAAGCTCGTTCCGGACCTTCTCGACCTCGTCTTTCACCTTGTCGATCGAATCGCGCAGATCAGCGGAAGCATCGAATTCGACGACGACCGTCCCGACGCCCTCGCGTGCGGTCGCGGTCAGTTTCTTTATACCGGCGATGTTCGCGACGGCTCGTTCGAGCTCAAGCACGATGAGGTTCTCGACATCCTCGGGGGAAGCGCCGGGCAGCGCGGAGCTCACGACCGCGATCGGGATCTGTACCTCGGGAGCGCTCTCGCGCTGGATGGTGAGCGCAGCGCTTACGCCAAAGATGACGAGCGCACCCAAGATGAGGTACGAGAGCGCCGTCTTTTCAGTGAAGAATATCCAGATGCGAGCCACGGTAAAGAAGGTCAACAGGTAAAAGGAAAATGCAAAAAGTCACGATCAGGGCCAGCTACTCGGTGGAAACGGTCACCACGTCACCTGCGGAAAGACCCCGTGCGTCTTTCACGATGCGTGTCTCCGGACCGAGGTCCGTGATGAGCATGCTGCTTCCCACGATCGGTCCTTCCGTGATCGGTAACGCCTCCAGGGTATTCGCCTCGGTTACGGTAAAAACCACCAGACCGCTCGGCGCGACCTTGATCGCGGTTATGGGAAGCGCGTACCCGCCCGCCGCCCGACGTTTGGTGCTGCTCGTGCTCGTCTCGCTCATAAGCGCGAGCTCCACATATTCGCCATTTACGAACTGCGCGTCGCGGGGCAGGGCGACCGTGAAGCGTGCCCGTTTGGTGCCCGGATCAAGCCCCGGGGAGAGCGTGGTGACGCTGCCGCGGTAGGTTCCGCCCACGAGGACCGGCATCCCGACCGAGGCGCGCACAAGCGCGTTCTGGCTCAGGTATCCTTCGACCTCGAGCCCGCCCTCGTTCGCGACGACCGCCACAACATCCTGGCCGGTGACATGGCCGCCGCGCGTGATCGAAAGCGTGGTCACGGTGCCAGCGATAGGGGTGCGAATGAGCGAACGCTCGAGACCGGCGACCGCTTGGGCGAGGCCGCCCCGAGCCTGGGTCACCGCCGCTTGCGCGACCGCTATGTCCTCAGGTCGTTCTCCTGCTTGTATCCTGCTCTCGGACAGGGTGCTCGTGCGGAGCGCGGCTGCGGCGTTCGAGAGTCCTTGGGTCGCACCGGTTATGCTCGCTCGAGCAGCATCGATACTCGATTGCGCGCCTGCGACAGCGGCTTCCTGGGCACTCTTGGTCGCGGCGTCAAGGTCGGCATCGATCGGCTGTTTCGAAATGAAACCGCTCAAGGTGTTGAGGTACGTCTTGATGCGGGTAAGCCGGTTGCTGATCAGCTCGAGGCGCTGCAGCAGCTCGCTCGGTGGCACGCGGCCGCTCGTCGCCTCGCTGCGCCAGACCCTGATGAGCTCGCCGAGGGCGACCCGCTCATTCTCGATCGCGAGCCGTTCGTCATATGAAGCGCTGCGCACCCGTAGCGAGGGGCGTACCGTGTAGGGGTTCGAGAAGAATCGATCTGTCTTCGCAAGGACGGCGTCCTCGGCAAGGGTGAAGCTCTGGGCAATAGCGCTCTGCGCCGCGTCTTGTGCACTCGCGAGCCCCGCACCCGCGTTCTGTGCCTGGACGGTGGCGCTTACCCGGTCTTCGGCGCGGGCACCGGCGCGAGCCTTCGCGAGCCCGGCCTCGGCTGCGGCAAGCGCACCTTGTGCGGACACGACCGCCGCTCGCTCCGCGCCGTTCTCGACCTCTGCAAGTATGGTACCCGCAGCGACGGTCTGACCGACACGCACGTTCACCCGAGTAACCTCGCCCGGCTTATCGGGCCGAAGTTCGGCCTGCCGCACCGAGCGTACCTCGCCAAGCACGATGAGCGGCGCCGTGTCTTCCGAGAGCGCAGCGATCGTGGCCACCTCGACCACGGGGATACGCACATCCGATGACGCTTCCTCCACTGCGCCATTGCCCCGTTCGAGCGCATAGATGCCGCCTGCAAGGAGCACGAGGCAGACGAGCGTGACGAACGGGTGTCGACGCAGCGTGCGGAACGTGCGCACGAGCCTGGTCCGAATGAACAGTAGTATCGATCTCATAGGTTGAGGGAAAGCTTAGTTATAGAGGCGGCAGATGTCGTCGAGGAGTGTCCTGCCACGCAGTCAGTAAACTTTGGTATGCCGCTGTGTTTCGCCAGCATGCGCTTCTTTTTGCCATGTGTCAAACGTTCAGGGTGCTGCCGGTCCGTGGTATACTCAATATTCACAGCAGCACCTAAACTCACGAATTATGAAGAACTGGTTGATAAAAAAGATGGCCGAGCGCCAGCTCAAGAGCCTCCCCAAGGACCAGCAGGAGATGATCATGAAGCTCCTCGAGAATAACCCCGAGCTCTTCACCAAGATGGCCAAGGAGGTCGAGCATAAGACCAAGAAGGAAGGCAAGGACCAGATGCTCGCGATGATGGAGGTGGGGAAGAAGTACCAAAAGGAATTGCGGGAGGCACTGGGACAGTGACGGTGATCATGGTCACGTATAGGGAGAGCGTATGCGAATGGGGACGACGTGAAGTTCAAGATGACAAGTTCCAAATAGGTACAGCTATGATCGAGAACAAGGCCATCTCGTTCGCTATTTGGAACTTGAGATTTTGAATTTGCTTACTTTGTATGAATTGGGCACAGAACGCTATCGTCTACCAAATATATCCGCGTAGTTTCTATGACACGAATGGTGACGGTGTGGGCGAGCTTAAGGGCGTGATCGAGAAGCTGCCGTACCTAGCAGACTTAGGATATACCGCTCTATGGATGTGTCCGATCTACCGTTCGCCGATGCGGGACTTTGGGTACGACGTGACGGACCACTGCGCGATCGACCCGCAGTTCGGAACGCTCGAGGATGCGGACCGGTTCATCGCCGAAGCGCACCGGTATGGCATGAAGGTCATCTTCGACTTCATGCCGAACCACACGTCAAGCGACCACCCCTGGTTCCTTGAGTCCGCCTCGTCGAGAACAAATCCGAAGCGCGACTGGTACCTCTGGGTCGACGCAAAGGGCGATCCCGAAACGCCGCCCAATAACTGGCTCTCGAACTTCGGCGGCTCCGGGTGGGAATACAGCAAGGAGACCGACTCGTTCTATTTCCATACGTTCCTCGCGAGTCAGCCTGACCTCAACCTGCGTAACCACGACGTGCGTACCGAGCTGCGCCGTATCCTCAAGTTCTGGCTCGACCGAGGTGTCGATGGTTTCCGCTGTGACGCGGCAAAGCACCTCATCAAAGACCACCTGTTCCGTGAGAACCCGGAGAACCCCGCATACCTGCCCGGCGAGATGGACCCGTTCTACCGACTGCTGCCCGTGTATTCCCAGGAACGTCCGGAGCGGTTTGCTATCTTGAAGGGCTTCAGCGAAATGCTCCACCGGTACCCGAACACGTTCATGGTGACCGAGGACTACCAGCGGGCGGAGGACATATTCCCGTACTACAGTGCGGCGACGTTCGGCAATCTTGCGCCGCTCAATCTTGAACCGGTCCTCCTCACCTGGAACATTGAGGACTGGAAGCGCAACGTCGAGTTCATGATGCAGTACCCCTCGAGCAATCAGGTGCCGACGTTCATGCTCGGGAACCATGACCGGCCGCGCGTGGCATCGAGGCACGGCTTGCGGCGTGCGCGCATGCTCGCGCTCCTCGGGTTCTCGATCAAGGGACTCTCGATCACCTACTACGGCGAGGAGCTCGGCATGGAGAACCAGCACATACCGCCGGAGGCGATCCAGGACCCGTTCGAGAAACAGGTGCCCGGGCTCGACCTTGGGCGCGACATGGTACGTACCCCGATGCGCTGGGATACCGGTGCGAATGCGGGCTTTACGACCGGCACACCCTGGCTTCCCATGGGCGAGGACGTCGAGCGCGTGAACGTCGAGGCGGAAAACAAGGATCCGCAATCCACGCTGTCCCTATATAGGGCGCTCATCGCGCTCCGCAAGAGCTCCGAGGCGATGCTCGAAGGTTCGTACGTGCCGTTTGATACAGAGGACGACGAGGTGTACGGGTTCGAGCGTCGGGGCGACACCGAGCGGCTGCTCGTCCTCTTGAACTTTTCCCATGAGCAGAAGACGCTGCGGGTACCGGCGCTCCGGTCCGCGTTCCTTTCATCGGTATCGGTCGCCGACGTGCGCTCACCGCATGGGAACACGTACGTCCTTGAGCCGCACGAGGGCGTGATCTTGGAGTTGGCGTAGGGAGGAGTCTTGCCCTCAACAAGGTGGCTGTGGAGATTTTTGCAAACCTGAAATGCACCTATAGAATTTCTGATTTGCACCGGGCAACTTAGGGACCCGGAAGCTACATCGGGCGGGGGTGCAAAGGGCGACCGTTACTGGTACGATACGCCCATGTCGCTCTCGATCGGTATCGTGGGACTCCCGAACGTCGGAAAATCGACGCTCTTCAACGCGCTTACGCAAAAGGCCGTTCCCGCGGAGAACTTTCCGTTCTGCACGATCGACCCGTCGGTCGGTGTCGTCGCTGTCCCCGATGTGCGGCTGGGGAGGCTCACTGAGCTCTCGCATAGCGTGAAGACCATACCGGCGGTCGTTGAGTTCGTCGATATCGCGGGGCTCGTCAAAGGTGCGGCAGAAGGGGAGGGATTAGGCAACAAATTCCTCGCGAACATTCGCGAGACAGACGCGATCGCAGAGGTCGTACGGCTCTTTGATGATAGCAATGTGCACCACGTCCATGGCGCGGTCGACCCGATGCGCGACATTGAGGTGATCAACCTTGAGCTCGTGCTTGCCGACATGGAGACCGTGTCCAAAAGGCTCGGTAACGTCGAGCGCGATGCAAAAAGGGGCGACAAGGATGCGATCACGGAAAAGGCGGCGCTCGAGAAGGCACTTCCGGTCCTTGAGTCTGGGCGGCTCTTGCGCACTGAACTGCCAAGACTTTCGCTTACCGAGGGCGAGCTTCGTGCGCTCACGCTCCTCAACCTGCTCACCCCGAAGCCGATACTCTACGTGCTCAATAAGAAGGCTGGCGGGTTCAACTTTGACGAGCAGAACGACGAGCGGTGGCACACGCTCAAGCACTTCCTCGAGGCGTCCGGATCACCCTCTGTCTTCGTCGACGCAAGTGTCGAGGGCGAGCTACGCGAACTGTCCGACGAAGACCGCCAGACCTTCAGGAACGAGTATGGCGTGGTCGACGATGGGGTGAACGACCTCATTAAAGCCGGATACGACATGCTCGGTCTCATTACCTACTTCACGACCGGCCCCGACGAAACCCGTGCGTGGACCATTTCGCGAGGATCCACCGCGCCCGAGGCCGGCACCGCTATCCACACGGACTTCAAGGACAAGTTCATCCGTGCCGAGGTCATCCATTGGGAGAAGCTCATACAAGCGGGTTCGTATGCGGCTGCGCGCGAGCAGGGACTCCTGCGCACTGAGGGTAAGGAGTATGTGGTCGAGGACGGTGACGTTATCGAGTTCCGGATCTAGGACCATGAGCACCGAATCGACACTCGCGCTTGCGCAGGATCCGAGCCTCACCCAAGTCCAGCGCTACGTCGCGCTCATGGAACAAGAGCGCGGCTTCGCTCTGACCAGCTCGAACATACAAACGGCACTGCAGCTCGGTGAGGAGATAGGCGAGCTCTTCAAGGCTATTCGTAAAGCGGAGAAGATGCGTCTTGACCGCGCCTCGACCGTGACCGATGTCGCCGAAGAGCTCGCTGACGTCCTGATCTTCATCGCTGCGCTGGCGAACCGCTACGGTGTCGACCTCACGAAGGCGCTACATGAGAAGGAAGCGGTCAACAAGACCAGAAGCTGGACGTCCGTGGCGGACTCCAAATGACGCAAATTCCAGGATAAGAAAAAGCCGCACGAGAACGTCAGGGATTTGGTGTACACCTGTGTTACAGGTCCCTGATGCTCGTGCGGCGGCCTACTCGTGTCGCTCCTGCGGAGAAGTGGTGAGATCGGCTGGGTCTTACCACGAGGACGGTAAGCGTAGCACGCGTGCGAAAGGCCATCAACAGGACGAGAATACGAGAACGAGCGGACAACTTGTGTGTCCGCTCATCGCGTCGTTCAAGCACTGCCGTGCTGCTTGGTCCAATCACGCTTTGCCTCGTCGCTCATGTAGTTCCAGTACGAGGGACGAGCAGAACCGTTGCTCTTGGCGTGCTTCGGTTTCGTAGCTTGCCCTTGAGCGGGAGATGCGACCGGAGGGGGATGTGACGCGGCTGCAACAGCTGCGGTGAAACCGGTCGTGACGAGCTCCCGTACCTGTTGCCACAAGCGCGCCTCACTTTGCGCGACGCGGACATCGATCAGTTCTTCGACGCCGCGCAAAAGCGCCTGCTGGAACTCGTCGAGCGCTGACCTGTCCAGTCCCGGGTCAAGGGCATCGATCTTGCGCTCGATCCCCTGGAACGCAGGAGGGAGGTCCTCCTCGATGACCGACAACACCTCGGTGCTGAGGCTGCGGATGTCTTTGCGCAACGTACCCAGGGCAGTGTCGATGCTGCGAGTCACCAGCGATTCGATCCGTGCGAGGTGTTCGGCGAGGTTCGCTTGCATCGCCTCGTTGATCTTGGCCTCGGTCACGGGTGCCTGAGGCGCGGTCGGCTTGTTTCTCCACAGCTCGTTCCTGAGCTGCTGCAATTCGATCCGCACTTGCTCGAGTTCTTTGCTTGCGCCCGAGCCGGTCGGAGCGTTCGTGTGCGCACCTGCAGTACCGGCAGCTGACCGAGCCACAGCGGTGACTTCCGATTGGTTCACGAGCGAGAGCCATCGCTCGAAGTAGGGCGGCAACGCCCCGCGCGTTCGGTACTCGGCCACGAGTCGTGATAGTTCGATGTCGGGGCCGATGTTGAACCGGCCGGGGTCGGTCTGAACGAGCTCAAGCAGTGCATGGACGATCGCGTCGACGCAAAGACCCGTATTCCCAGAAAGCTTGCGGAGTTTGTCATGCACAGGAGCCATCGATGTCCTCCTCTCGTCTGATCTCTGTGGAGCGTAGCACCGACCAGCGACACCTTCAAGTACATCATGGATCGAGCGGGCAAGAGCCCGCTCGTGTGAGTCTGTTATGTCGTATGTGTCGTTTTGTGCAGGCACGCCTGCACGTTCGCAAGCGCTGTACGCACGCGCTGCCGGTGTATCGGGTCGTCAATGATCGTCAGGTCGCCGAGTAGTGCTGCTGCCTGCGGGCAGACCGTACTGAGCCGATCGCGCAGGCGAGTGAGCGCAAGCTGTGCCCGGGTGTGCGCCCAGGTTCGCTGTGCAACGCTTTTCTCATTACCAGCCCCATCGAGCGCTTGCCGCACCTCGTCCAAGAGGCTCGGGATATGCTGCATAGAACAACCTCCTCCAGGTAACTCCCCCTGTTATCGCATGAACTCCTGAAGTTGCGCAAGGGTATCCTCGGGACTCGAAACCTCCTGTGTCGCTATGACACCGATGACGCTCTCATCATTGCCGCCCGGGAAGAGCATGTCGCCGAAGTAGAGGCATTCGTCCTTGTTCCAGTGCATGTGCTCGATGAAGCGAGCGACGTTGTACCCTTTGTTCCGCCCCTTCTTGAAGTAATCGAGGCCGGTCGTGCCAGCGATCTTCACGTCGACCGTATCGGAGATGAGCGGATACTGTGCGAGCAGGTCGCGCCGTTTCTTCTGGTCAGGGTCGAAACGCTCTTTGTCCGCGACGGGAGCGTGCATGCCATAGAGCGAGTAGGTGATCTGGCAGCCACGGTCTTCGATGAGGTCGTTTTGGTCCGGCACGTCCCAGGTGCGGGGCAGTGAACCGATATGGCGCATGATCTCCGTTCTTTCTTGGTCGGTGAGCAGGTCGTTCCAGAGCATGTCCGTGCCGTGCCAGACCTGGTTGCCGTTCTGACCCATGACGAAACAATCGACCCCCGCAAGCTGTGTTTGTATGGCCTCGCTCGATTGTCCGCTTATGACGATGATATCCTGCGCCAGGTCGTTCAAGATCGAACGCATCTCCTCGGTGACCGGCGTGCGGCTCCTCGTAACGGTACCGTCCATGTCAAAGAAGAGGTGTTTGATAGCTGCTCGATTCCCCTGTAGACTTGTGGTATTCATATGGTGTCATTTACATTACTGGTCATCCTCGGTCTCTTTATTCTTCTAACTATCGCCGCTATGTCAACCGTCCGCTTCTCGCCTAAGGATTTCTTTCTCTGGGTGGGGTCCATGGTCGCATTATACGTCTCGGTCGGTGCGCTCGTCACGCTCCTATTCAATTATATAAATATCCTTTTTCCAGATCCGCTCGACATGTCCTACGGCGACCCGTATTCGGGACCCGTTCGCTTCGCTATAGCCGCGCTCCTCGTAGTGTTTCCGCTCTTCCTATACCTCACCCGGCTCGTGCATGAGGATATACGACGCGATAGCGAAAAGGCAGGCCTCGGTATCCGTCGCTGGCTCGTCTATCTTACGGTGTTCGTTGCTGGTGCGTTCCTCGCAGGCGACCTCATCACGGTGATCAATACGTTCCTAAACGGTGAATTGACCACGCGTTTCTCCCTCAAGGCCCTGACCGTATTCGTGCTCGCTGGCGGGATATTCTGGTACTACCTTGAGGAGGTGCGCGGCCGGTGGGAAAAAGACGCTAAGCTCTCGACCATGATAGGCGCCTTCGTGGGTGCGCTTGTTGCGCTTGCGGTCGTTTCTGGCTTCTTTATTATCGGAACGCCGGGCGATGCACGCGCGATGCGGTTCGACCAGGAGCGAGTTTCAGCCCTCGAGACGCTGCAGTGGGAGATCATCGAGTACTGGCGTGTTAAGCGGGAGCTGCCTCTGGAGCTTGCCGACCTGGTCAATTCGGTCCGCTTTGCTGAGCTGCCACGCGACCCTGAGACCGATGTGCCCTATGGATACCAGGTGAAGGGCGACATGACGTTCGAGCTGTGCGCGATATTCTCGCGCTCGCAGGACAGGAACACCCCGTACGCGCGGCCAATTGCTCCTGGAATCCTCGGTTCTGACTGGAGTCACCCGGAGGGCGCGCACTGCTTTGAGCGCACGATCGACCCGGACTACTACCGCGATGACAGCACTAAGGGACTCGTTCCGCCTGTACGATAGCCATGAAAGGCACTTACGATCATAAGGAAATAGAGAACAAGTGGAGGAACAACTGGGAGGAACAGGAGCTCTACCGTACGCCCGACGAAGTTCCGGGCAGGGAGAACGAGTATCTGCTTGTCGAGTTTCCGTACCCGAGCGGAGCGGGACTCCACACAGGCCATGTGCGGAGCTACACCGCTCTGGATGTCGTCGCTCGCAAGCACCGCGCGGAAGGAAAGAACGTGCTCTACCCGATGGGGTGGGATGCGTTCGGTCTGCCGACCGAGAACTACGCTATCAAAACTGGGAGGAATCCACGCGAGGTGACCAAAGAGAACACGGACACCTTTCGCCGACAGCTCAAGATGCTCGGGTTCTCGTTCGATTGGGCACGCGAAGTAGACACGACCGACCCTGCCTACTTCAAATGGACGCAGTGGATCTTCCTTCAACTGTACAAAAAGGGCTTGGCGTACAAGGCAAAGACCAACATTAACTGGTGTCCGAAGTGCAAGATCGGCCTCGCGAACGAGGAAGTGGTAGACGGTACCTGTGAGCGGTGCGGCAGCGCGGTCGAAAAGCGCGAGAAGGAGCAGTGGATGCTCGCTATTACCAAATATGCGCAACGGCTCTACGACGATCTTGACACGGTCGAATACATCGATCGCGCCAAGGTCCAGCAGCGCAACTGGATAGGCCCGAGCGAAGGCAGCCTGCTGCGCTTCCCGGTGCGACGAGTCAGTGAGAACGGCGAGCAGACGGATCGGCCGAAGAAAGTGCTCCTCCTGCACGGTACCGGCGGTACCGCGAAGGATAACTGGTTCCCGTGGCTGCAAGCAGAGCTCGAGAAGCTCGGAGCGACTGTGTATGCGCAGAGCCTTCCGCAATCAGATTCCCCGGACTTTGAGCTGTGGCTCGCTGCGGCTCGTGAGCACGGTGACGCTGATGTGATCGTCGGTCACAGCTTGGGAGCGGTCCTCGCGCAACATCTCGTGGCACAGGCACGAACAAAGGTGAAAAAGCTCGTGCTCGTAGCACCGCCCCACCGCGACATGGACTGGAGCCCTGCCGCAAAGGTGTTCAGTCATGACCTCATCGAAACGCTCAAACGCTTCATGGCGGTACCGATCGACCACGACAAGCTCGCCGAGAACGTGGACGCGGTATCCCTGTACTACTCAGACAATGACCCATTCGTGCGTGTGGACGATTTCGAGCGGTACCCGCAGACATACGCGCGTACCATGTTGCGCGGAAAAGGACACATCAATGCGAGCGCGGGCTGCACAACACTGCCGGAGCTTCTTGACGAGTTGCGTCCGCTCCTTGTGGGAGCGGGTAGGGAAGCAGCAGCTACAGGTGCCCCAGGCGACACACCCGAGCACTACATTGAAGTATTTACCACACGAGCCGACACGCTGTTCGGTGCGACGTACCTGGTGCTCGCACCTGAGCACCCGCTCGTCGCTCTGCTTAAGCAAGGTGCGGAGAACGAGTCCGAGATCGACGCGTACGTTGCGGCAGCGCGCACCAAGAGCGACATCGACCGTACCGGTGAAGGGAAAGAGAAGACGGGGGTGGAGCTTATGGGGGTACAAGCGATAAACCCGGGTACCAAGGAAGAGATACCGATATGGATCGCAGACTATGTGCTCGGAAGCTACGGAACGGGAGCGATCATGGCGGTACCTGCCCACGATGAACGCGACTGCGAGTTCGCACAGAAGTACAGGTTGCCGGTCCGTCGTGTTGTCGACCGCAAAAAGTACCTCATCTTCGATTTTGACGGGGTGATCGGCGATACCTACGAAGCGTGCCTTAAGGCAAAGGTGGCGATGGGCTTTTCGCCGGACCTGGAAGCGGCGCTCCAAGAAATGATCGAGTACGCTTCGAAGAAACCGAACCATGCACGCACGGCGCTCCCTGATCAGGCGTCACTCGACCGGATACTGGCTTGGACCAAATCGTTCGGCGCTGCGATGCAGGAGCAGAAGTTCGCCCTTTTTAGCGAATTCATCCACGAGGTCGAGCGTATCGAGAATGCGAAGATCGCTATCGTTTCGAGCGGCTCCGAGCTCTATGTCCGTCCTGCGATGGCGGGTACGACGCTCAGCGTTTCGCATGTGCTCGCATTCGAAGATCACCACTCCAAGGAAGAGAAGATCGAACAGATCGCCAAAGACTGGTGCGTCGATGTGCGTGACGTCTACTACTTCACCGATACGCTCGCTGATGTCTATGAGCTCGAGCATACGCTTGACCGTGCGAAGATCATCGGTTGCGCGTGGGGGTATTTAGGCAAAGACCGTCTTGAAGAAGCGCTGCCGCGTGCACAGGTGCTCGAGAACTTCACCGATATCCACCGGGTCTTCGAGTCGCTCTCCACAGCTCCAGGCATCCTCATCAATTCAGGGGAATGGAACGGTATGACGAGCGAAGAAGCAAAGCGACGCTTGCCCGAGCGGGTGGGCGGTACTCGAACGACACAGTATCGTCTGCGCGACTGGGTGTTCTCACGCCAGCGCTACTGGGGGGAGCCGATTCCCATGGTGCACTGCGAAAAGGACGGCTGGGTGCCTGTGCCCGAGAGCGAGCTCCCGGTCACGTTGCCCGAGGTAAAGCGGTACGAACCGACCGACACGGGAGAATCACCGCTCGCGAACATCAGGGACTGGGTCGAGACCACGTGCCCTGCCTGTGCTGGGCCTGCACGACGCGAGACCGATGTGATGCCGAACTGGGCCGGTTCGAGCTGGTACTACCTGCGCTACACAGATCCGCACAACGACCAGGTGCTTGCCGACCCGGAAAAGCTGAAGCTATGGAGCCCCGTCACCTGGTACAACGGCGGTATGGAGCACACCGTGCTGCACCTCCTCTACAGCCGCTTTTGGCACAAGTTCCTCTATGACCTTGGCGTGGTCCCGAGTCCCGAACCGTACGCAAAGCGGACGAGCCACGGCCTGATCCTTGCCGAGGGCGGTGAAAAGATGAGCAAGTCGAAGGGTAATGTGGTGAACCCGGACGAGATCGTTCTGCGTTTCGGCGCGGATGCGCTCCGCGTGTACGAAATGTTCATGGGGCCGTTCGATCAGCCCATAGCGTGGTCTGAGGACGGGCTCGTCGGCGCGAAGCGCTTCCTGGAGCGCGTGTGGAAATTGCGCATGCGTGTTTCAGGCGACGCCGCATCAACACATGACCATGCTGATGCGCTGCTTCTGAACCAGACGGTCAAGAAAGTGGGCGAGGACATCGAAACGATGAAGTTCAATACGGCGATCAGCCAGCTCATGGTGCTCGTGAACGCGTTGGAAAAACAGGAAACCATACCCAGTTCCGTGTACGAGACCCTGGTTCGCCTCCTTGCGCCATTCGCTCCGTACCTTACCGAGGAGCTCTGGTCGGAGTTCGGGCACGCGACGTCGGTACATCTTGAGCCGTGGCCCGTACATGATGAGGGCATGCTCGCGTCCGCAGAGGTCACGATCGCCGTTCAGGTGAACGGCAAGACACGGGCGACCTTCGCCGCGCCGCCAGACCTTGCAGAAGGCGAAGCGGTCGCTCGCGCCAAAGCCCTACCTATGGTCGCCAAATGGCTCCTGGGTCGTAAGGTCAAAAAAGAGCTCTATATACCGGGCCGAATGGTCAGTATCGTTATCGAGGGGGAGGCGCGTGGCGACGCTTGACTGCTATTGACACACGTGCTATTTTCATATGCACCAGTCACAACGCTTATTAACCATCAGCGCAAACATGGTAGACAAACTCTCGTTCAAGCCGAAACAAGTCACGAAGAAGCTACTCGCCACCCTGCCGGAACGTGCTCGTGATGTCCTCACGAGGCGGTACGGGTTGGGTAAGGATACGGCACCGACAACCCTTGAGGCGATCGGCCAGGAGTACGGCATCACGCGTGAGCGGGTGCGGCAGATCGAGAACTACGCGCTTGCGACCATACGCAAGTCGGATGCGTTCGCCGAGGAGGCAGCAGCATTCGATGAGCTTAAAACGATCATCCGGACCATGGGCGGTCTGGTCGCAGAGGACGAGCTTCTTCAGTCGCTCGCCAAAGACGCGAGCACCCAGAACCACATCCACATCCTCCTCGTCCTTGGTGATGCGTTCACCAAAGAGAAGGAGAGCGACGAGTTCAAGCATCGGTGGCATATCGATCAGGAGCTCGCGGACAGTGTCCACGATTCGCTTCGTCGACTCTACGATAACCTTTCGGACGATGAGCTGGTACCCGAGTCCGAGCTTGTCGACACGTTCCTCACCGAACTGCGCGAGGTGAACCAGGAGTTCAAGAACGAACAGATACTCAAGCGATGGCTCTCGATGAGCAAGAACATCGGCAAGAACCCGCTCGGTGAGTGGGGCAGGGCGCACAGCCCGAACGTTCGCGCCAAGGGCATGCGCGACTTCGCATACCTTGTGATCAAGCGCCACGGCTCCCCCATGCACTTCCGCGAGGTCGCTCAGACCATCGCCGAGCTTTTCAAACGTAAGGCGCACGAGGCAACGTGTCACAATGAGCTCATCAAGGACGAGCGTTTCGTGCTCGTTGGACGCGGCATCTACGCGCTCAAGGAGTGGGGCTACAGTGCCGGACCGGTCAAAGAGGTCATCACCGAGATACTCGCCCGCCAGGGTGGACTCACCCGGGAAGAGGTCATCGAGGCGGTCCGCAAGGAGCGCTATGTGAAGGACAACACGATCCTCATCAACCTCCAGGACTCCTCCCGTTTCGTTCGCGATGGCGCGACCGGGCGGTACTCGCTCCGTAAGGCGTAGTTTTTCTAGGTTACGAGAACAAATCCCGCGTTTCGTGGGCTTTGTTCTGCGCTTCGTGGATCGCGCACATTGGTCAAAATTCAAAGTTCAAAATGCAAAAGAACAGGTCAAAATTTATAAAGCGCGATACGCGCAGCAAGCACGTGATCGATCCACGTGTCCTAGTTTCTGACCTTTGAATTTTGACCTTTACTTCTTGCTCAATGCCCCTTGCGCTCTGACTTTCCGACATCGGAGTAGTTACCAAGTATTCTGGTCCCTTGGCATGCTGTATACTTACTGTGTGTATGGGTACTGAACTGCTTGCGCAATCAGTGGGTGCGTTCGAAATGGTCGTTCGTGTCATCGATGCGCTCTGGCTTTTGTTACGCTACTCACCATACTGGGCACCGCCCGTGCTTCTCGCAACGTTCTGGCGTGCATGGCTCCGGTACGTGCGGATGAAGTTCATTACGGAACAGGACTACTGTCTGCTCGAGATACGCCTCCCCCAGGAGATCGATAAACCGCCGACCGCGATGCAGGCGGTGCTCGATGGATTAAATCTCACCGGCGGTGAGAGCACCTTCATCGATCGCATCTGGCTCGGTAAGGTGCGCACGTGGTACTCGTTCGAGATCGTGTCACTCGAGGGGCAGGTGCACTTCTATGTGTGGACGCGCAAGGCGTTCAAGCGTCATGTGGAGCGTAATTTCTATGCCCACTATCCGGGTATCGAGGTGATCGAGGTTCCTGATTACGCGCTCAACCTGGATATACGGCTCGATACCCACAACTGGTATGCGATAGACTACGAGCTCAAGAAGCATGACGCACTTCCCATCAAAACGTACGTGGATTACAAGCTCGATCAAACACAGACCAAGGAAGAGCAGAAGGTCGACCCGATGGTGGGCTTGATCGAGTTCGCCGGGTCGATGGGTAAGGGCGAGTACCTGTGGATGCAGTTCTTAGCGCGGGGCCATAAGCCCGAGGACATCACCTGGGGATACCTTCGTAATGAAAGCGATGTCACTGAACAGGCAAAGGCGTACATAAGTAAATTGCGGAGCAACCCTGAAGAGACGATCCTCTACTCGGACGGTAAGGTGGGTAAGGTCTTGAGCCAGCTTCAGCTTGACCAGATCAAAGCGATACAGCGCACCGTGCTCACCGGCCACTCCTATGACGTCGGGGTGCGCTTGCTCTATGCTGCCGAGCACGAGCATTTTGATGGCACCACCATAGCCGCCATGATCCGCGCGTTCGTGCCATTCAACGCTCCCGGCCTGAACCAACTCATGCCAGATTACAACCGCTGGCTTATGAAGTTCGATTACCCGTGGCAGGACTTCAACGGCATACGTGAGATGCGTACCAAGCTGCACGCGCTCAAAGCGTACCGGATGCGTTCATGGTTCCATGCACCGTATAAGTTCAAGCACTTCATCATGTCGAGCGAGGAGCTCGCGACGCTCTTTCATCTCCCCGGCTCGGTCGCGAAGACGCCGACAGTACAGCGCATAGCCTCGACACGAGCTGAGGCACCGCCCAACTTGCCCATATAGGGTATACTTATACGTACGTATGCAAGAGGATCCGTTCCCGCAGTTCCAGGTTCGCCTTGAACAGAAGCTGGTTACGGCCGAGCGCCGTTCTGCCAGGTTTCTTCGGCGCACCGCTCCGTTCTGGGGCATGGGTTTTGCCGTACTCCTTTTCCTTGGTGCCTGGGGATACTTTGGCGTGTACCAGCCCTCGGCATTCTTTCCGGTGCGAACGGTCGTCAATATTCCCCAGGGTGCGACGTTGGTCGAGATCGCAACGATGCTCGAGGATGCGCAGGTCGTTCGTTACGGCATAGCGTTCACCGCATTCGTGCTTGCTGAGGGCGGTGCGAACCGCATACAAGCGGGGGACTACTACTTTGACAACAAGCTCACCCTTAGCGAGGTTGCCGATCGGTTGGTGAGCGGCAATTTCGGTCTCACACCGGTCACGGTGACCATTCCCGAAGGTGCCACGACCTACCAAATGGCCGAGATCTTTCGAACGAAGCTTGACCGGTTCGACCCGGTGACGTTCCTTGCGCTCGCAAGTGAAAAAGAAGGGTACCTGTTTCCGGACACCTACCAGTTCCTCCCGAACGCGACCGCAGACACGGTCATCGAACTTATGGAACGCACATTCTATGAGCGCATCTCTGAGCTCGAGGCAGACGTCGCTTCGTTCGGTAGACCACTCCACGAGATCATCACCATGGCGTCGCTCCTCGAAAAGGAGGCGTACCGACTCGACCATAAGCGCATGATCGCAGGCGTTTTGTGGAAGCGGCTGGAAATAGGTATGCCACTCCAGGTCGACGCGGTGTTCGGCTTCATCAAGGGTACCCATACGTTCAGCCCACGCTACTCTGATCTTGCGGTAGAGTCTCCCTATAATACGTACAAGTACGACGGGCTACCGCCGGGTCCGATCAGCAGTCCCGGTCTCGACTCGCTCAAAGCGGCCGTCCAGCCCATAGCAACGGACGCACTGTTCTATCTCCATGGCAGGGATGGGAAGCTGTACGCGAGCCGCACCTACCAGGAGCATCTCTCGAAAAAGCGGACCTACCTCGACTAGGAGGTGTAAGAGCTGAGCATTTGTGCCGTCTTAGCACTTAGAACCAGTTCGCATATGTCCGTTCTCAGCATGTCCGGAGCCATTGCTCTGGGTTGAGATCGTATATTTGCTTTATAGAGGAGAGGAACAGTGAAACAAGCAAAGCGCCTACCACCGATAATTGTCGTGGCTCAGCGTAGCCAGCCGCTTACGGCTACTGCGGCGTTGGAGCTGGTCAGCGAGTGCCGAGAGCACGGCTTGTCCGCCATGGCTGCGGTTCACGGAAATACCTGCGATCTGTCGGACGAGGATCATTTGTGCTGGGTTTCCGGTGATACGGACCCCGAGATCCGCCGCCGAGCGGTCGAGCTTGCGCGGCGAACATGGGACAGAGAACCCATTGTTGTGTTCGTGTATGAGCACGAGCCCCAGTACGAACCACGTCCCATAGAGGGTTGCGCTGGCGTGCATCAGTTCTGGATCGGCAAGGATTGCGGATTCAGGTTACGGTCAATCAAGACCAGAAGGGTGCGTCGCGCCTGCCGGCTCACGGACCTTGTGTTGCCGCTTCTCCCCAACAAGTCATGTGTTGCCTAGCCTAGCGATCATCAGGCGCCCCACGGGCGCCTGATCTCTTTTGTACGTATGCGACGGTGCTGCACAGTACCGGGGCCGATCATCGGCTGCTCCGTTCGTTTTCCCGACGCTCAACCTCCCAAACCTCGGTCGCCTTATCGACGAAAAGAGTTCCATCGAGGTGGTCGCACTCATGCTGAAACGCCTGTGCCAAGAGACCACCTGCACCACGGACGAACTTCTTGCCGTGTTCGTCGTATGCTTCGACGGTTGCGTGGGTATGTCGGTGTATGGTGCCGTACCGGCCGCGCACCGATAGGCAGCCTTCGTCGAGCAGCTTCCTTCGTTTTGAACGTCGGACGATGCGGGGATTGATGAACACAAGGTGCGGGTCCTTGCTCGACTCAGGGTGGTCACTATCCGGACCGAACACGCGCTCAGCGATGACAAAGATACGAAGCGACACACCGATCTGGGGAGCGGCAAGCGCTGCGCCTTCCGGCTCGTTCCGCAGTGTTTCCTGCATCGCCCGGATCACCCCTTGTATATGGTCCGAACGTATCTCGCCGATCGGTACGGCCTCCGCTCGTTCCCTGAGGGTCGGGTTTCCTTGCTGTACTATGGTGTGCATGTGCTGAATATACCGTGTTTTTTGCGAAAAGCGAACCGGTCGTCTTGAGATCACTTAGAGCACGTTCTCTGGGTCGATCTCGATCATGAGGGATGGTGGCAGTGCTCGGAGCCGTTCGAGCAGTGACGGCTCAGGCCACGTCTCTCGTCGTATCCGTACAAAGCCGTGGAGCATCAGGTTGCCTTTGGGTGCTCGCAAGAGCCGATGGAACGGTATCAGCTCGAACGGAGCAAGTACCTGTTGTGCCAGAGCAAGTTGTTCCGTCACTGTCTCCTCTGTGCCGATCGCGGTTACCTTGATGATCGTCGTGAAGGGCGGGTAACCGAACGACTTGCGTTCCTTGAGCTCGTTCTTGTAGAAGGTCGAGAAGTTACCCTCGAGCGCAAGTGCAAGGATCCCCGCTTCAGGGCGTCGGGTCTGGACTATGCATTCGTGCTCGGTCCACTCTCGTATCCTCGTGAGGGTCGACGCGATGCGTTCGTACATGCTCCACGTGGGGAGTGAGAGCAGGGCGTCGAGCGACACGACCGCTGAGAGCGGGACCTTTCGTGAAAGGTAGGGCAGGGCGAGCTCGGTACCGATAAGGAGCGCACCGGGCGTGTCCGCGAACGTCTGTGCGATGCGCGACGCAGCACGATGTGTCCGTGCCGTATCGCTCGAGAGCGTCAGTATGGTCGCGTCCGGCGCACGTTCACGGAGCTCGCGTTCCACGAGCTCGGTTCCGATACCGAACGCCTCGAGGCGCCAGCTTCGACAGACCACACACCGTTCGCGCGCATGGCGTAGCGCGCCGCATGAGTGGCAGAGAAAGTAGTTCTCCTCGTTGCCTTTGTGGAGCACGACCGAGGCGTCGCAATCGTTGCAGACGACCGTCGTGCCACAGTCCCGACAGAGCGTAATAGGGGAGAGGCCTCGTCGGGCAACGTAGAGAAACGTGCTCTGGCCGGCACGGTAGTTGTCACGGAGCTTTTCCGTGAGTACGGGACCGAGCGCCGTGAATGGTTTGTTGCCGCGTTCCGCGTTCTTTGCGGTAACGAGCTCGGCTTTGCTTTCGAACACGGTCCGGTGGTGACCCGAAACCACCTCCTCGTACTCGCCCGTGTCACGCAGGTAGATGCTCTCGATCGAGAGCGGCAGGTCCGCTCGATAGAACTGGCCTCCGAGCGCCGCAGCAAGCTCGTGTGCAAGCGTGCGGGTGTCGATGTGGGGACGGGTGTGCATCCGGTAGAGGGGGGACGCTTCGCGTTCGAGGATCACGGTCGCAAGGTCATGGCGCGGCAGGGCAAGGAACGAAGGGGTCATGACCACCAGGACCGGATGCTCCTCATCAAGTAGGGTCGTGAGCGTGGTTCGCTGCTTGGTCTTGCTCATTCCGCTCGTGACCAGGTGAGCATAGCCCTCGATACCATGCGCGAGCGGTTCGTAGATACGTTCCGCTTCTGCTATGGTCGGAGCTAACAGGTACACACTGCCGCCTGCAGCAAAGGCTTCACGCACCGCAGTTCGGTAAAATTCGACCCGCGTGTGGAACGGTGCTTGGAAGAGCCGGGGTATCACATAGCCCTGGAACTTCGGCTTCGTGGTAGGTCTGACGCGGGCGAGCACCTCCTCGTCCAAGAGCGCGTTCGGTGTGTACGAGAAAATGGTGGCGCCTGTCGTCGTTGCGTGCCGCTCGGCGGCCTTTGTAGCCGCTTGGATGAATGCCGCTGAAAAAAGGGGAAGTGCTCGCTGCTTACGGATCTTCTTGAGCGCGAACGTCTGTGACCGGACCTCTTGGCGCGTGTTCGCTATAGGCTCACAGGAGACCACAAGCCCGCGGACGTCGCTCGATCGGAGCGAGATCGTCACGAGACTACCCTCGGGATACGTACACACGCTCCAATAGGAAAGCTCCTCTTTCGTTATGCCGCGCGAGAGGGGGATCACTCGTATGAGGAACATGGTGAAAGTATACCACGAGCCAAGGGAGAAACTTGACAAAAGCAGTATCCGTTGTAAGACACCTCTCCTGTCCAGGTTGCTCAGTCGGTCGCTTCGACATGAGCACCGAGGCTTCGGAGCCTGCCGACGATATCTTCGTACCCGCGGTGGATCGAGTAGACGTTCCTGAGGACCGAGCGGCCGGGCGCTGCGAGCATTGCCACGAGGAGTATCGCAGCCGGACGGAGCGCAGGCGGTGCGACGAGCTCCGCAGCCCGGAACTTGGTCGGACCTTCGATGTAGATACGGTGCGGATCTGCGAGCAGTGTCTCCGCGCCAAGGCGGTCAAGTTCAGTGAGGTAAATGGCCCGCTTCTCGTACATCCAGTCGTGGATCAGGGTCGTGCCCTTTGCCTGGGTCGCGATGACCGCAAAGAACGGGAGGTTGTCCATGTTGAGGCCCGGGTACGGCCGCGCATGTACCTTGTCTTCCGGCGCTCGAAGCACCGACGCGTGCGTTACAAGGTCAACGAGCAGCGTGCGCTTGTTCTTCGAACGATAGCGTTTCACGATGTCGTAGCGAAAACCCATCTTTTCTAGGACAAGGAGCTCCTGCTCGAGGAACTCGATCGGGGCCCGCTGTATGGTGATCGAACTTTTGGTCGCGATCGCCGCAGCAAGGTAGAACATCGCGACGATAGGGTCCTCAGAGAGTTCATAGACCACAGGTTTGTCGATCTTCTTGATACCGTGGACCGTGAGCGTTGTTGTGCCGATACCCTCTATCTGTACGCCGCACTGCTCGAGAAAGAAGCAGACCTCCTGCACCTGGTAGTTCGCTGACGCGTACTTGATCGTGGTCTTGCCTGGGATGAGTGCTGCAGCGAGGAGAGCGTTCTCTGTCGCCGTGTCGCTCGACTCGTACATGATGATCTCGGCGGGTCGGAGCTTTTCGCGCTTTACGTGCCACCAGCCGTTCTTTGTTGTGGTGATCGAAACGCCGAGCTTCTCGAGCGCGTAGAAATGAGGTCGCACGGTGCGGCTACCCAGCTTGCAGCCGCCGGCATGGGGCAGGTGAAAATCAGCATTGTCATGGAGGAGCGGTCCGAGCAGCATGATGATCGAGCGCGTCTTGCGTGCCGATCCTTCGTTGAGCGCACTGAGATCGTAGCGCTCGGGCGGTATGAGCGTCAGGTCCCTGCCTTCCCATACGACCTGCATACCGATCGACTCGAGCACCTCGACCATGCGAAACACCTCCTCGATGCGGGGTACGTTGCAGAGCGTCGTCGGTGCCCGGTTGAGGAGCGAGGCGGCGAGCGTGCCCATCGCCCCGTTCTTCGAGGTGTCGACCGTTATCGAGCCGCGGAGCTTCTTGCCCCCCTCGATCGTTATGTTCGCTGCCATTGGTGCCATATGGAGAGCAGTATATACGAGATAGTGCGCGAGGGGAACGAGGCCTGCAGAACGCCCAAAGGTAGTGTTTCTGTGTCTGGTTTGGGTGCGTTCCGTGTGGTATCGTGCGTCGAGTATAAAGAAAAGGAGAACGGTCATGGTGCGGGTCATCGCGCTCGTGGGGATCATGGACTTACCAGGAAGCGGTGCGCGTTTGTGGGACGGGTTTGCTGATGCGTTCGCCGATTCACTGCCCGAGCATGAGTGGACGGTGATGCACCGGTTCTATCTACCGTGGCAGTTCAGTCGTATGCAACGATATGCGAAAGACGTTCGGGCGCACATCGATACCGATGACCTGCGTCCCGTGGTACTCATCGGGTACAGCCTGGGCGGGGTCATCGCACGAGCTGTCGCGCCGACCTGTGTGAGCGGCGTCGTGCGTCTCGTTGTTACGATGCAGGCACCGCACGCTTGGGCGCACCGGTTCGGATTTCACTACGCACCATGGCCAGGCCGGACGCTCACCGTAGCCGGTGCGCATGATCGCGTGGTACCAGCGGAAGCAGCGGACCTTACCGGCAACGCACGCAAAGTCGTTCTGCCCATAGGGCACTACGTTGCTCTTGTTCGGGAGAAACGAGTACAGCGCCACATAGCAAGCTTGGTCAGAGAGGAGTATGCCGGGACGTGAATCGTGCGTCTAACGGGCCGGTCGTGTGCGAACGCGACCGGCCCGTTCTTGCGTGCCACCGAAAGCAGTTCGATGGTATACTGCACCCACATGACGCTGTTCTCGCCTAAGCTCGGTATCGACCTCGGGACTACCACGACCTTGGTATACGTGCCCGGGCGGGGCATCGTCCTCAACGAACCCTCGGTCGTCGCGATCTCCGTGGCCGACAAGCGCATTATGGCGGTCGGGCTCGAGGCAAAGGAAATGGTCGGGCGGACACCAGATTCGATCGTTGCGTATCGCCCGATGAAGGACGGGGTCATTGCCGACTATCGGGTGACCGAGGCGATGCTCTCCTACTACATGAAAAAAGCACTTGGGCGCTTTAGGCTCTTTAAGCCCGACGTCATGGTTTCGGTCCCGGCCGGCGTCACGTCGACCGAACGCCGCGCGGTCGTTGAGGCGGCGATAAAGGCGGGGGCAAAGAACGCATACGTGGTCAAGGAACCGGTCCTAGCAGCGATCGGCGCAGGCATACCGATCCATGAACCGCGCGGTCATATCATCGCCGACATCGGGGGCGGCACGATCGACGTCGCGGTCATCTCGCTCGGTGGCATCGTCGCTTCGACGAGTGTCAAGTGCGCAGGCAATCGTCTTGACCGGGCGATCCAGGATTACGTCAAAAAGACGTACAACCTCGCGATAGGCGAGAAGAGCGCAGAAAATCTTAAGATAGCGATCGGTTCGGCCCTGCCGCTCGAAGAAGAGCTGACCGCAGAGGTCAAGGGTCGTGACCTGGTCTCGGGGCTGCCGAAGATACAGGAGCTCAGCACGAACGAGATCGTCAAAGCCATACAGAAGGAGCTGCGTGAGATAGCCGAAGCGATCAAGTATGTGCTCCAGGAGACCCCGCCGGAACTATCTGCCGACATCATGGACAAGGGTATCATCCTGACCGGTGGCACCTCGCAGCTCAGGAACCTGGCAGAGCTCATCTTCCGAAGGACGGGCGTACGTGCGGTCCTTGCTGACCATGCACCCCTGTGCGTTGCTCGCGGAACCGGTATCGCGCTCTCGCACCTCGACACCTACAAGCGAAGCATGCTCTCGAAGCGATAGGGTCACCATGGTTTGAAGCCGGTCGCATGAGGTTCATGAACACGCATATGAAAGAGTTCGCGGGCGGGGTGCTTCTCCTCGTGCTTTTCGCGGTGTCGCTTTTTGAGGCGAACCGGTTCGAGGAGTATGCGAGTTCCATCAGTGCGCTCACGGGCTTGCCGGGCATGGTTGCGTACGTGTTGCTTGCGTTCGTCGCGACCGTTATCGCGCCGCTCTCGGCCATGCCGCTCTTGCCGCTCGCGAGCAGTCTCTGGGGTCCGCTTCTGACCGCACTCCTGTCGATCGTGGCCTGGACACTCGGCTCGATCGTCGCGTTCGTGCTCGCTCGTTCCTTGGCACGACCGTTCGTGGTGCGTTTCGTCGATCTTGCCTATGCTGAAAAAGTCACCGCAGGTCTCATGGGGGAGGCGACCTTCCTCCGGCTCGTGCTCCTCCGCATGATCGTTCCGGTTGACGTGCTCTCGTACGCGATCGGGCTCTTGGTCCCCATTTCGCTCGCTCGCTACACGCTCGCGACCGCAATAGGAGTGACGCCGTTCGCGTTCCTCTTTTCGTATGCGCACGTATTGCCGACCTGGCTCCAGGTCGCGAGCATAGGGGGTGCGTTCGTGGGTCTCCTATTGCTCTATCTGCGCACAGCAGCACGTCGGTCGCTATCGTCCGCTTCGAACACGATATAAGCTGTCCACCGAACCGTTCCTCCCCCACGCTACATTTTGCAGCGTGGTTGCTATACTGTATGTATGCCAGGTTCATTTTCCGAGACGCCCGCAACGCCTTTCCGCGGGGACCGCAGGTTCACCTCACCAGAAGAGGAGCTCCAGTACCTGCGTGCACAGGTCGCTGAGAAAGAGCGTCAACTCACGGAGCTCGGGCATCGGCCGGAGCGCGAGGCACTGGTCCATGATGAGCTCGTTCGATACCGGGAGCGTCCCCAGGCCGAGGTGCTCCATGAGTCACACCAGCTCACCGACAGCGAGATCCGCGCGATCGTTCTCGATCTGCCACCCGATAAGGATGATGCGGTCATGGCGGAACTCTTGGGCGTCGTGACGGAGAAGGGTGTACGCAATGCGATCGCGGTCGCCGAGCGTCTCAATAATCCACACCTCGAGGATGACTTCCATCGGGTGCTCGTGCAGTACGTGGCGCGGGGCTATCCGGCACCGGACCTTGCTGAAAAGGCACCGCTCTTCAACGCGCTCCACATGACCCTGTTCGAGGTGACCTTGCCTGAAAAGACCGGGAGCCAGGAGGAGCGTCCGCTCAAGGAGGTGATCAGCGCTATGGAGCAGTTCTACCTCGGCATGTTCTCGATCGATGCCGAGTTCCAGGTCAAGGGCCACAAGCACTTCGCGCTCGAGGTCGCGGTTTCCGGTGAACGCGAGGACATAGTCTTCTACCTCGCAGTACCGACCGATAAGACGGACCTGTTCGAGAAACAACTGCTCTCGGTCTTCCCAAAGGCGCGGGCACATGCGGTCGCTGAGGACTACAACATATTCCTTGAGGACGGCGAGACCGCCGTAGCGTATGCGGCGCTCAAGGAGGATCCCATCCTTCCGCTCAAAGATTACCGTGAGTTCGATCACGACCCGCTCGCCGTTCTCATCAACACGTTCACCAAGCTTGCGCCGGTCGGCGAAGGAGCGGCGGTCCAGTACGTCGTAAACCCGACCGGTACGGATACGGTCAGGCGTTACCGGCGCGTGCTCGAGAAGCTCGAGAAGGGTATGAAGCTGCGCGACGCGCTCCGCGAGGTCCCGGAGACGATGACCGGCGAAGTAGTGAAGCTCTTCCGCGAGCTTGCATGGAACACAAAGAAGCAAGACGATACGGATGCTGCGAAGTACGTGGACCAGGGGCTTGTCGAGGAGGTGCGCAAGAAAATGGAAACACCGGTCGCCCTCGTCAACATCCGCCTCGTTGCAAGCGCGCGGACGCCGGGCAGAGCGGACGCTATTTTGAACGACATCATCAGCTCGTTCAACCAGTTCTACAATACGCGGGGGAATCGATTGCGGTTCGAACGACCGAAGGGAAGTTCGATGCTCGAGCGGACACGACGGTTCTCGTTCCGGCATTTCGAGCCGAAGAGCGCGCTTCCGCTTTCCGTGCGCGAGCTCACGACACTTATGCATTTCCCGACCCACGCGGTCGCCGCGACTCCGCAGCTTCGGACCGTACGCGCGGCACTTGCGCCTGTCCCTATCGGCATGCCGACGTCTGGCACGAAGGTCGGGATCAACAGCTATCGGGGCGTCGACACCGACATATTTCTCACCGACGAAGACCGGGTGCGTCACCTGTATGTCATCGGTCAGACGGGCACCGGTAAGTCCGGTTTCCTGCGCACGCTCATCAAGCAGGACATGGACCGTGGTGCCGGGCTCTGTTTCATCGATCCGCACGGCTCCGACGTGGAGGAGATCCTCGAGAACGTACCGCCGGAGCGCATGCGGGACGTGATCTATTTCGATCCGTCCGACACTGAACATGTCCTCGGCCTTAATATGCTCGAGTACGATCCAAAGAAGCCCGAACAGAAGACCTTTGTCATCAATGAGCTGTTCTCCATATTCAAGAAGCTGTATAGCAATAGTCCTGAGAGCATGGGACCCGCGTTCGAGCAGTACTTTAGGAATGCGACCGCGCTTGTCATGGAGGATCCGGCAACCGGTAACACCATGCTCGACATTTCACGGGTGCTCGCCGATGCGCGCTACCGAGAGCTCAAGCTCACGCGGAGCAGGAACCCGATCGTGAATCAGTTCTGGCGCGAGATCGCGACCAAAGCACAGGGCGAGGCATCGCTCGCGAACATCGTCCCGTACATCACCAACAAGTTCGACATCTTCACCGCGAACGACATCATGCGGCCGATCATCGCCCAGCAGAAGAGCGCGATACGCATGCGTGAGATCATGGACACACGCAAGATACTCCTGGTGAATCTGGCCAAGGGTAAGCTCGGCGACATCAATGCGAACCTGCTCGGCATGGTCCTTGTCGGCAAGATACTCATGGCCGCGCTCTCACGCGTCGATTCGCTCGGCAGCGATCTGCCGCAGTTCTACCTCTATATCGATGAGTTCCAGAACATAACCACCAACTCCATAAGCGCCATACTCTCTGAGGCGCGCAAGTACAAGCTATCGCTCAACATAGCGCACCAGTTCATCGCCCAGCTCGACGAGGGCATACGCGATGCGGTGTTCGGGAACGTCGGCAGTATGGCGGTCTTTCGTGTGGGGTATGAGGACGCGGAGTACCTCGAAAATCAGTTCAAGCCGATCTTTGAAACCCAGGACATCATGAACATCGAGAACCGCCATGCGTACGTGCGTCTCCTAGCGCGTGGCGTGCCCCAGCGTCCGTTCTCGATCAAGACCCTCAACTTCCCGAAGGGCAGTACCGAACGCGCGCTCGAGGTAAAGAACCTGTCTGCCCAGGTGTTCGGTCGTCCGCATGCGGAAGTCGAACGAGAGATCAACATGCGCTACGGGCTGGCGAGCCAATGACCGCAAGCCATATGCGCACACCTCGCGCTGACCTCGGGATAACCCGCTTTCATAACTGGTGAGCTGTCGTACACTACTACTAAGCTCCTTACCATAAGTGCATCGACCATGCGTTCTTTGAACAAGTACGTACCGTACATCGTCCTCGTCACCATAGCACTGATCCTCTCGCTGGCGACGCACCAGTTCGCGTGGCTCGCGAGCATGTTCCATCACGGTGCCGAGGGCTTCTACCTCGCCCTGGCGCTTCTTTTTGCGGTCGGCTACGGATTGAACTACTTCTCGCCGAAGACCAGTGTACCCTCGTTCGTGTGGGCCATATTCTTCGGTATGGCGCTCCAGATACCGCTCCTCAAGTTGACCGCGGACAAAGATGCGCTCCTTGTTGTGGTGGAGCTCCTAGCCGCGTTCGTGCTCTTTGCGGGCGGTGTCGAGGTGCCGGTCAAGAACTTTAAGAAGTACTTCGCCCCGATCGCCGCGCTCTCCGTCCTGGGTACCGTCATTACCGTGGTGCTGTTCGCGTACACGCTTGCCGGCCTGGTCGGGGTGTTTGACCTCAACGTGCCGGTCATGGCGCTCCTCGTGCTTGCTGCTATCCTTGCCTCGATCGATCCGACCGCTATCATTCCGACACTGGGCCACCTCCACTTCAGAAAGCCGTTCCTTCGAGATATTGCCATCGCGGAGAGCGCAGTGAACGACGTCGTGGGAACGGTGATCACTCGTTTCTTCCTGGTTGCCGCGCTTTCGACCGCGAGCGCGGTCCTGGTCGTTTCGGACGGGTTGCGGCCGCTCTTCACGAGAAGCGTGCTCGATTCGTTCGCGCTCGAAGTCGTCTGGGGTGTTTTGGTCGGTCTCATCGGTGCCTGGGTCCTGCTCACGTGGGGTGAAAGCGTGCGCAAGACGCACTGGAGCGACCCCGCGCTCTTCTTTGCGGTGCCGATCTTCACGTTCGCGATGGGTTCGGTCGTCGGTGGCTCAGGGTTCCTTGCCGCATTCGTTGCAGGACTCCTGTTCGAGTCGACCGGAGACACCAAAGCCGTACGGGTTTTCTTTGAACGCTTCGTGGATAATTTCATCAAGCCGATCATCTTCCTGCTTCTGGGTGCGCTCGTGCCTATGGGTCTGTTGATATCGACCATACCGATCGGATTCGCGGCCGCGATCATCTTCATGTTCGTCATCCGACCGTTCGTGGTCTTCTCGACCCTGGTGCCGTGGATGCTCGCGAAGCGCTCGCTCATTGACTGGCGCGAAGCCCTCTTCCTTTCGTTCATACGAGAAACGGGAGCTATCCCAGCGATCCTTATCCTTGCTGCGGTCGCGGCAGGTCTTGTTGGCGCTGACTTCGTGTTCGCTATCGGTATGTGGGTGATACTGCTCACGCTCCTCATAGAACCGCCTTTGACGCCGCTCGTGGCGAAGCGTCTTGAAGTTGCAAAGTAAGGTCACAGGCGAATGTTCAAAGAAAGGGAACGGACCGTTCTGACGAACAGGGCCCGGCGGGCACTTCGATCTGCACCTCCCATGCACGTGTTTTTGTGGGGTACATGGAGGAGTGTACCTGAAGAAAGAGCACGACTGCCCGTTCGGATACATTGACAATATAGCTAAATAAGTGCTATAATATAAAAAGTAGTAGCACTGTGAAGGACACGATCCATGAACCAGAGGTCATTGGTCCACCTGGCCGCGCTTGCAGGCATCGGCGTGGACTTTTTTATGCCACTGCTGTTCAGTGTGTGGTTTCCGCTTGCAATCTGGCAGCTTGGCAAAAAGAGCGAGGAGAACGACTGGCACGGACGTGAAGCCGTCAGATTCCAAGTGGTCATGACCATCTATGCGGCCTCTTGTTTCGCGCTCATGTTCGTTGGGATTCTCAGTACGACCGGAACTATCCTGATGGTCGAAGATGTGCACTTGGGACAACTCTTTGCACTGTCCGGCTGGTTCATCGTGCCGATGATCGGCATGGTTTCGGTAGCCGTACTGACCATCGTGCTGCCCATCGTTGCGGCAATTCGAGCTCATGACGGGACACGCTACGTCTACCCGCTCGTCTTCTCGCCACGGCGCCGTGCACGCTGGGTCCCTGCGGACTGACCCTGCAATCACCCCGGAGCATTGTGCTTCGGGGTGTCCTGTACTCGCTACGCTCCTGTTGGGTTACGAGCCTTGCTCTCGCTCCTCTGTCCTTTGCGTCACGGCCGGTCCGTTCGGCGTGTCCTCGATCGTGTAGCCGTGGGCAAGCACTTCCGCACGGAGACGGTCCGCGTCAGCATAGCGTTTCTCTTTGCGGGCTTGTTCGCGTGCCTCGACCGCTTCGCGCACCTCTTTGGGTTGGTCGTTGTGACCCACGACTCGAAGCGTGATCTGTGACACAGCACCCTTCGTCAGCTCGAGCAGTCCCAGCCCGAGGAGCTTGTCGAAATAGAGCAGGGTCGCTCGCTTGTCGCCCGGCGTAAGTGCGGTGCTCTTCACGACCGCGGCCAGAAGGGCCACGGCCTTCGGTGTATCAAGGTCATCATTGAGCGCGAGCACGAGCTGCTCCCGGTACGAGGGATCGATCGACCCGTTCTGATACTCCATGAGCTCCTCGACGAAAAGGCGATGGATACGCCGCAGCGCGGTCTCGGCTCCACTGAGCGCACCGAAACTGAACATGATAGGGCTTCGGTAGTGGCTGGTGAGGAGCCAGTAGCGGTAGCCGAGCGGATGACAGCCGTGCTCAACAAGTTGGCGCAAGCGTATCGCATTGCCTGCCGATTTTGCGATCCTGGCACCTTCGATCGAAAGGTGCTCGCTGTGGAGCCAGAAGCGCGCGAAGGGCTTCCCGGTCGCGGCCTCGCTCTGTGCTATTTCGTTGTTGTGATGCGTGCCGATGTGATCAACACCGCCAGTATGGATATCGAGCTCCTTGCCGAGATACTCCATACTCATTGCCGAGCACTCGATGTGCCAACCGGGGAACCCTTTCCCCCATGGGCTTTCCCACCCCAGGTCGTCGCCGCGCTTCCAGAGCGCGAAATCCGCCGGATGGCGTTTTTCCGGATTGGTCTCGACCCGTGCGCCCGGTTTTTGTGCGCTCGTGTCAATGCCGCCAAGCTTGCCGTAGCCGCTGAAGCGCGTCGTGTCGAAGTAGACACCGTCGCTCGTGCGGTATGCGTACTCCTTTTCTATGAGCGTACTGATGAGCGCGATCATGCCGTGAATGTGTTGGCTCGCTCGTGGCAGCTCACCGGGGCGTTTGATGAGGAGACTATCGAGGTCTTCGAGGAACGCCTCGGTGTAGCGGTCGGCAAGTGTCGTGAGGCCCTCGAGACTTATTGGCAGCCCCTCGCGCTTGAGGCCAACGGTCATCTTGTCTTCGCCCTGGTCTGCGTCCGACGTTAGGTGACCGACATCGGTGATGTTCATGACCTGCATGACCTTGTAGCCGTTCGCACGCAAGGTCCTGCGAAGAATGTCAACGAATACGTACGTGCGCAGGTTGCCGATATGGGCATAGTCATAGACCGTCGGTCCGCAGTTGTACATGCGGACGTAGTCGCTCTTCTGCGGGGTAAAGCGTTCCTTGGTACGGGTGAGCGTATTGTAGAGGTAGAGCGGCGGTCTGGCGCCTGCTGCGCCGTCCGCAGTACCGCCGAACATGAAGGGAAACATGAGGAAAGTATAAGGTAGAAAGTAGGAAGTAGGAAGTACAGACTAGTATGGGGGACGGGTATGAGCACGAGGCAAAAAAAAGCACCAAAGTTACAAGTCACAAGTTCCAAATAGAGGATACATTCAAGCATGGCAAAGAAGGTAAACAACGCTCACCTTCTATGCTCGTTTGGTATGTAGTTTGGGAATTGGTACTTTTTGGAACTTGTAGTTTGTGATTTGTAATTTTGGTTACAACCACTTGCGGTGCTTGAAGTAGGCAAAGAACGCGATGGTAGCAGCTGCCATGACCCCGACGATGATGTAAAAATCGTACGGGTGTCCGACGATGGGCAGGTATTCCGTGTTCATGCCGAAGAGCGAGGTAAAGAGCGAGAGCGGAAAGGTGACGAACGCCAGGATCGTGAACACCTTCATGACCTCGTTCTGTTTGCTCGTGAGCAACGAATCGTTGGTGGCGCGCAGTTCAAGGAGCGATGCGCGGTGACCCTGTATCGCACTGTCGAGTCGTTCATATTCACCTATCGCGCTTCTCAGGTACCGAGCGTATTCATAGCCGAAGAGAGCGACCCCCGGGCGCTCGGTGCTCTTCAGCATCTCGTAGTGCGACCGAAGCGCCTGGGTGAAGTTGAGAATGTCGCGAGCTATATGCGAGAGCTCGATGACCATCTCTTTCTCATGCCCCAGGAAGATACGTTCCTCGGCTTCTTCAAGGCGGATGTTGAGATGTGACAGCTCGCTGCCAAGGCCCTGGTAGAGCTCCATGAGCATGAAATAGAACACAAAGCCCGCGTGCTCGCTCATGCGGCTCTTGTCGAGCACGGACTCCATCTCAAAGAGCGTACTGAACTGGAGCAGAGGGTCGACTGCGGCGTAGCGGGTCGTGATGATCCAGCTGTCTCCTACGATGAAATCGAGCTCAAGCGTGCTGCCGGCCAGGCCGTGCATGTGCTTGAAGGTCGGGAAGTGAAGGACGACGTAGAAGTATCCGTCCCGCACCTCGACGTGGTTCTTGACCGACGGGACCAGGAGCTCATCCGCGACGAGCGGGTCGAGGTCATATTCATCAACGAGCGAACGCACCTCCTCAGTCGTCGGTTTGCTGACATCGATCCACGTGACCGCGCCGTGTTTGTGCCGAGCGAGCATGTATCCAGTATAGCAACCCGCGAGCGAGAAACGAGCACTCCGGAGCGCGAACCGTGGAGATCGTTCGCGTGCAGTCCCGTGCGCTTCTCAAGGCCCCTTCGTCTTGGTACGATGGTGGTATGCGAAGCAAGTTCTCTCTCTTGGCCCTGACCGCACTCATCGCTTTTTCTGGAGGGCTCCTCCTCGGGAGCCAGGGTGTTACCCAGGCAACCTGGGTGCTCTCCGGACCGGAGCGCGCCCCGGAACAGCTCGACCTGGCCCCCGTCTACAAAGCGTGGCGGTTGCTCGAGGAAAAGTACGTTCCCGCCACGACGACCGATCCCTTGAGTGCTGAGGACCGCGTGTGGGGGATCATCAAAGGCCTGGCCGCAAGCTACGACGACCCGTACACGACGTTCCTCCCCCCCCAGCAGGCAACGAGCTTCGAACAGGACATCAGCGGGGAATTTGGCGGTGTCGGGTTTGAGATCGGTATGCGGCAGGGTATTCTCACGGTCATTGCCCCGCTCAAGGGAACACCGGCCGATCGGGCAGGAATACTCGCGGGTGACCTCATTGTGGAGATCGATGGGAAGGGAACGCAGAACATGAGCATCGACGAGGCGATCACCCATTTGCGCGGGGAGGTCGGCACCGAGGTGGTGCTCACTTTGGCGCGCGAAGGCGAGCGTGAGTTCCTTGAGGTGCCGATCATACGTGACACGATCGTTGTGCCGACCCTGGATGCCGAGGTGATCGACGGCGTGTACGTCATCTCGCTCTACAACTTTGGCGGCACGGCGATGCGGGAGATGCGAGGTGCGCTCAGGACGTTCGTTGCGAGCGGTAACAACAAGTTGATCATAGATCTGCGCGGGAACCCCGGCGGCTACCTCGATGCTGCGGTCGATATGGCGAGCTGGTTCTTGCCGCTCGGCAAAGCGGTCGTGATCGAGGACTATGGTCCGGGAAAGACCGCACGCACCCATCGTTCGAAGGGGTACGACATCACCAAGACGGATTGGCGCATCGCGGTCCTTATTGACGGAGGTTCAGCCTCGGCATCCGAGATCCTCGCAGGCGCGCTCGGTGAGCACAAAAAAGCAGTGCTCATCGGGGAGAAGACATTTGGCAAGGGTTCGGTTCAGGAGCTCGTAGACGTCACACCGGACACGTTCCTGAAGATAACCGTTGCGCGGTGGCTCACGCCGCTCGGGCACTCGATCTCCGAGGCTGGGCTCATTCCTGATCTGGTCGTTCCGATGACGAGTGAGGATATGGAGCAGGACCGCGACCCGCAGCTTGCGGCAGCGCTCACGTACGTCCGAAACGGCGTGCTACCGGAACCCGAGACCACCCCCGAGTCAAATGATGCGGCCGAGGTTGATACTCCGCGATAAGTGCGCTAGTATGGGCTCTACCCAAACGATATGAAGGTGATACTACTCAAGGACGTACCGAAGGTCGGCAGGAAGCTCACTGCCGTGGAAGTTGCTGATGGCTACGCGGCCAACTTCCTGTTCCCAAAGAGGCTCGCTGAACCTGCGACCGCAACGAAGCTTGCAGAACTGGCCAAGCGACAAGAATCCGCACGTGCCGCTGAGGACGCGCGTCTGGAAGACCTTCGCGAGAAGCTTGCTGCGCTCGCTGAGGACACGGTCACGCTCGCGGTGAAGGCCGATGATAAGGGGCACCTCTTCAAAAAGGTTCGCGCTTCGGATATCGTCGCGCTCCTTGCGGATGAGCACGGCATCGTGCTCGATGAAGAGGCGGTCCTGCTTGAGGAGCCGATCAACGAGGTCGGCGAGTACGAGATTCCCCTTGAGGTAGCGGGTGCGAAGACTGCGCTCACGCTTACGCTGGTCGCTGAGTAGCGGTGTAGCGAGGGGAAAGTTGAACCGGCGCGCCGGTTTTTTGGTTCACGGTCGACACTTGTGCACCGAGCGTGTCTTCTTTCCATGGTCAACGAACGGTAGTTGCGGTACGCTCTGATCATGTCGTTACTGCAGCTCGTGTCTGTTCGCGAGGCTTCTCCGAGCATGATCTTCCTTGTTGGTGCGAACCTGGTGCCGCTCTTCGGTGTGCTCGTGCTCGGGTGGTCCCTCTTTGCGGTCGTCTTTCTCTACTGGGCCGAGAACGTGGTGATCGGTGTCTTCAATGCGATCCGTATGGGGCAGGCAGCCGGCCCGCCTCCCAAAGAGCAGGCGACGCTGAACGGCAGGTCGTATACACGAGGAGCTCGTGCTGCGCTCATCGCGTTCTTCGGTGTCCATTACGGGATCTTTACCATCGTGCACGGCGCTTTCATTGTGGCACTGTTCGGTCCGTTCGATCTTGATATGCGTTCGTTCCTCGCTGCCGTTCTCATGCTCGTGCTGAGCCACGGCATATCGTATCGAAAGAACTTCATAGAGGGGGGTGAGTTTCGGCGCGCTCATGAGACCACGCTCTTCATGCAGCCATACCGGAGGGTCATCCTCTTGCACGTGACCATTCTCTTCGGTGCGGTCCTCGTGGTGCTCCTTGGCGCGCCGCTCGGTGCGCTTGCGCTGTTCGTCGTACTGAAGACACTGGTCGACCTCTACGCCCATAAGCGCGAACGTGAGCGATTTGGCCGCGTGCGTACGCATCGCTCACCGTAAGGTCGTTGTGCGCGCACACCGGTCACCTTCCGCATGAAAAAGACCTCGCTCGAGGTCTTTTTCGATCGTTCTAATTGACATCAACGAGTTTTCTGCGCTTTACGGTACCGTCGTACTTACTCTTGCGCACCTCGCGGAACGAAACAGTGCCCGGTGCCACCGCGTAGAGGGTGTGGTCTTTGCCCACGCGCACGTTCTTCCCGGCGAGTATCTTGGTGCCGCGCTGTCGCACAATGACGCTGCCCGGCTGGGCTTTCTCGCCAGCGTACAGCTTGGTGCCCAGGTACTTCGGGTTCGAGTCGGTGAGGTTTTTTGCTGACCCCCCAGCTTTTCTATGTGCCATAGGATGAAACGATTGCTAAAAAATAAAGCAAAAAGCAGATCTAGAGTACCACCTCGACGCTTTCTCGGGCACCGGTGTGCCTGCTATACTGAAGGTACCGTGGAACACAGGATACCAGACTTATTGCGCACACGCAAGGCTCGCGACGGAGCCACAGTTGTCGTGATCTTGCTCCTCGCCGGTGTGTCGTTCTGCCTCGGCAGGCTCTCGGTCGGAAGTGTTGTGAATGCCACTGCCGTGTACGCGCCCCCTGCGGCTTCTATGCTCGTTACGAGGGCCGACGTCCGCGGGGAAGCGGTACCCGGGTCTCTCACAGGGGGTGCCTATGTCGGGTCGAAGAACGGCACTGCGTACCACTTGCCCTGGTGTAGCGGCGCGGCGCGGATCAAAGATGAGAACAAGGTATGGTTCGCAAGTAAAGCTGAGGCGGAGGCGAAGGGGTACCGGCCGGCCGCGAACTGTAAGGGGATCTGAACCTGTCATGCGCACGACCATGCATCCCGAATACCTCGCGCGCCGCCGCCGCGCACGTGTCATCGGCTTCACGCTGCTTGCGCTCGGTGTGCTGGGTTCGCTCCTGCCGTTCATTCAAGGCTTCGTGCTCATTCTCGCGGGGCTTACCGTTCTGTCGCCCTTCGTGAGCTTCGTGAAAGGTATTCGCACCGTGTTCGCGCTCGCGTTTCCCGGTGTCGTCACCAGGCTGCTTCGGTATGAGACCAAACTGCTCAACCTGCTGCGCCTTGTACCGTACAAGCGCACCTATGCCACTGAGAAGAACCGTCACGGGCTCGACCTTTCGCTCATACTGGAGCCGTCCGAGATCGGTGCCGGTGTCGCGGTCCTGCTCCACGGCGCGAGCGGTACCAAGGATACGCACCTCCTCGATACGCTCGCGATGCGCTGTCAGGAACGGGGCTTGTCCGTGGTTCGGTTTGATGCTTCGCATGGCCTGGGAGAGAGCGCCGGAACGTATGCTCAGTTCACTCCCTCGAACTACCTCGAGGATCTCGAGGATGTGCTCGCGTGGGTCGCCGAGCAAGAATGGTACACGGGTAACCTCGTCCTCGTCGGTCACAGTGTCGGTGGCACGGTCGCGTCGCTCTTTGCAGCGGATCATCCGGAACGGGTCACCGAGCTCGTTCTGGTCGCCCCCACGGTCTCCGGTGCTCGCTATGAAGCCGCATGTAAACGGCACGATCCCGATGGCTTCGTGCGTTGGCGTGAACAGGGTTTCCGTACCGTCAAGGATCCTCAGACGGGAGCGAAGAAAGAGCTCTCGTTCGACTTCGTCCGAGACTTGGCACACTATGACCTGGTACCGATCGCGGAAAAGCTCACCATGCCGGTAACTATACTCCACGGCGACAATGACCGGACGACCTTGCGCGAAGATGTCGAGGCGCTTACCGAAGGTCTATCGCATGCGCTCGTGATTCCCGTTCAGGGTATGCGCCATACGCCTACGACTCCGCGCGAGTACCACGAGCTTCGCGAGGGGCTCGAGCGGTGGGGAGCGAACGAAACCCAAGGAGAGTAGCACACGCTCAAGTGTGGTATGCTCGTGGGAGAAACGGAGCATGACCTCATGGAACAGCAGCGTGTGCGGCCTCGCCGGCCGAGCGTTTCGCGTGTCGACCTCGGCACGCTCATTGTCTTGCGGCAACCTCGAAAGTCCTTTGACGGGATCGAGGAGCTTGCGGAGGATATCTACCTGAAAGGCGGCATGCTCATGCTGCCGATCGTGGCTTCTTTTGGAGAGCAAAGGTTCGTGGAGTATCTTGAGACCGTTAACCACGTGTATGGTACGGAATATGCGATCGTCGACCACCACACTAACCGTGCAAGTGACGGGCGTTTCCAGGTGCTCCTGGCGGGCGAGCGTCGAACACGTGCATACCGGCTGCTCATCGAGGAGGGCAGAGCGGAGTCATGGTACTGGGCCGATGTGCGGCGATCGATAGAACCGCGTGCCGCACTCGAGATCCAGCTTGCAGAGAATACCCACCGACAGGTGCCGCCTCATGAGGAAGCGGACGCGATCGACCGGCTCTTTCGGTACGAACGGACCTGTCATGGTACGACACTCACTTTGTTCGCAAAACGGATCGGCCGGTCGAGTTCGTGGGTGCGGAACGCTCTGCGATACATCGAGCTGCCGGAGCAGGTGCAGGTGTTGGTAAGACAGGGGTACTTGCCATATGGCGGTGCAGTGCAGATCGCACGGCTCCGACGTGTGCAGAGCGACGACGAGACGCTCCTGAACTGGGCTACGTCCTGTCTTGCTGCGCGCCTCAGCGTTGCGGAGCTGCGCGCGCGAGTGGACCGTTACCTGCTTGAAAAAGAGGAGGGCCAGACATCGCTCCTGTCGCTCTTCGAAGGGGAGCGTGATCATATCGGAGCACGGCTCGCGCGAAGGAAGACCGTCGAGGGTCACGTGGTCCGCATCCATTGGCAGAATGAGGCGTACCTTCGCCTGGTGCTCGACCTTCTTGAACGAGGGCTACTCCTCCGTGAGGACAGTCCCTACGCGAGCGGAAGTCCGCGTCGCTTGGCTCGTTCGCAGCTCGGTACGCTCATCGCAGTCGCTCAACATCTGGTGCGCGGAGCGCGTGGCGTAACCGAAGAGCTCCGCGAGCTGGTCGCTTTGCTTGACCGACTTGAGCAGACTGAAGGCCTGTTGTGAGACAGGCCTTCGTTCCGTAAAATAGCTATCATATCGCACCATGATCATCGTCGACGTCGAAGCATCCGGAGTTAACTACGAAAAGCACTCGATCCTCTCGGTCGGTGCGCTGGACCTTGAGCAGCCGGAGCTTCGGTTCTATCGGGAGTGCCGGGTTTGGGACGGCGCCCACATCGATGACGAAGCGCTCGCCGTATGCGGCTTCACACGGGAAGAGGCGACCGACAGCGCGAAGGATACTGAGGCGCAGCTCGTAGCACAGTTCCTGACCTGGGCTGACGGCGCTGAAGATCAAACGCTCGCGGGTCAGAACGTTTCCTTCGATCGCGATTTCCTTCGTGCTGCTGCGGAGCGGGCAGGGTACAACTGGCCGTTCGCGTACCGCACGCTCGACACGCACTCGCTCGCTTACCTGCATATGGTGGAGCGGGGAATACCGGTGCCCCAGAAGAACCGGCACAGCGGACTCGACCTGGACGCGGTGCTCGTGTACGTCGGCATACCCCAGGAACCGCAACCGCACAATGCGCTGACCGGCGCACTCTGTCATGCGGAAGTGATCTCACGACTACTTTTCGGCAAAAAGCTCCTTCAGGAATTCGTGCAGTACGACCTGCCTGACCCGATACAAAAACGGTACTAAGTACCTTTTCTTGTCGTCGATACATGACCATCGCCTGGGCAGCTGTTGAGGTAACAGCCTAGGTACAGGGAGTATAGTACAGAGCTTCCCATAAAAAGGTACTTAGTACCTTTTTATGGGAAAGGGCCTGTTCAGTACGAACAGGCCCCGTTTGTGCGGCTATCCGATCCGCAACTTTCTCCTTTTGAACGCTTTTGGTCTAGGCACGTCCTTGTAGATGCGCCGCCCATTTTTTTCCTTGGTCACTTTCCAGTAGGTCGCCGTTTCTTCGGCGAGCTGCCAACCTCCTTCCACCCAGCGCTGGAGTATTGGCTCGACGGTTGGTGTGACGGGCTCTTTCAGCTGTGGCTCGTAGAAACCTAGATCCCTGGTGAACTTGATCGATTCCGGTGTGATCACGACTGCTGCGTTTGCTTGGCAGACGTCATAGTGGAACCAGCGGTTCTGGCCGGCTTGTTCCTGCAGTCCGGGCAGGGGCTCGACGACGAACAGCCGGTGGAGACTGTCCTCTTCGCGTGGATGCCGCACGTAGACCACATCCACATAGTCTTCCTGTGCCCCGTCTTTGCGCCGGCGTTTCAGGATTGAAACACGGGCGACGATGGTCCGACCACGGAGCGTCGCGACATCCGGGCCGTGCACATAGACCCACACACGCCCCCCACCCTGGAAGTGGAACGGGACGGAGAGGTATGGCGCAAGGCCGACCTCAGGTCGCCCGGCATGCCAGGTCGCGCCCTTGGGCACACTATACCTTATTGCATGCTCGGCCGTGGCTGTAAGCCTGCGGGATTCGACCGGGTTTTCAACGGGTCGTTTCTCAGCATGTTCGGTCATTTCGGACTCCCGTACCTCCGTACCTCGTGTTGATATATCTCGCATATTGATAACATATACGGAGCGAAAAGTCAAGTACCCTGTATCGCCCCCCGCTCCAGTTGTTGATTGCCGGCTCCACAACGTACGGCCGTGCTATACTGTTTCGTATGGAGCAGATGTCCGTACCCAAACGCCCACCGGTCGAGCACGAGCTGTTCCAGCAAGGCGACGAGGACATATCGCTCACCTCATGGCGGATATTCCGCATCATGGCAGAGTTCGTGTCCGGTTTTGAACTCTTGCGCCGGTACCGGCTCGCTGCTTCGGTGTTCGGTTCGGCACGAGTGCTCCCGGACAACCACTGGTACCAGGAGTCACAGAAGCTCGGCCGGCTCTTGGCACAGGACGGGTTCGCGATCATTACCGGTGGAGGCGGCGGCATCATGGGTGCAGCGAACAAGGGAGCCTATGAAGCAGGCGGTGATTCGGTCGGACTCAATATCAAGCTGCCGCACGAACAGAAGCTTAATGGGTACGTCACCGATTCGGAGACATTCCATTACTTCTTTCCCCGCAAGGTGATGCTCTCGTTCGCGAGCGAGGTGTACGTGTACTTTCCCGGCGGCTTCGGGACCCTCGACGAGTTCTTCGAAATTCTCACCCTGGTACAGACGAAAAAGATCGCCCAGATCCCGATCATTCTTGTCGGCCGGGCGTTCTGGGAGCCGCTCACCGTATGGTTCAGGAAGAGCCTTCTCGAGCAGGAAGGCGCTATCTCACCCCAGGACCTCGACCTGTTCTACCTGGTGGACAGCGCGGACGAAGCCCATGCACTCATCTGTAAGCTCGACGGTACGTCGAGGGAACGAACGGTACGTAGCGAGCTCGGCGTTCCTGAACAGGATCGCGGCTAACGGCGCATGTCTTGGTAAATCTTATGTACGCATACTTTGACATCGGTGGCACAAAGACACGTATCGCGGTCTCTGAGGACGGCGACCGCCTGAGCGACGTTGTAAAGTTTGACACCCCTCAGGATTTCGACGAGGGCATCGCTCTCATACTCCGTGCTGTCGCTGAGCTTTCGCAAGGAGCAACGGTCAGAGCGATCGGGGGAGGTCTAGCCGGACCTCTCGACCGGGAGCATACTATGCTGGTCAATGCACCCCATCTACCCGGATGGATCAGGAAACCTTTCTCCGAGCGCCTCAAAGCAGAACTAGCCTGTCCCGTATTCCTCGAGAACGATAGCGCTATCGTCGCTCTCGGCGAAGCGCACCATGGTGCGGGAAAGGGGGACGATATCATGGCATACCTGACCGTTTCGACCGGTATGGGAGGCGCACGTATCGTTCATGGTGCTATTGACGTGAATGTCTTCGGGTTCGAGCCTGGCCATCAGTACATAGATTTCGATACATCTGCCTACGGAGGAGCACTGTCAGGGCTTGCGCAAGACTACCTCTCCGGTACGGCGACCGCGCGTCGGTTCAACAAGAAGGCGTATGAGGTCGACGATCCGGCCGTTTGGGAGGAACTAGCCCGTTGGCTGGCCTATGCCCTGAACAACACGATCGTGCACTGGTCACCCCAGAGCGTTGTGCTGGGCGGTTCGATGATCGTAGGTGATCCGGCGATCCCGCTTGAGCGTGTGGAATACCATATGAACGAGGTGTGTCAGATCTTTTCCTCTCGACCTGTACTCAAGCAGGCTCTTTTGAAGGACCGTGGTGGCATTTACGGTGCCATGACCTACGTTGCTCAGCAGATAGCTCGCGGAGGCCTGTCTGTTTAGTCGGCAACGCTGACGCTGCTGCAAGTTTCGTATTGCGGCTTGAAATAAGGGTTATTCTGGCCCGCTGGTGTTGCGTGGTTGGCCGTGCCAGAGGCTCCGACAGCTAAGATAAGAACACAAAAAAAGCTTGCGTGTCAATAGCTTCTGTGCTATACTGCCTGCCTTGCCCCCTACAGAGATGCTGTAGGCTTTTTTGTTCCAGTGCAACGCCCCGGAAGGGTTGTGGAACAGGAAGGGTATGACCACGCCTCAGGCTTGAGGCCGGCGGCCGGGTTTATCATTAAGAAGCGGCTTATTTTAGGAACGATCATTGCGTTGTCGATCGCCCTGGGGACACACTTCGTGACAATACCCATCGTGGCGGTAGAGACAACGTCCGTACGCCAGAGCGCCTTGCCGGTCGCCGAAGCGCACGAACCGGAGCGAACGAGCACCTTGGAACAAACGAACAGTATCGCCCGTACCGAGCAAACGGTCCGTGCGTACTGGGCTGACATACCGCTCATGGCAGAGGTGGCGTGGTGCGAGTCGCGCTTCGTCCACATCGACCCAGCGACCGGTGGGGTCAAACGAGGCCATCTGAACGCGAGCGATTTGGGTGTCATGCAGATCAACGAGTACTACCATGGCGCGACCGCGCGTCGCATGGGACTCGACCTGCATGAGCTCAAAGATAACCTTGCCTATGCTCGGTTCCTGTATGATCAGCAGGGCACCCGTCCTTGGAATGCTTCCAAGAACTGCTGGGGGCCTCACGCACACCTCGCACTTCGCTAAGTGCTAGGGATCCACACAAGCATTCAGATCACAGGGCGCCACAGAGCGCCCTGTGCGTTTCGCATGTATCCTTACTCGCGTATACTGGAGGAACATGCGTGAAAGGTTCGAACAGACGATGCGGAGTATGAACGAGGTGGCGAAACGCGACCTCGCTGCGCTTCCCGAACAGGACGATGATGCAGGTCCAGACCCTGAGGTACAGCTCCTCGGCGACAGACGACAGGTGATAGAAGATGCGGTGCGTGCGTACGGCACGCACAAGACCATCCAGGAGTCCGTGTACGATCTACAGAAGTTCAAGGCGAAGCTCATGGAGCAGCTCCACCGCGACCTCAAGGTGCTTGATCGGACAGGTGTTGCGGTGGGGTACACCCTGGAATCCGTGCATCCGCGCTCGGTCAAGTGGCACGACGGCGAGCTCCGCCTGTATGGAAAGAAAGGAGCAAGCGCCGGTGTGCTCACGGCAGGTGATCTGGCGGTCGCTCCGCTCTGGGGTACCGCCTACCGTTTGGACACGAGCGTGCCCTATAGCCTCAAAAAGCAGTACCTGGTCGATTCCATGCGTCATGTCCTTGCACGCTGGGCAGACAAGCAGATTTTGCTCATACAGGCGTATGGCGAGGAACACGAGCACACAGCCACAGGTGATGCGTATCGCCGCATGGTCGACGAATCCATAGAGGGTACCGACGCGGCTCACGAGTACGCGGGTCTCATCGCAGAACGGTTGGTGAAGAGCTTCATGACGCGGATCAGTGTCGATCACGACCTTCCGTTTTCGGTCGAGGACGTATCCGTTGATGCGGATGTCGAACAGAAGATCGATTTCATCGTCCACATAAAGGATCATGCACGTGGGGTGCACACGGAGCTTGCCGACGTGGGTGTGCAGTTCACTATCAAGGGCGACACAGAGCTGCTGCGAACGAAACAAGACCAGATAGAACGCGCGGTGGCACGAGAGCGGAGAGAAGGTGAAGTGACCATTTCGGACCGTGTGCTCGTGAGTATCCCGCTCGCGAACGTGAAGGGTGTTGTAGAGGCATGGCAGAAGGACCAGGTGGCGAAGGGCGGTAGTCCCGATGGACTCTGGTCAAAGGAGCTCAAGGAAACGGTATTCAGGCGCGTGCTCTCACAACTGCCCCAGCATCTCCATATCGACGTTGACGCGCTCTGGAACCAGGTGTATGCGAAAGGGGTCTAGCGGCGATCCTCCAGAAGCGTGCACGTACGTACTGCGTAAACGTGCCGGGCAAAAGCGGATGACGCTCTCGGTCCATTCGAGCGGACGGGTGACGATGACGATACCGAAGTGGGTGTCGCGTCGTGAGGCGGACCGCTTTTTCACTGAGCAGCGCGATTGGGTGGCACAAGCGCGTGCGCGTCTCGTCGTGGTCGATGGTCCAGGTAGAGAAGCGGAGCAGGCAGCATACCTCTCACGTAAAGAGGAGGCGCGTCGTTTCGTGACCATGCGGCTCAGCGTCTTGAACGAGCAGTACGGGTATGCGTACAACCGTATCGCAATACGTCGAAACGTGTCACGGTGGGGAAGCTGTTCGGCCCGAGGCAATCTTAATTTCGATTATCGGATACTGTTCCTGCCGCCCTCCCTACAGGATTACCTGCTCGTACATGAGCTCTGTCACCTTAAGGAATTGAACCACTCACCTGAGTTTTGGGCGCTCGTGGCGCGCATGGTGCCCGATCATGAGCTGCGCCGAAGTGAGCTCCGGAGGTACAAACTGTGACACGGGTGATGTTCGCTTAGCTTCCGGGTCCCTAAGTCGAGCAGTGCGCTCGTGTTCCGATGCGTGGTAGTATAGGCTCCATATCCGTAACGCCACACACCATGAACAAACCTATCATGCTCATCACCGTGCTCGTGCTCGTAGGTGCCGGTGCCGCATTCTTTGTGCTCCGCGCTCCAACCGATCCCCAGGGCGAGGACAAGAGTGCCGACACGGGAAGAGAAGATGCTCGTGTGAGCGGATCCGGTTCGCTCAAGAGCCTGCTTGCGCTCGGACAGGACCTGATCTGCGACGTCGCGTACCAGGACCCTCAGTCCGATAATCGGACCGAGGGTACGACCTACCTCGCTGGCGAACGTGTGCGGGGGGATTTCACCATCGAGCAGCAGGGTGCGGTGTACCGCATGAGCACGATACATGATGGCAGCTACGTCTATACCTGGGGCCAGGGCCCGTCCGGTGAGATGGCCATGAAATTCGCGATCGATGAGCGCTCACAAGCTACCGTCGATGAGTCGAACGATCTCTTCGAGTCCGACGATGCGGTCGAGTACGCCTGCGCTCCATGGGTTGTCGACCCGGGCCGGTTCGTGCCGCCGAGCGATATCGAGTTCCAGGACATGAGCGATATCCTCGGGCAGATGCGGACCGATGCGGGTGACCTTGAGTCGGTGCAGTGTGCCGCGTGCGACCAAGCGCCTGCCGAGGCCCGGGCACAGTGCCGTACCGCGCTCCAGTGCGAGTAGCGCCGCCTCATCAGCGCACAGCAAAAAAGCGACTGGTGCCTGTCGCTTTTTGCGTTCCAAAGGCTTGGTGCGTTTACGTTACAGTTTGGTTGCGCGGTAGTCCTCGGGGGCGTTCCGCAGATGCTCCTCGATCGCGTCGCGCGAGAGGAGGCCCTTCTGTGCCCCGATGTGCTGGACCACGGACATGCTGTTGATCGGTGCTCGGGCAAGCGCTTCAGGTACCGAAAGTCCCGCCGCAAGAAAGCCGGTCAGGGTCGAGCTGAACGCATCCCCGGCACCGGTTCGGTCGACCGGAGGGCTAGGGTCCGGGTACATGGGCATGTGCCAGACCTCATCGTTCGTATCGAGTATGTAGCTACCGCGCGGACCATCGGTGATGACCGGCATGCGGGGGCCGAGCTCGCGGAAACGGCGCAGCAGGATCGGCATATCCTTCTCGTCCGTAGCAAGGATCGTCTGCGCCTCCTCTTTATTGCAGAAGAACAGCGTGCATGCCTGGTAGACGTCCTTGAGGGTTTCTGAGCCAAGCTGGATCTGGAAGCTTCCCGGCTGGAACGCGAGCTTGGTCTCGGGGTGCTCATGCACGTACGTCGCGATATCGTGGTGGTACTGGAGCGAGTGCTCGCCGACGCTCGAGAAGTAGAGCCATTTCGGGTTGCCCATGTCTGGCACGACGTACTCATACGTTTCGTGTTTGATGAGTATCGTTCGCTCAGGTCCATACCGCAGTACGTAGTGATGGTTCGTTTCTTTGCCGCTCTGAATGTCAACGAACCGAGTATCGACACCCTCGTTCTTGAGCCAATCGAGTATCTCCGTTCCGCCTTCGTCATCGCCGATGTCGCAGACGAGCGCCGTCCTGAGTCCCAGACGTTTTGCTGAAACTGCCGCGTTCGGGCTGTTACCAACAGCAGGCACGTTGACGGCCCCGATGAACTCGAGCTTGTCGCCAAAGTACATGGAAAGCACCTCACGGCCTGACAGGTCTTTGTTCACCACCGCTCGGTCGGTCCTGAGCTCGATGAACTCGTCGGTCGTTATGTCGCCAATGGCTACGAAGTCTAACTCGTCTTGCATAGGGGTACGATTACCTGTCTGACAATAGGGTCATAGTACCAGTACTTGCCATATAAAAAAAACACGGTATACTCGTTACTTACATATGAGCGTCGAGCTTTTGGCACAGGTACGGACAGAGACAGGCAGCAAAGCGGCACGCAAGCTGCGCGCCCTGAAGCGTATCCCCGCTGTGCTCTATGGCGCGGGCGAGGCTCCCACCAACCTCACGATTGACCTCAAAGAGTTCGAAAAGGTGTGGATGGACGCCGGTGAGTCGAGCATCGTTTCCCTCCGTGGGCTCTCGAGCGACAAGGATGTCCTCATTCAGGAGGTGAGCGTTGATCCTATCTACGGGGTGCCCACCCACGTTGATCTCTATGCCGTTCGCAAGGATGTCAAGGTCGAGGTGGATGTCGAGATCATGTGGACCGGTACCGCACCGGCCGAGAAAGAACTTGGCGGTACGCTCATCAAGGTCATGCACGAGATCACGATCGAAGCGCTTCCGAAGGACCTTCCGCACGAGATCGAGGTCGACATAGCGAACCTCAAGACCTTTGACGACCAGATCCGTATCGCTGATATCAAGCTCCCGAGCGGCGTCACTGCGGTTGCTGACCCTGAGGAGGTCGTGGCGCTCGTCCAGGCGGCAAGCGAAGAGGAGGCGGAGACCGGTCCGACCGACGTCGCTTCGATCGAGGTGGAAAAGAAGGGTAAGGAAGAAAAGGCCGAGTAGTCGTTGTGCTCGGGAAACGCAGACACGGAGCGCATCCGCGCTTTTTGTTGCTCGGTTGTTGGTTCAGGTCCGCATAAACCCAGGGCAGTACTCCACACCAAGCAGGCACTTCACCGTGCCGCCGCTCCGCGGTATACTTGCTGTATGCGTACTCGATACGGAATCGCGCTCATTCTAGCACTCACGATCGGCGTCCTATCGTTTTCGACGGCGCTCGATATCGGCCATGCCCAAACAGGCGAACAGTTGGTCGCTAAGCGGCGTGCCGAACTTGAAGCGCAGCTCGCAGAGCTTGAGAAACTGATCCAGCAGCAACAGACCCTGCTGTCGAGCAAACAAGGGGAACGCGTGTCGCTCGAGCGCGACCTCGGCATCATCGATACGAAGATAGCAAAAGCGCGGCTCGACATTCGTGCCCGCGAACTGGCGCTGTCGAAGCTCCAGGACGAAATATTTGATAAGGAGGTCACCATTATAGAGCTTACCGACCGGCTCGACCGCGAGAAAGAGTCCCTGGCAGAGCTCGTGCGTAGGACCGCGGAAATAGACGACATGTCGCTCGTCGAAATCGTCCTCTCTGGCAAGAGCTTCTCAGAGTTCTTCGAGGAGTTCGACGATTTCGAGGCGGTCAAGATCGCGCTGCAGCACTCGTTCGAGGAGATCGAAACGCTGCGCGACCAGAACCATCAGGTGAAGAGCGCTCTCGAGAACAAACATTCGAGCGAAGTTGACCTGAAGCAGCTCCAGTTGCTACAGAAACAGAAGCTCGATGAAGAGGAGCAGGAAAAGGCACGCATCCTCAAGGCGACGAAGGGTCAAGAGGTGCAATACCAGCAAATGCTTGCCACCTCGCAGCGTACCGCAGCACAGATACGGAGCGAGCTTTTCGAATTGCGAGGCTCCGCTGCGATCAACCTCGGGGAGGCTATCGAGTACGCGAACTTCGCGAGCGCCAAGACGGGCGTTCGCCCGGCCCTGATCCTGGGTATCCTCAAGCAGGAGACCCGACTCGGCGAGTTCCTTGGGAACGGTAACTGGCAGAGCGACATGCACCCGACCCGTGACCGGCCGCTCTTCCAGGTCATAGCCGCGACCCTAGGCGTCGATCCCAACCGCATGCCGGTCTCGGCAAAGCCCGGGTATGGGTGGGGAGGTGCTATGGGTCCCGCACAGTTCATACCTTCGACCTGGGCGTGCTATGGCGGGTATATCAATCAGAAGAGCGGTGATTGTAACAATAGCGCCCGCAGCTTCGACTGGGACACGTTCTGGGCAGGACCCTGGGCCTACAATCCGAACGCTGACCGGTTACGTGCCGTGCGGGGTAAGCAGAGCCCCTCGAACCCGTGGGATAATCAGGATGCGTTCATCGCCGCAGGTATCCTCATGAAAGATAACGGCGCCGACCGGGGTGGGTATGAGGCCGAGCGGCTTGCGGCGCTTCGCTACTTCGCCGGGTGGGGAAATGCCTCGAACCCGAGCTATGCGTTCTATGGCGACGGAGTCATGGAGCACGCCGCGTACTACCAAAAGCAGATCGACGCCCTAAAACAGCTCGGACAGTAAGGCTTGCAGCGCGTCGTAACTCGTGTACTATCTCGGCCAGGAAATGAGAGAGGATTCGGTGAGTACACGAACACAAGCGGTCACAAGCCCTTTTTGGCGCAACACCCCGTTCATCGGCGAGCGGCCGGTAGTCATCGTGTGCGGTGTCTACTGGGCGGTCCACTTTGACACACTGACCCAGGACGAGTACCCGGAGTTCTATGCCGCAGACGACGGCAGGAGCTACCACCCGAGCCTGGCGGTCGCGCGTGTGGTCGCAGGCATGGCCGATCTCCTTGATCTGCCCCGGGACGTAAAGCAAAGGCTTCTCGCCGACGGATTCCTGTTCCTGGAACAGGGGCCACGTCCACGGTTCTTTTGGATGCCCGTCGGGGCAAACCAAGCGCAACCGCTCCAAACGGCCGATGGCCGGGCACGTCGGGGCCAAATCGTGCTTCGGGCGTACCCGGTGGGTATCTGACAGAACGCAACAGCAAACGAATACAATATGAGACTGCGAGCGGCCCCGTGCCGCTTTTTTTTACACGAAGAACACGTGCCGCCCCGCGTCGGGGCACCTGGCCTGACCCGGTTCGGCCGTGTTGCACATCGGATAGAGTTCTGGTACAATTCGCCACGTATGAAAAAGGGCATCCATCCAAAAAACTACCGCAAGGTCATTTTCGAGGACGTCACGAGCGGCGAGCGATTTCTCCTGGGATCGACGATCGAGACCAAGCTGGTAGGTGAGTGGGAAGGGAAAGAATACCCACTCATCAAGATCGAGATCTCGAGCGCATCCCACCCGTTCTATACGGGCAAGGAGACGGTGGTCGACACCGCAGGTCGGGTCGAGAAGTTCAAGAAGCGCGCAGCTGCCGCAGGAAAATAGCGACCCTGTTCGAACGTAAGGCCGCCCCTTGGCGGTTTTGACGTATAATGGTCGAAGCACAAAATAACAAATTACAGAAGACAAATAAGGTACAAACCCAGATACTCAAAAAGTGCGCAAAGGTGTTGGTGGATGTAATAGTTCAGCCTGGGATCGGTGAATCTTATTTGGAACGTGTAATTTGGTGCTCGTAGCTTACCTTTTATGGACATATCAAAATACAAGGACAACCCAAAAACAGCGTACCTCGCAGGCGAGTGTGAGCGGCTCGGGCATAAGGTTGAAGAACTGCAAGCGCTCGCGCGTGCTGATCCTGCTATGGCCGAGCTTGCGGACGCTGAACGAGTCGAGCTTGTGGCGGCGCAGGAAGCCCTTGCGGCACAGATGGACGATATCCTCAAGCAGGATGAAGAGGAGGAACGCTATCCGAACGAGGTCATTCTCGAGATCCGTGCCGGGGCAGGAGGCGACGAAGCGGCGCTTTTTGCGGCCGATCTTGCGAACATGTATCGCGGATACGCGGAAACGGTAGGGTGGGGCGTGCGCACCGTCTCGGAATCGATCAGCGACCTGGGTGGTTATAAGGAAGCGACGTTCGAGATTCGCGGCAAAGACGTCTATCGGATGCTACGCTTTGAGACAGGTGTCCATCGAGTTCAACGCATACCGGAGACCGAAAAGATGGGCCGTATCCACACGTCAACAGCGTCGGTTGCGGTGCTCCCTATAAGAAAGAAGGTCCAGTTCGAGATCGACCCGGCTGACCTCGACATGGAGTTCTCCCGTTCCGGGGGCGCAGGGGGACAGAACGTGAACAAGGTGGAGACCGCGGTGCGGCTCATACACAAGCCGACGGGGATAGATGTTCGGTCGACCTCGGAACGTAGCCAGAACGCGAATCGTGAAAAAGCACTCATGATCCTCACGGCAAAACTCCTGGAGCTCAAGGAAGAAGAGGAGGCCAAGAAGTACGCCGCAGAACGTAAAGGCCAGATCGGTACCGGAGACCGGAGCGAGAAGATACGGACGTACAACGTGCTCCAGGACCGCATCACCGATCATCGGATCAAGGAATCATGGCACAACATCGAGACCATCCTGGCCGGTAACCTGGGACCGATCCTGGCGAAACTTGAAGAAAAGGCGGCGCTCCTCATATAGCTAGGCGCCGGCCCAGACAGAGCCCGGGCGCGGAGCATGTGCGCGTTCCCGGGGTCCTGGTCTTGCGTATAAATCGTTCTATGGTACACTCTTCGTCACTATGACCAGTACTGAGAACGCGCAAACGAACCCAGCGCTCGAGGCGCTCTTCAATGCGGGGGCGCATTTTGGCTACCCGAAGAGCCGCCGACATCCGTCGACCGGCAGGTTCATATTCGGCAGGAAGAGCAATGTCGAGATCTTTGACCTTGAGAAGACCGCCGTGATGCTCGAGGAAGCAAAGACCTATGTTCGCGAGCTGGCCCGTGAGCGCAAGCAGCTCCTTTTTGTTGCGGGGAAGCCCGAGGCATACTCCGCCATTCGTGCTGCAGCCTCAAAGCATGCATTGCCGTTCGTGGCAGGCAGGTGGATCGGGGGAACGCTGACGAATTTCAGCGAGATACGCAAGCGCATCATGCGACTTGAGGAGCTTTCGAGCGGTAGGGATAAGAACGAGTTCAGTAAGTACACGAAGTTCGAACGGCTGCGTATCGATCGTGAGATCGAGAAGCTGGATACGGTATATGGAGGGCTCGTTTCGATGAAGGAACGTGTTCCTGATGCGCTGTTCGTCGTGGATCCGAAAAAGGAGCAGAGCGCTGTGAAGGAGGCCGTAGCGCTCGGTATCCCGGTGATCGCCCTTGCATCCTCAGACTGCGACCTCAACCAGGTGACCTATCCGATACCGGGAAACGACAGTGCACAGAAGTCTATTGCGTACTTCGTCAATGAAATAGCCGTTGCGTACGGTGAAGGACTCAAAGAGAAGCCTGCCGGTTCGCTCTCCGAAACGGCCTAGGTACCTCGGTCCTTACGTTCGTTGTTTATTGGTCATTAGCGCTTGAGCACACTATGGCGATAACACCTGCAGATATCAAGGAACTACGCGATCGGACCGGACTCTCGGTCATGGATTGCAAGAAGGCGCTCGAGGAGACTGACGGCGATCAGGAAAAAGCGCTCATCGTCCTTCGCAAGAAATCAAGCGCGGCCGCTGCGAAAAAGTCGGACCGGAGCCTCGGTGCAGGCGTCGTCCAGTCGTATATTCATGCGTCGAAGGATGTAGGCGCCCTTGTGTTGCTTTCGTGTGAAACGGACTTCGTTGCGAAGAACACGGAGTTCCTCGCGCTTGCGTATGACATAGCGATGCATGCGACCGCGACATCTCCCGAGTTCATCAAGCGCGAGGATGTCAAAGAGGCGGACATCACCAAGGCGCGTGAGCTGTTCGAGAAGGAAGCGGCGGACAAGCCGGAGAACAAGCGCCTCAGCATCGTGCAGGGTAAGGTGGACAGTTTCCTCAAGGACAAGGTGCTCTTGGAGCAGTCATTCGTCAAGGATCCATCGAGGACGATCAAGGACCTCATCGACGGAGCGGTGCAGAAGTTCGGAGAGCGTATCGAGGTCTCCGAGTGCGTCCGTTTTTCCGTCCGTTAATGCATGGAGTACGTGTTCGGCATAGCAGCGACGCTGCTCCTCGGCCTGGTCGGGTTCCGCAAGTTCGAGCATGCGCGCGCACACGAGGTGTTCGCTGATCGGCGCGATGCGCTCGATCGCGGCGTGCTTCGGCTCGGACACCTGATCGGCACGGTGGCGGGACGGACGCTCGACTTCGTTCGGCGCGATGTGCTGGTACGGACGTTGCACCTCATGACGTACCTCGTGCTGCTGTTCGTCCGATGGCTCGAACGCCGGCTCGTGAGAACAGCAGCGTTCTTTAGAAGGACCGCCCGGAACAAGCGGGTTCGCGAGGATGCGGACGCATAAGTGAAGCGCTTTGCACGGCGTGCAGGCAGTGCACTATTCTTTCGCCACGTGTGAGCGGGTACGGTATGATGTCGTTGGTAGAGAGCAGATACAACGGCGCGCTCGTTCGAACCGTGTCGAGGCAGCGCTCTAGCGAACCCAGGCATTTTGAGTCCCTGACGTACCTGTCGGAGCCTCAAGACGCCGGAGTAGCTCAGATGGTAGAGCGGCGCTTTTGTAAAGCGTTGGTCGGAGGTTCGAGTCCTCTCTCCGGCTCATGAAAGAAGGGTATGCACAGACGTCGTATTTTCAGGTAGCGCACGCGCGTGATCTTTCAGGACGGGACTACGTGGTGTACCGTGCGCTCGAGATCATTCCCGGAGCGCTCTCGTTCGGCACGCTCGCCCTGGTCGTCGTGCTCTCGTTCGCAGCACCGACCTCGGCCGCGTACTTCATCATTGCGTTCGACCTATACTGGCTCCTCAAGACCATATACCTGGGCGTACACCAGCGTCACAACTGGCGCAGGCTCAAGCACAACATGAAGGTCAATTGGCGCGAGAAGATCGCTACGCTCAAGTATGAACACCTCTACCACATGGTGATCATGCCGTTCTACAAAGAAGGGGAAGAGATCGTCGATCAGGCACTTGCCGCGCTCGAGGTTGCGGAGTACGACCGAAAGCGGATCATTCTGGTCCTTGCGGCCGAAGAACGCGCCGGGGAAGAAGCGCGAGAGATCGGTGTGCGCATGGAAGAGAAGTACAAGAACACGTTCGGTCACGTGCTTCTCACCACGCATCCCGATGGTCTGCCGGGTGAGATCAGGGGCAAGGGACCGAACATCACCTACGCTGCCGAAGAGGCACGCACCAAGGTGCTCGATACTCACGCGATACCATATGACGACGTGATCGTTTCCGCGTTCGATATCGACACCGTTGTGCTCCCGCAGTACTTCCTGTGCCTTTCGTGGCACTTCCTCACGACGGAACGACCACACCATGCGTCGTTCCAACCCGTTCCGGTCTACAACAACAATATCTGGGACGCGCCCGCGGTTTCTCGGGTCGCGGCATTCTCGAGCACGTTCTGGCAGATGATCCAGCAGGAACGGCCGGAGAAGCTGACCACCTTCTCGAGCCATGCGGTTTCGTTCCGCGCCCTCTACGAGGTCGGGTACTGGCAGAAGAACATGATCAGTGACGACAGCCGCATATTCTGGAACCTCTACCTGGCGAACAATGGGGATTATCGTTCGATACCTATCAGCTATCCGGTGTCCATGGATGCGAACCTCGCGTCCTCTTTGCCGCGCACGCTTGCGAACATCTACCGCCAGCACCTCCGCTGGATGTGGGGCGTCGAGAACATCCCCTACATGATGTTCGGTTTCATCAAGAACGCGCACATACCGCTCAAGAAGAAGATCCACCACACCTTCGTGCAGCTCGAAGGCTTCTGGTCGCTCGCCACAAGCCCGCTCATCATCTTGCTCCTCGGGTGGCTGCCGCTCATCCTCGGCGGCGATGCGTTCCGTGAGACCGTGCTCTCCTATAACCTGCCGTATGTGACCCGTAACCTCATGGTGATCGCGATGCTTGGACTTGTCCTTGCTGCGGTGATCTCGTTCTCGCTCATGCCCGGCCTACCGCCTCACCGGCGTAAACACCCGCGGCTCACGTACGCGATCGCAGCGCTCCAGTGGCTTTTGGTACCGTTCACGATCATCGTCTTCGGCGCACTCCCCGGGCTCCATGCACAGGCCAGGCTCATGTTCGGAAGGTACATCGGTGCGTTCTGGGTGACCCCGAAACACCGGAAGGCACGGTAGAATATATGTAGAATATATAAGGTAGAAAGCAGAAAGCGTGCAAGGCGCAACTATGGAAACCACACAGAAAACAGTTGACGAGGTAGTGTATCAAGCTACAGCAGAGCGGGAAGCATCACCTGTTTTCAAGTTGCTGGTTTTCCTTTTTCCTATCCTTTCTACCGTCTACTTTCTTCTTTCAACTTACGTACGATGACCCCACTTTCTCACCGGCTTCGTCTCGGTCTCCTAGCCACGATGGTGGTCGCGTTCGTGATCGGTGCGCCGCTCCTTATCGGGTACTCACAAGGGTACCGCATCGATGATGCGCTTGGCCTTATTCAGACCGGCGGTATCTACATACATTCTGACGTCGGGCGCACTAACGTCTTCCTTGAGGGTGAGTTCCTGGAGAGCAGGGGACAGTTCCTGCGCAATACCTTCGTACAGACGCTCTTCCCGGGAAGGACCTACAGCATACTGGTCGAGCGTGATGGGTACCATAGCTGGATGAAGGACCTGCCGGTGTATCGTAAGGTCGTCACCGAGGCGCGGGTCATGATGCTGCCGATCGAGTATGTCTGGAGTTCGACGACGGCGACCGCAACGGTGGAAACGCGGTCAGTGCGAGGTGTCATGAGTACGACGACGGTTCCGAATCCCGAGTACCAAGAGCTCCAAGTGCTGTTCGCCAACACCAAGGATCAGTTCGCGGTGGAGGTTGCCACCTCGACCACGGTCATGGTGCGTGGACAGCTGGTTGCCACTACCACGAGCACCGTGGAGCTGGTTTTCCCCGCTTGGGCGGAACGCATCGCGACGTCCAGCGGGTTTGCTGACGGGACGATGGTGCGTGAGCGTGAGGGTGTGGTAGCCTGGCTCAGGAACGGTGACCTCTATGCGACCTGGGTACGGGATACCGACCGTCCACCGTTCTACTTCTGTATGGCGACCTGTACGCCAATGCTTAAAATAGACTGGGAGGAGCCTATCGAGCGCTATGCGTTCTTCCCGAATCGGAACGACGTGGTCATTGTTGGTTCCAGCCGTGGCATATATGCGGTGGAACTCGACGACCGGAGCCAGCGGAACATACAGCCGATACGAGTCGGGCGTGGGCTTTCGTTCCGGATGACCGCCGAGGGCGAGATTATCGTCTTCGATGGGGAGGTCTACTGGAAGACCCGATTGTAATGAGCCGGGTCCACGTAGGGGAAACCGCGCCTCAAAGGAGAGGCGCGGTTGTTGTTAGTGGAGCGCGTATGCGGTTACCAGCGTGCCGATAGCCACGGCGGCACCGCCGGTCGCAAACGCGAGCAAGGGCCGGTTCGTAAGTTCGACCAAGATATGCGTGGCCGTGAGGCAACTGAGCCCCACGAACACGCCGAGCGCGATCGCGTCCCAGGGACTGATCGCCGCCTCAACAAGCCCGACCGCTGCGATCGCGAGCGACCCTGCCATGACGACATATCGCTTTTTGAACATCGATCGTTTCCTTTCTAAAGGGCGCTGCCGTAACAGATCCCGGCCGCGAGGTAGCCGACCCGCGGCAGAAAGCGGAGCGAGCAGGCCGTGATCCGCATCGTCATAATAGAGAAGGGAAATGGTTCCCAGTAGACGAGCTCCCGGTCCAGATTACGTTCGATCTGACTATCCGCGAGGATAGACAGCCCTAGAATCGCGAGCGCAAGAAGCATAACCAATCTCCACGTGGTGCAAACTGCAGATACCATACAGTACCAATGATTGTATGTCAACTCTGTGCACGTAGCCTTTCCCAACGCTCCAATATTCCGTATACTGCTCACATACGCTGCGTTGCTCAGTTCGTGCGTTCGCGTGGCCTACTTTTGCCTTCCGATCTCTGCCTTTTGAATTACAGTTCCCATGTCCCTACACCCGCTCTCGACCGCCATATCCCGCATCAACGCCATCTTTTATGACCTTGGTTTTGAGCTTGCCGACGGGCCGATCATCGAGAGCGAGTGGTACAATTTTGATGCGCTCAATGTGCCACGGGACCACCCCGCACGGGACATGCAGGACACGTTCTGGGTCAAAGGCAAAGAGGAGACGGTGCTCCGTACCCACACCTCACCCGTGCAGATCCGCTACATGGAGCAGCACGCGCCACCCATACGCATCATTGCGCCCGGGCGCTGCTACCGGGCCGAAGCGACCGACGCGACGCACGAAGCCCAGTTCTATCAGTTTGAAGGGCTGTACATCGACCAGGACGTTTCGCTCGCGCACCTCAAGGGTACGCTTGAGCATTTCTTTACGAAGTTCTACGAGCGCAATATCACGGTGCGGTTCAGGCCGGGCTATTTTCCGTTCGTCGAGCCGGGGGTCGAGGTCGATATGCTTTTCAAAAAAAAGGACGGCACCGAGAAATGGGTCGAGATCATGGGTGCCGGCATGGTACATCCGAACGTACTGCGTGCAGGTGGCATTGATCCTGATACCTATTCAGGGTTCGCGTTTGGTGTCGGTATCGAGCGCCTGGTCGCGATAGCCGCGGAAGTTGACGACGTGCGCCATTTTCACACGGGCGATCTGCGTTTCGTACAGCAATTCTAATATGAAGGTATCGTACCGTTGGCTTCAGACCTATTTCAATGAACCGCTCCCGGAGGCGGAGGCGCTTGCCGAGCTCCTCACGTTCCATGCGTTCGAGGTCGAGGGTGTCGAGCAGGTCGGCGACGACTCGGTTATCGATATCGATGTCCTTGCGAATCGTTCGAGCGACTGCCTTTCGCACCGCGGTATCGCACGAGAACTTGCGACCCTGCTCGGGCGACCGTTCGAGAACGATCCGTTCGACGAGCCGCTTCCGAACTGGCCAGATGCTCCGCACTTTGAGGCACGGGTCGATGATCATGATCAGTGCACAAGGCACATGGCCGCGATCGTGCGGGGGGTCACGGTGGGGCCTTCGCCCGCATGGCTCAAGCAAAAGCTCGAAAGCATAGGACAGCGTAGCATCAACAACATCGTGGATGTCACGAATTTCGTCATGCACGATCTTGGTCAACCGGTCCACGTCTTCGATCTCGACAAGATCGAGATGCACGAAGGCACCCGGGCCATAGCCGTTACGAATGCCGTGCCGGGAGAGGTCGTCTCACTGCTCGGTGGCGAGACACGCACGCTGGACGAACGCGACCTTGTGATACGGGATACCGTGAGCGGTTCAGCGCTCGATATCGCGGGCATCAAAGGTGGTACCATTGCCGAGCTCACCGATGCGACGACCGACATCGTGATCGATTGCGCGAACTTCAACTACATTTCGATACGCAAGACATCGCGCAGGCTCGGTCTGTCGACGGACGCATCTGTGCGTTTCCAGAATGAACCGTCCGCACACCTGCCCGCGTTTGCGCTGCGTGATACGATCAAGCACATCCTCGACCTTGCGGGCGGCGAACTGCTCGGAGTGTCTGACACGTTCCGTGTGCCGGCACGATCCGAGCCGGTCACGGTGAGCCTTTCTGAGATAAACGGTCTCCTGGGGACTGCGCTTACAGTGGCGGAGATCGAGGCGATCTTCGTACGTTTCGAGTTCGAGTTCTCCCTGAACGGCGAGGTTTTCACGGTTTCACCGCCATGGGAACGTACGGACCTGCGGATCTCCGCCGACCTTATCGAAGAGATCGGGCGCGTCTACGGGTACGGGACGCTTGCAGGTGTCCTGCCTGAAAAGACCGAACGGCCTGCGCTCAACAAGCGTTTCTACTATGAAGAGAAGCTCCGCCACACGCTCGTGGACCTCGGGTATAGCGAAGTGTACACGTACACGCTGCGTGACCGCGGTGACGTTGAGCTCCTGAACCCGCTCGCTTCCGACAAAGGTTTTTTGCGCAGCACGCTTGCGCTCGGGGTACGGGAAGCGCTGGAACGGAACACAGTGCAGGCACCCTTGCTCGGGCTCGAGTCAGTGAAGCTCTTTGAGCTTGGGACCGTGTTCACCAAGGATGGCGAGTACACGGCGCTCGCGCTCGGCATGCGCAGCGGCGGGAAGGCATCGGTGCAAGCGATGCTCGAACGCGACATCGAGACGCTCGCCGGTGTGCTCGGCGCGTCCCTTACGGGTACTGTCGAGGACGGGATATATGAGACACCGATCGGTAAGCTCCTACCTACGCTGCCGGAACCGTCCGGTTACCTGCCTCCGTTGCCATACGACGCCGGAGCGCGGTTCTCGCCGTGGTCGGTGTATCCGTTCGTGTTGCGCGACGTGGCTGTGTGGGTGCCGGAGGGGGTACCGGCCGCTGAGGTTGCGGCAGTCATCGTGTCGACCGCGTCGGACCTCTTGGTGCGGTACGATCCGTTCGATGAGTTCACGAAGGACGGCAGAACAAGTCGCGCGTTCCACCTGGTGTTCCAATCATATGACCGCACGCTGAACGACGCTGAGGTAGGGAAGGAGATGGCCGCGATCGAACAGGCGCTGCGTGACCGTGGGTTCGAAGTGCGCTAGCGTAGCGTCTTTGGAGCATACCGCTAGGCAAAAAGAAGCGACGGCGCAGAGAACGTGTGCGCCGTCGAAGGGTTAGGGATACAGGATGGTATGAAGCCACCCCGCATCCCGTGCGAAAATGAGCCGTTCAGCATCATCCGTCTCTTGGATGATCTTGTACAGCTGCACCATGCACATGGCGAAAAAATAGTGCGACCGTTCCTTTTGCAGGCACAAGAGATCCGACGGCTCGACCTGGACGTCGAAGATCGGCACCCAGGGTACCGAACGTAGCTCAAGATCGACCCCCTCGTGCACCAGGTCGATCGCGACCGGCCGTACCCCATAGAGCGTGTAAAGGACTGCCTCGACCCCCTCTGCGCCAGGTGCGTCTCCGGGCAGCAACGTGCGTGGCAGGCGCAGCCAGTCCTGCTTGCGCGCGAGGAGCACCGTCGACCGGATGTAGAGGTCGTTCGCGCTCCGGAGGAGCAGGTACGCCCTTCTTTTGGGATTGTGCATTAACCGAAGATCTCCTCGTAAAGGTCCGGCGCGGCCCAGGAGAGGAGCTGTTTGTACCAAGGGTGAAAAGCATGCCGTCGTATTTGGCCGATCGGCACCTCGAGTACGGCTTCGACGTAGTCCGTTTCGTCGGTCTCCGTGTTAAGGGCCACCGGACCCTCGAACGTAAGCGCGTAGAAGTACATCGGCACAAGCTCCCCACCAAGCCTGACCAATAACTCGTCGTACGCGACCACCTGTGTTGCATGGTCGAGTTGCAGTCCGGTTTCGTGCCAGAGCTCTCGTCGGAGCGCCTCATGCGGCGTCTCGGGACGCACGACCTTCCCTGTGTCGTTCACGAGGTAGCGGATACGCCCCTTAGGGAAGGCGCGAGCACCTCCCTCGCATACGACGAGTGGTATGGTGTTGCCAGCGTAGCTATCCTGGATCGTGATCACCATGACCACGAGCCCATTGGCATCGTCACCGGTGGTGAGGTGATCAGTGCACGTTACAGTTCCCATCGAACAGTCTCCCAAAATGCGCGGCAAGATCGCCGTCTGGGGGATAGTATACATAATAACGGAAAAATGTCAATGGTACTGTGCGGCAGCCTTCGCCAGATCGCCGCACGGCGGTACAGCACAAGTACCATGCTCCAAGGGAGCATGGTACTGCATGCCGGGCTGCTTCTGGCGCTAATCGGTAACGCGCAGGTAGTGGTCAGCTGCAGTACAGGGGGTGATCTCACCCTCCGCATTGATGCTTCCGCGTACCGCGACCGTATTCCCGACCTCAAGCAGGGCAACATCCGCAATGGTGGCTCGTGCCGCACAGAGCGGAAGACCCATCGAGGGGACGGTGATGGTCACGGTTTCGCCGGTCGTTGTCTCAAGGACGATCCGCGCCGGACCGTCGACCATCATTTGTTCAAGGTCGATCGATCGGATCGTGCCGCTCTGTTCGACAGCCGGACCCTCATCGTCCGTGGCAACTTCTCCAGGATCGATGCGAGCACCGTCAGACACGGGTTCCTCTGTGTCCATCTCGATCTGCTCGACGAACAGTTCGCCGTTCTGACTGCGACACTGCCTCGGGTAGCTCTCCATGACCGGATTTCCTTCGGCGACACACTCCTCGAACGAGGTCACGGTGCGGTCAGCGGCCGGCGTGCCGCGCTCGATCACATAGTAGGCAAGTCCACTGAGGACGGCGAGTAGGACAAGTATAAGCAGGATCTTGTTCATAGTAGCTGTACTGATTGGTAACGAAACACCTCGTACCCTACTATACCACAGATGTCGCGTTGTTCAGGCGGAGCAGGGGCCATACAGCAGCGATTTGTCAATACAGACGGTGTATCGGTCGGCAATGAAAAATGTTATACTTTCTCTAAGGGTAACGCCATTTTCTGTATTCATGCCTACGAAAAAAGAGTCACCCTACACGGATAAGGATGTGAAGCCGAGCGCATACGGTGCCGATGCGATAACCGTTCTCGAGGGACTGGATCCCGTACGCAAGCGCCCGGGCATGTACATCGGCACGACCGGCCCCGAGGGACTCCATCACCTGATCTGGGAGGTGTTCGACAACAGCCGTGATGAGGCGATGGGTGGTTTTGCGAACGACGTTGAAGTTGCGGTCCTGCCTGGTGACCATATACGCGTCGTCGATAATGGCCGCGGCATACCCGTCGACATTCACAAACAGAGCAAGGTATCGGCGCTCGAGACCATCATGACGACGCTCCACGCGGGCGGCAAGTTCGGTGGTGACGGGTACAAGGTCTCAGGCGGGCTCCATGGCGTCGGTGTCTCGGTCGTGAACGCGCTGTCGGTCTATACAAAGGCGGAGGTCCACCGCGACGGTGGCTACTACCTCCAGGAGTACATCCGCGGCAAGAAAAAGGCACCCGTGAAGCGGCTCGGCAGCTCAAAGCTACGCGGCACGATCATCACCTTTGCTCCCGATGCAGAGATCTTCAAAGAGGGGGTAAAGTTCGACTGGAACAAGATCGTCGCCCACCTGCGCCAGCAGGCGTACCTGGTGAAGGGAATGCGGGTCACCGTGCTCGACCTGCGTGGTGAGGATCAGAAGAAACTTGAAAAAGCACTAGAGGGCCAGATGTACGCGAAGGACCTGAGGCTGAACGCGCCCAGCATGACCTTCTATTTCGAGGGAGGGCTTCGTTCGCTCATCACCTTCTACAATCAGCACCAAAAACCGATCCACAAGAACGTCTTCTACACTGAACGGGCCGATCTTGATGCGAACGTGGTCGGCGTCGAGGTCGCACTCCAGTACACGGACGACCTGGCATCCAGGATAACCGCATTCGCGAACAATACGTACAACAGTGAGGGAGGCACGCACCTCACCGGCTTTAAGACCGCGCTCACCCGAACGCTCAATACGTATGCACGCAAAGCGAACCTGCTCAAGGAATCGGAAGAGAACTTTACAGGTGATGACGTTCTTGAGGGCCTGACTGCGGTCATTTCGGTCAAACTGCGTGAGGTGCAGTTCGAGGGGCAGACCAAAGCAAAGCTCGGTTCGGTCGAGGCACAGAGCGCCGTTCAGACGGTGTTCGGCGAAGCGTTCAATACGTTCCTTGAGGAGAACCCGGACGATGCCAAGCAGATCGTGAACAAGTCGGTCCTCGCGCTCAAAGCACGAAAGGCTGCAAAGGCCGCAAAGGACTCGGTATTGCGAAAGGGTGCGCTCGACAGCATGACCCTGCCGGGCAAGCTTGCCGACTGTCAGACCAGGCGCGCCGACGAGAGCGAGCTCTTTATCGTTGAGGGAGACTCCGCGGGCGGCAGTGCCAAAATGGGCCGCGACCGCAGAACGCAGGCTATCCTGCCGTTGAAAGGCAAGATCCTGAACGTTGAGCGCGCCCGCCTTGACCGCATGCTCGGGAGCGACGAGATCAAGGCACTCGTGGTCGCGCTCGGAACAGCGATCGGTGATGTGTTCAATCTTGAAAAGCTGCGCTACCACAAGATCATCATTGCGACCGACGCTGACGTGGACGGAGCGCATATCCGCACGCTCCTTCTGACGCTCTTCTTCCGCCACTTTGCTCCCGTCATCGAGGGTGGCTACCTCTACATCGCGCAGCCTCCGCTCTATAAGATATCGCGGGGCAAGGATATTCGGTACGTGTATACCGATGAGGAAAAAGTGGCCGCCCTGAAGGATATGGGCGTCAGCGTCGAGGAAACACCCGAGCCGGTCGATGAAGCAGCCGAACCTGAACCAGAGGAGGAAGAGGTGGAGGCTGCTAAGAAGAGCACCAAAGTGACGATCCAGCGATATAAGGGATTGGGAGAGATGAATCCGGAAGAACTCTGGCAGACGACCATGGACCCAGGCAATCGCGTGCTGTTGCGGGTCGACATCGAGGATGCTGCCGAGGCCGACCATGTGTTCGAGACGCTCATGGGGAGCGATGTTGCCTCACGAAAATCTTTCATTCAGAGCAATGCCAAGCTTGCCGAGATCGATATCTGAACCGCTCTGTTCGACCGATGGCGCTGCTCGCATGTTCGTTCATAGGTCAACGAAAAACGCCCTGATCATACGTTGTGGTGAGCAGGGCGTTTTCTGTATCCGATCCGATTATTAATGCTTGATCTTGATCGCGACCTGGTCGATGTTGTTCGCACGGGGGTCGGTCGTTTTGGTAGGGACGAGCTCGATCTTGATCGTGCCGGTCGAACGCTTGAGGACCTCATCGAAACCGAGCGTGAACTCGACCTCGGCACCTGCCGGCAGGGAGTCTTGAGCAGGTGAGGTGTAGCGGTAGGTCGGGTTACCTTCGATCGGGAGGTATGCAATGAACGCCCAAGCACCCGATGGCTCGCCACCCTTATTGGTGACCGTGAACGATACCCCGGCGGTCTTGTCGGCCGGAATGGTGGGGAGCGGGAACAGGACGTTCTTGCCCTGGACCGGTGCCATGATACCGGTCTCGAGAATATTGACCGCAAGGTCGCTCGGGCCAGGCGTGACCGTGGGGCGGATCGGGGTCACGACCGTGGGCCGTGCGACCGGTGCTTGTGTTGCTGCACCGCTCGTTGCCCCGGTGTCGCTTCCGCCGCGATCGGCGTCCGAGGCCGCACCGTTCGTTGCTCCGCCGGTTGCGCCGTTTTGACCTTCCTGGTCAGTGTCGCGCGGGGTCGTTGTGCCAAGGAGCGTGCTCCGGCTGTCGGCGATCCGGTCGTTCACAATGGTGACGAGCGTCGTGTCCGAGAGCATCCCCTCACGTGCAGCGATGGTCAGGTTGACATCCACGAACCTGTTGCTGTCAGACTGGGGAATGATCGAGAATGAACGTTCGCGCAAGGGTACCGAGACCTCACACGCAAGGTTCTCCCAACCATTTCCGGTCTCCACCTCGAGCCGGACGTTATCCGCGCATGAGTACGAGAAGAGATACTCTTCTGGGGCAGCTTCGCCGGTGTACTCGAACGTGACACGGTACTCCTCGTTTGCCGGCACGTTGCGGTTGTCGATGGCGAATGCAAGCGACTCGCGCGGGGTCTCTCGGAACATGCTCTGCACCGCGACTACTGCTCCCTGCAGGCGTGCGCCAGCGTTCGGTATGGTGCGTACGAGCTGTACCGCCAGCCATGCCGCGAGCGTGAGCGCAGCAATAAGACCAATGATGGCCAGGCTCTTCATGATCCCCGATGCAATACGCTCACCGCGCGGGTTGGTCGGTGTCTCCTGTGTGTTCTTATCGTTCATGGTAGTAGTAGTGGTGCTGGCGACCCGAGGAAGGGTGTGCCTGCGCGAGTAAAGTAATGCGAATAGTGATCTTATAATGATGCTTTCTATATATCACGAAACACTTGATATGTCAACTGCTTCGTGAACCGACAAATTGACAATATCGTTCATACATGCTATATTTGATACACCGTAGTACTTTCCCGTTCTGTCCAAAATGCCCTACCGATGCGCACTCGGCTGTCCTTACCGAGGTTACGTGCAATAGGCACCAGGCGAGATCTGTACGACTAACGCACAGTGTCCACATACTGGGGGCTTTGTCAACAAACTCTGACCGAGCGCACGATCATGAATACCTACACACAAACCAATACCACCATTGATGAACTCCATGCACGAGCGCAGCTGGAGATCGACCGTATCGTTTCGGAGTGCGGTCGTGTGTTCGTGTACGACGCGCACGAGTCACCGAGTCATGATGCGCTCCTCGATCCGGAAATGACCACCTACGGCGTGCTTGTCCATGCGGGCACTGTTGATGATGTTCGGATCATGGAGCGCAGGAATACGCCTCGGCCATTGCTCACTGACGCAGATATTGCGCGCATGCGCAGCAACGTGGACGCGCTCATCTCGAACGTGCGTTCGTATGGCGAACGGCTGCTCGCCTGGGGCCGGTCGGTCATGGCCGAGCTCGTGCTCGAGTACGAGGCATACGTTAGAGAGCAAGAGGTGCGTCGCAGGGAACGGATTGCAAAACGCGAAGCAAAGCGGGCAGCACGTACAGCTGCGCAAAGAGCAGAGGAAGAGCTACAAGCACTACGTGTCCTGCCGACCGTTCTGGTGACCAGGACTGGGCAGGTGACTCCGGTACACGAGAGCGTGACCCCGTCTGCGGGGGAGATATCCCTTGCGCGCTACGTAGTGCGTGCGGTCATGCGTGACCTTTGCAATTTCAGTACGCCAATTGACAAACGCTAGAAAAATGGTAATATATTAAGTACCACACGAGCAGCCAACCTTTACAGACGGTCAATTCTGTGTAGAGTGTGGCCACAGCCTATGCAGGGAACGACAACGATCAGAGCGACACAGACAAGCGTACACGGCCTATTCTTTCGTACCGGTCTGACCTTCAGTGTCCTTGCGATCGCGCTCTTTGTAATAGACTTTGTGCCCGTACCGCGTGCGACCGTGGCGACCGACGAGTCGCTGGTCCTTGCTACCGCGGCAAGTGCGCTGCCTGTCGTCCCGGAGGTCCGCGAGGAGGTGCTCCCGGTTCGTATCACGATCGAAGCTATCGGGGTGGATACGCCGATCATTGCCCCCGAATCGACCGAAGCAGGGGTCCTTGACCGAGCCCTCCTTACGGGAGCGGTCCACTACCCGGCGTCGGCGAAGCTTTCAGAGAGCGGCAACGTGCTCATCTTCGGACACTCGAGCTACCTGCCGATCGTTAAGAACAAGGCGTACCAGGCCTTCAACGACCTTGGCAAGCTCAAACCCGGTGCGAAGATCTCGGTCTACTCCGCGACCCATGTCCACGAGTACCAGGTCAAGCAGGTTCGACTGGTCAAAGCCGATGAGGCACAGATAGCTTTCCACACCGACACACCGATCCTCACCTTGGCAACGTGCAATACGTTCGGGGCGAAGGAAGATCGGTACGTGGTCACTGCGCTGTGGGTAGGCAAAACACCGCTTTGATCTCAATTTGGAACCATAACTTTACGAACCATTACCAGTGTTAGCAGCACTAACGAAACACCATGAACAACAGCATCTCACAGAACATACGACGGTACAGCCACTACCTCATGGGTGGCATGGCTCTTTCGATACTGGTCCTCGGATCGCTCTATGCGTTCGAGGGTCTTGGCGCACGATCTGCTACGCCCGAGGCGGATGCGTGGAGCTGTGCGTGGATGAAGGCAACGCCCTCGACCGTAGAGAAAGGTGGTTCGACCACGCTGTCGTGGAGTTTCGGCAAGGCCGAAGACGGCGTCTTTGTCACCATCAAGGAGCTCGGCAGCCAGCAGTACCTCGGTACGACCGGGAGCACGTACGTTACGCCTCCGGCGACCATGACCTATACGGCGATCGCCCACAAGGTCGGTACGACCAAAACCTACACCTGCAGCACCAAGGTGACCGTGACTGAGCCGGTCGCCGACAAGTGCGACGCTGTGGAGTTTTCTATACAGGGCAACAGCTTTACCTGGGGCGGCCCGCCGGCACTCTCCCACTACACCGCTACCTTCTGTGACGGTACGACCTCAGGCAAGGTCGAGACGGACCATGCTCCTGATCGTATGACCGTGACCCTCGATCGTCCTATCGCCAAGGTGAACGGGAAGGGTGGCCTCTGTCACAAAGAGGTGACCGCAGCCTGTGCACCAAAGCCTGAGCCGAAGCCGGCATCGTGTGAGCTTACGGCAGATCCGACCACTGTTGTAAAGGGTGGGAATAGTTCACTGACCCTCACCTCAAAGTATGCGGTATCGGCAACGATCGACCAGGGGATCGGTCAGGTGAGCACGACGACGGGTATCTCGATCGCGTCGCTCGCTAACACGACGACCTACACCGCGACGGTCACTGGCCAGGATGGCAAGACCGCCACCTGTAAGGCGACGGTGACGGTTACCGAGCCGCAACCGGAGTGGCCGGCATGTCCTTTGACCGAAGGGGTCATCGTGAACTTCAACGGCAAAGGCTTGCGCAGCAACGGTACCGAGGCTGAAGCCACGAGCGATGTGTATCCGGTGCAGCTTACTGCGGGGACTTATACGATCAAGAGCGCATCATGGGACGGATACCCGGCCCGGGTTCATGCGACGCAACCGAACGAACAGTGGAAGCTTGTGCTCAAGCACGAGGGTGCCGTCGTACATACGACCGGGGCCACGACCGATCTTGCTGACTATGTCGTATCTTCACTGGTAACCGATACGCTCGAGAACGCGGTCGTGCTTCCGAAGGGTGTCGACCTGTTCTATGCGCGCCACGCGGTCTATCCCGACAAGACGTCACCGAACAGTGTTCAGCCGATCTGTGTATCGTTCGTGCGGCACGCCGACCCGACGCCGGACCCGGAACCTAAGTGTGATATTTCTGCAAGCCCGCTCCTGATCGAGAAGGGTGCATCGTCAACGATCACCTGGACCTCCAAAGACGCAACGAGCGTTTCGTGGACGGGCGGGGTGAGCTCGAGCGACCTGAACGGTACGACGGTAGTAAGTCCGACCGCAAAGACCACCTATACGGGCACCTTTGCCGACAAAAAGGGAAAGACCGCGATCTGTAGCGTGACCGTGGACGTAAAGGCGCCATCGGCAGCACCTTCCTGTGACATGAACGTATCTGCGAGCAGTGTCGTGCGTGGATCGAGCGTGACCCTCAGCTGGGATTCGACCAATACGAAGAGCGTGACGATCGATCAGGGTATCGGATCGGTCGCGACCAGTGGCTCGAAAGAGATCGTGGTCCAGGGGAACACGACGTTCACCGGAACGTTCACTGGCGACAAAGGTGCAACCCAGACCTGCAGCGCGAGCGTGTCCGTGCGCACGACCGGCGGCGGTGGTCCGTGCCTCAACTGCGATGATGACGATGATGACGACGAACCGCGAGGCGGCGGCGGTGGTGGTGGCGGTGGTGGTGGTAGCGAACCGGATCCCAAGAAGCCCACGATCGTGCTCTCGAAGCAGGTCACAAATCCGGGCGGCTACATCACGCTTGATCAGGTGCCGTACACCGGTTTTGAGGCGGGTCCTGTTCTGACGGTTGCCTTCTGGCTTGGCGTCCTCGCTGTGAGCGCGGCACTTGCCTACGTTCTCACGCTTGTGCAACCGCTGTCCCTGGTCGGTGCTCTGGGTGCCCTGAACAAGGAGCGTGCGATAGAACAGGCTCGCATCACTGAACTGCGTACCAAGCCGGCACGCGTGACCAAGCCGTCGGTGTTCTCGCAAGCGCCTGCACACGGCTATGCGATCGGAGATCGGGATGACAGCAACACGTTCATTGAGAACGCGGCACACAAGGAGAACATACTTCTTTCGCCTGAAGCATTGCGTGTGATCGCGACCGAGATCGAGAGGACCGGGGCAGACCGCACCGCGTTCCTTACCGGATTCTTCGACAAAGCTAAGGCAGAGTTCGCTCGCGAGGACGGGTGGATCCTCCTTTCGAAGGAGCGCACCGCCACGCTCGTGGGAACGTCAGGCGCAGCTCATGCCTACACCGCACCCGCGGTACGTGAGGACCCTGGCTCGGCTGTCGCCGTGCAGACCCCTGCACCCGCGCCGCAGGCAGCAGCACCGAGCGCATCGGTTCGCGCGGAGGTCTCTGCACCAGCAGCTCCTCTAACGAGCGAGCGTCCGACGCACAGCTTCACGAAGGCGGCCCCCGTTTCTATTGCGACATTCGTTGGGTGGCTCGTTGCGAAGGAGGAGCAGAAGGTCTTCGAGCATCTCCGGAGCGCGTCCGCACAGGGAGGTATCGAACACTTCATCGGTGAAGTGGTGCGTGCGCTCGATGATGTCTACAAGCATCGCCTTGAGGGGAACCATAACCCTGACGCAGAGCTGGCACGCCTCACCGCCACGTGGAGCAACGGAGACTTTGAACAGGTGCTCGGCATACTTGTTGAGTGCATTGACTTCAGTTATTCGAGCAATCGGATCGGAGCGAAGGTCGCACTGGCGAAGGCGTTCGAGTACTTCCGTTCAAAGACAGCGTAAGCGGCATAACGCCGGTGCATATCCAAATGACCAAAGAACCCCGCCTCACGCGGGGCTCTTTGGTCATGCCCTACGATGTCGCACGGTCGATGTCGAGCTGTACCAGGGTCTCGACCACTGTGTCTTTGGGTAGGGACTGCGAGCTGCCATCGCGACTCTCAAGCGTCACATTCTCTTCGGCGACCTCTTTGTCGCCGATCACGGCAAAGTAGGGTAGTTTTTCCAGTTTAGCGGCACGTATCCTTTTGCCGAGGGACTCGTCCGACTGATCGAGCTCGGCACGGATACCCGCTGCTTTGAGCTGTGCGAAGAGGTCTGCTGCATAGGTACGGTGCGCCTCTCCTATCGGCAGGATACGCACCTGGACCGGCGCGAGCCAGAACGGGAACGCGCCGGCATAGTGCTCGATCAGGAACGCGAAGGTGCGTTCCAGGCAGCCGATGGCGCTCCGGTGTATCATGACAGGCCGCTTCTTTTTGCCGTCCGCATCGGTATAGGTGATGTCGAACTTCTCAGGCAACAGAAAGTCCATTTGCGCGGTGAAGAGCGTGTCTTCTTTGCCGTTAACGTTACGTGCCTGGACATCGAGCTTCGGTCCGTAGAATGCCGCTTCGTCCTCGGCCTCCGTGTAGGTGAAGCCAAGCTCATCGAGCGCCTCCTTCATCGTTCCTTCGGCCTTGTTCCACAGCTCGTCGTCCGGGTAATACTTTTCCTTGTTCGCGCGGTCCCGTTTTGAGAAGCGGTACGTGACGCTCGCGTCGAGCCCCAAGCCACGCATGCCCTCCTCGATGAGGCGACAGACGTTCTTGAACTCGTCCTTCAGTCCTTCGGGGCTCACGAACAGGTGCGCATCGGTGAGCTGGAACTTCCGCACCCGTATCATGCCCATGAGCTCGCCCGACTTCTCGTACCGGTTGTAATCCGCTATTTCCGCATAGCGTACGGGGAGGTCCTTGTAGCTCAGTGGTTTACGCAGGAGGAGGCGTATGTGGTGGGGGCATGCCATAGGGCGGAGGTAGAACACCTCGCCGTCCATGTCGATGGGTGCGTACATGTTGTCCTTGTAATGCGCCAGGTGTCCAGAGGTATGGTAGAGCTTCTCGTGCGCGAGATAGGGGGTTGAGACATGGTCGTACCCGTACTTTCGCTCGAGGTCCCGGGTGAACTGCTCGAGCGCGAACTTCATCGCGGTTCCCTTAGGGGTCCACATGGGGAGGCCCTTGCCCACCTCCTCATCGATATAGAACAGGTCAAGCTCACGCCCGAGCTTTTTGTGGTCGCGCTTCTTTGCCTCCTCGAGTTGCGTCTGGTACGCCGCCAGGGCTTCTTTGCTCTCAAATGCAAGGCCGTAGATGCGGGTGAGCATCGCGTTCTTCTCGCTTCCGCGCCAGTACGCGCCTGCCATGTGGGAAAGGGTGTACCCCATGCCCGGGATGTCTTTGCTCGGGTGTTCTGCATGACCCCCGCGACAGAGGTCGTGGAATTGTGCGCTGTCGAGCGTGCAGTGCTCGTTCTCACAGGACTTGTAGATGGTGAGCTTCTCGCCCCGGGCGGCGATCTCCTCGATGAGCTCGAGCTTGTATTCGTTCTTTGCGAATACGCCCTGTGCCTGCGCTCGGTCGACCTCCTCACCCTCGATAGTGTGCCACTTTTTCACGATCTCGCGCATCTTTTGTTCGATCGTCTTTAGGTCATGATCGCCTGGCTTCTCGCCTTGGCCAAAGTCGAAGTCATAGTAGAATCCGGTATCGATCGCCGGACCCAAGGTCGGCTTGGCGTGTGGGTAGAGCTCATGCACTGCGGCTGCGAGCACATGGGCGAGCGTGTGGCGTCTGGCTTGTAGTTCTTCAGGGTTCATAGGACGATGGGTTACTACTTAAGTGTATAGGACTTAGGCATTTGGATGAAGTTCGAGGCGCCGAGAAGCGAAGATCCGATGCGTACTGGCAGTACGGAGAGGATCTGAGCGCCGATGGTAGCAATGACCAAAGATTACTTTTGTGCCAAATGCGTAGGTCCTCTGTAATAAAAAACCTCCGCGGGGGAGTGTGTAGCGTTACGACAACCCCGCTCCTGTCGGTCTCAGGTCGCGGTTGTGGTCGTTGCTCGGATCATGGGGTAATCCTAGCGCGGGGTGGGGGAGTTGTAAAGCACTCGGTTGACCGCACACGTAGGCGTAGCACATGAACCTTTTTCACGAGCGTTTTGGTGCATGCGCCCAGGTTTGAAAGGTAGCTCACACATGGTTTATGTGGCGATCACATTAGGTCAGCCGTATCGCGTTATCTTGCAGCGTGAAAGGACCTCAGGCATGTTCCACGTCTGCTGATGGCCTTATCCGTCTGTTCGACAATGTGTCCGACCACTTGCGACCTCAGCGTCTGTTCTGCGATGTACGGTGCCCTCCGTACCAGTGTAGTTAGATGTGCCAATAGCGCATCCAGCACATCATGCGTGTGACTACTTGTATGAAAAAACGTGAAAGGTGTTGCCTCGCACGTGATGGTTTAGAGTACGTGACTGGAAATGTGCGCTGTTTCGGGGTACGCTAGCGTCTATGGACCTGCATACCGTTCGAACCAAATACATTGAGTTTTTTAAAGCACGGGGACACGCGGAGATCCCGTCTGACAAGCTGGTGCCGGAAAACGACCCCACGACGCTCTTTACCGGCTCGGGCATGCAGCCCCTGGTACCGTATCTTTTGGGTGAGAGTCACCCCAAAGGTACGCGACTGGTCGACAGTCAGAAGTGTTTTCGCTCGATGGATATCGAGGAGGTTGGTGACAACAGACACACGACCTTCTTTGAGATGCTCGGCAACTGGTCCTTGGGTGACTACTATAAAAAGGAGCAGATCCCGTGGATGTTCAGCTTTCTCGTTGACGAGCTCGGACTCAATGCTGAGCGCCTCTACATCACCTGTTTTATCGGTGCACCTGAGTACGATATCCCGAAGGATGAAGAAGCTGCCGAACTGTGGCAAAAGTTGTTTCAAGAAAAGGGAATTCGTGCAGACATCGTTGACATCAATACAGAAGCCGATGGCTATAAGCGCGGCATGAAGGACGGCGAACGTATCTTTTATTACGAAGGAAAGAAGAACTGGTGGAACCGAGGCAAGACAGGCCCGGAGACGACTCCGATCGGTGACCCGTGCGGACCCGATTCAGAGATGTTCTATGAGTTTACCGATGTGGAACATGACACGGCGTTCGGTGAGCGTTGCCACCCCAACTGTGACTGCGGGCGTTTTATGGAAATAGGGAACAACGTGTTCATGGCGTACCGGAAGGTTTCGGAAGACACATTCACGCCGCTCGAAAAGCCGAATGTCGATCAGGGTTCAGGCTTGGAGCGTATCGCCGCTGCAGTAGCGAACAGCTCGGATATCTTTCCTATAACGCACGGTTCTATTATCGAGTACCTGGAAAAAGTCTCAGGGAAAGCATATGCGGATGATAAGCGTAGCTTCCGCATCATCGCCGACCATATGAAGGGAGCGGTGTTCCTCATTGGTGATGGTGTGTATCCCTCGAACACCGATCAGGGCTACTTTGTACGGCGCCTCCTTCGTCGTGCGGTGCGATACGCAGACAAGCTCGGCATGAAAGAGAGCGGCCTTTCGGGTGTGGTGGATGCGGTCGTGGAGATGTACGAGAAACAGTACCCGGTACTGCGAGATAAGAGAGAAGATATAAGAAATAAGATAGATGAGGAAGAGAAGAAGTTTAGGACAACTTTAAGACGAGGTTTAAAGGTGTTTGAAAAAACGTTTAGGCTTCATTCGGGATCATACTCAAAACACGAAAAACCTACAGACGCGGAGATCAACACCATTCTCAGATCGCAACCAGAAGAAATTTCGCCACAGGATATATTTGAGTTGATTTCGACGTACGGTTTCCCAATGGAGCTAATTAAGGAAATCGCTACAGAAAAGCAGATCTTCATTTCTGAGCAAACTCTTGCTCATGTTGACATGCTGATTGAAAATCATCGGCAGCTTTCCCGAGCAGGAGCAGAGCAAAAGTTCAAGGGCGGTCTTGCGGATGCGGGTGAGGTGACGACGATGCTCCACACCTGCACCCACCTCATGTTGGCGGGACTGCGTAAATACCTTGGGCCTGATGTGCACCAGGCAGGGAGCAACATCACCGCAGAGCGCACACGCTTCGACTTTACGTACCCGGAGAAAGTGCCCCGTGAGATTCTCGACAAGGTAGAGGCGTATGTGAACGAAGCGATACAGAAGAAATGTCCGATGACCAAGACCCTTATGAAAAAGGAGGACGCCAAAGCTGCTGGAGTGGAAGGGAGCTTCTGGGAGAAGTACCCGGATGAGGTAAACGTCTACGCGGTCACTTGTGACGATGGGACAGTATACAGCGCAGAGCTCTGTGGCGGCCCGCATGTCGCAAGCACCGCCGATATTAAAGGTACGTTCAAGATCATCAAAGAAGAAGCCTCGAGCGCGGGCGTGCGGAGGGTGAAAGCGGTACTTGTCGATGCCTAGCACCCACAAAAAGGTACTAAGTACCTTTTTGTCAGTAGCAAGAAACAATGGTTGACACGGCACCATGTACATATAGTAGTATGGCACCCCGACGCACGCATTGACCCGTCGACCTAGAGGTGCTTTGCTGAGGACAGTATTGTATTGTCGGAGCGTGGAGTTTCTCATGAAGAACCAAGTATTGGACTTTGAGCTTGCAGTTGGGGATGTTGTCGAGTTGTACGAGTGGGATACTGGCAGACACATCGGCTTTGGAATGTGTAGCGAACGCGTCTCGGTCGCACAAGCCTCGGGCGTTGTGGATCGAGATGGAAGGGACCCTGGCGTAACAACGTTTCGTGTTCCGCTCGTCGGAACAGGAGAAACTGTTCTGACGTGCGACTATCGCTGTGAACGCTCTCAGACCCTGCCGACCCGGGTAGCTTCATAGGCGTGTGGTCCTGATCCAGTATCGGGACCGTTTTCGGTTCCGCCCACACCAGAAAAGGTACTAAGTACCTTTTCTGGTGTGGGGTACGTGTGCGGGTGGTGCTTGCTGTACGTTCGGTTTTCCACTGCTCAGCCCTTCTGTGGCGCCGCTCTCCGCTGTCGAGCGGTATACTTACCCCATGGGTATACCCTTTGGGCATGGTAAGGAACCAGGTGCGGTGGCCCTTTTTGACGTGGGAAGCGCGAGCGTCGGTGTGGGCATCGCGGTCCACACACATGAGGGTGTGCGGCTCCTGTGGGACATGCGCTTGTCGTACGCGTACCAGCGCGATCTCGACTACTTACGGTTCGAACGGTCGATGCTTGCCACCTTGCTCGAAGCGGGCATGCGGCTCACAACTGAAGGTGTACAGGCGGCACAACAAAAACACTCGTTTCCTATCTCGAGCCTTCGACCGGTCTGCATTCTGTCAGAGCCCTGGTTCATTGGCGGGGTGCGCGAGAGTACGGTCACCAAAGAACAGGGGGTCACGGTGACCCCTGCGGTCCTCGAGGACCTTGAACGCAGGGCCCGGCAGGAGTTCGAGACCAGCAAACAGATGAGCACCTGGCATGATGTCATGGGTACCGACACGACACTTCTGGATACGCGTGCACTCCAGGTTTCGCTCGATGGGTATCCGGTGACCAAGTACCTCGGCCGCAAGGCGTGCCAGCTGCGTATGGTGGTCTATGCGGCGCACGCACCAAAGACCGTGCTTGCGGAAGTCGAGGACGTGCTTCTGAAGACGTTGCCGAGCCAACGGGTCGAATTCCGGACGAGCACCGAAGTGGCGTACGGTGCGCTCGAAGTTCAGGGTCTGACGCATGGGAACCTGCTCCTGGTCGAGCTCGGCGGTGAGATCACCTCGGTCGCGCTCATCCGTAAAAGCGCGCTCCGTGCGGTCCGCGTGTTCCCGCTCGGCACGAACCATGTGCTTCGGGAAGGGTTTCCCCAGGTGGCGAGCTACGCTGAAGCCCGGGGGAAGCTCGAGCTCCTCAAGCCGGAACCCGCTAAACAGGGCGATACACCGCCTTTACCGAAGGGGGTGGTGCACAGCTTAAAGGAGTGGCACGAGAGCTTGATCAAAGCCGTGACGGAGCTCAGCGAGGGCATTACGCCGCCACGCAACGCGGTCCTTATCGCGAACGAACTCTGGAAACCATGGTTCATACCTGCCCTCCGGAGTCCGTGGAAACAGCCCGGCGTACGGACCGAGCTCGGATTCTCGGTGGTCGAGCAGCAAGGAGTACTGGGTACCGGGTCTGCGGCAGCACGTGCCGCAGACGGAAGGATCGCGTCTATGCTGCGAGGGATATTGACACGCTAGTCGTGCACGCACCTGTCGTGCCATGGTATAGTTTCTGTATACGAACCTGATCTTAGTTATTGTTACTCACACAGTATGCCCAAGCCCCCCTTGCACGACGTCATCGTCAAGCCTGTCCGGAGAGCTGCGACGCAGGAAAGCACGCCGCCGAGGTCGTACACCCCGCCACCGTCACAGGACCTGCCTCCGCGAATGCCCGAACGTCCTCGCCCCTACCTACCCGCTGAGGACTCGTATCACGAGTCCGACCCGTTCACACCGACCAGGGAGCCGCGTAGCTCGTTCCCCTGGCTCTTTGTGGCACTTGGGCTGGGAGCGGTCATTTTAGGGGTCTCGTTCGTGCTTTCGCTCCTGTTCGCGGGGGCAACCGTGACCGTGTACCCGAAGCAGGAGACGGTTTCGGTCACTGCGGACCTGTCTGCCACGTTGAGTTCCGGTGTCTTGCCGTTCGAACGCATGAGCCTTGACCGCAGTACCGAGACCATGCTCGTTGCTTTGAAGGAAGAGCGGGTGGAGGAACGGGCAAGCGGTCGTATCACCATATACAATGATCACTCTGAAACACCCCAGCGCTTGATCAAGAACACCCGGTTCGCGAGCCCTGACGGCCGTATTTACCGCATTCGTGAGTCGGTCGAGGTGCCGGGAAAGAAAGCTTCTGGTCCGGGGACGATCGAGGTCGCCGTCTACGCGGAAGAACCGGGCGAGGAGTATAATCGGGGGCCGACCGAGTTCACGGTACCCGGGTTCGTCGGTATGCCTCAGGAAGGGAAGGTGTACGGCCGCTCGACCGGCGACATAACCGGAGGTTTCGATGGAACGCGGCGTACGCTTGATGAGCAGGAACGCAATGTTGCCCTCTCGCAAATGGAAACCAAATTACGCGACGAGCTCCTTGCTGCGGCGTTCGGCGATGCCGCGAAACCAGACGGGTATGTACTCTACAAGGACGCGGTCTACTTTGATTTCCAGCCCGCACCTGACCGCTACGAGGGCAGTGACAAGGTGATAGTATCGCTTAAGGGCACGCTCCATGGCATACTGTTGCGTGAGGATGCGCTCGCCAAGGAGATCGCTCGGGTGACCATTGCGGGCTATACCGGTGACCCGGTACGTATCGACAACCCGGATGATCTGGTCGTTCGTATGGTGCGCTCGGGAGAGCCTGAAGAGCCGGGAACCACTGACACGACCGTGGCCCCCTGGACCGCAGACAACCTCACGGCCGCAGTCTCAGGAAAGGCCCGTCTTATATGGCTTTTTGACGCAGAGCAGCTCGCGGGAGACTTGGCCGGACGAGACAAGGAGGCCATGTATGCCACGGGTCCTGGGGGTATTCTCGCGGGGTACCCGGGGATAGATCGCGCCGAGGCGACCGTACGTCCGTTCTGGAAAAAGGCGTTCCCCGAGGAGGTCGCGGATATCAAGATCGTGACCGTACTTGACTCGTAAAATCGACTCTGGTAGTATGCACCCCACGCTCAATGCAGTCAGATAACGCGAAACAAACCGTGCAGGGTGTCGTTGAGGAGGCTCTGCCGAACACCATGTTCCGCGTTCTGCTCGAGGACGGAACGTTGGTGCTTGCATATGTGGCCGGGAGGATGCGGAAGCATCGCATCAAGGTGCTCATCGGGGATACGGTTCGGCTTGAACTGGATCCATACGGAGGAAAGGCACGGATCGTACGTCGCGGATAGCAATGCTCTACTGATTGAGTTGCGATAAGCATTACATGAAGGTTCGATCGTCAATAAAAAAGCGGAGTCCGGATGACAAGATCGTGCGTAGGCGCGGTCGTTTGTATGTTATCAATAAGACCAAGCCGCGGAACAAGCAGCGGCAAGGCTGATCGATGAGACCGATCATTTTTCACAGCGACACCTAAGACACTAAGAATACTACACTATATGCGTATTGCAGGCATCACTATTCCGGACAACAAGAGGCTTGAGATAGGACTTACCGCAGTCTATGGCATAGGGCGGCCGCAGGCGCAACGCATTCTTGCGGACGCGAAGGTCGACCCTGGCGCACGTGCAAAGAATCTCAGTACGGAACAGGAGTCAGCGATCCGTGCGGTCATCGAAGAGAGCGGCATGTTGGTCGAGGGCGAGCTGCGCCGCGAGGTGGGGAGCCATATCAAGCGGCTCAAGGATATCGGCAGCTATCGGGGCAGCCGGCACACGAAGCATCTTCCGGCTCGCGGCCAGCGCACGAAGACCAATGCCCGCACCCATAAGGGGGTAAAGAAGACCATGGGCAGCGGTCGCCGCAAGGTCGAGAAGAAGTAGTGCTTTAAACTCTGTTAATACACCATGGGAAAGAAACGGATCGTCAAGAAATCAGGAGGTAGCGTCAACCAGGGCCTCAAAGCTCGTGCACTTGCTCGTGCTAACCGAAAGCGCGCTGACCGCGGCATTTTGAACGTCCAGGCAACGTACAACAATACGCTCGTGACCCTTTCCGATCCGAACGGCAACGTGCTCATGGCAAGCTCGAGCGGCGCGCTCGGCTTCAAGGGCGCAAAGAAGAGCACACCCTTTGCAGCGGCAAAGGTGGGTGAGCTTGTTGCAGAGAAGGCACTCCAGATGGGAATGAAAGAGGCGCAGGTGGTCATCCGCGGCGTGGGTTCCGGCAGGGAGGCGGCGATGCGTGCGTTCGTTGGCAAGGGTATAGCCCTTGCCGGTGTTCGTGACGAAACCCCGGTCCCGTTCAACGGACCACGCCCAAAGAAGCCACGACGCATCTAATAGTTTCATTCATAATCCTTTACTTACCAAGATATGATAGCGCAACCTACCTACAAAGTATGCCGACGCCTGGGAGCGGGTGTGTACGATAAGTGCCAGACCCAGAAGTTCGTGCTGTCCGAGGCAAAGCATGCGAAGAACCAGAAGCGTGGGAAGCGTGGCACGGTAACCGACTTCGCTCGCCAGCTCCTGGAGAAGCAGAAGATCCGTTTTGCGTATGGTATCCACGAGCGACAGCTCCGTCGGTATGTCGAGGAGGCACAGCGGGTAGGGCAGCTTGGCTCAGATCCAACCGTGCGGCTGCTAGAGCAGCTTGAGCTGCGTCTCGACAATGTGGTGTACCGCTCAGGCCTCGCAGCCTCGCGTCGTGCTGCTCGCCAGATGGTTTCGCACGGACATATAGCGGTCAAAGGTCGTCGCGTCACCGTGCCCTCGTTCATGCTCTCGGTCGGCGATACGTTCGAAGTAAGGGAACGCACGAAGCAGAAGCCCATCATGGAACTTGCCAAGCAGAGCGTGGAGTCGGTGAGCGTGCCCGTCTGGTTCACTTTTGATACGAAACAGCTTGCAGGAAAGGTCCTTGCAAAGCCGAACCCGGAAACGGTCGAGATGGTCGGCAGCGTCGGAGCCATACTTGAGTACTACAGCCGGTAGCCCCCTTGGATCCCTTTTACTTACCAGTATAAACCTTTCTCTATGGAGTATAACGTAGCACTGCCTTCGAAGCCTCGCATCGTGAAGGAGGAGGAGAACTCCGGTATTTTCGAGATCGACGGCCTATTTCCGGGGTACGGTCATACGCTGGGCAATTCGCTTCGCCGTATCATCCTGAGCTCGCTCACTGGTGCTGCGATCACCACGGTCAAGATCGACGGTGTGCCGCACGAGTTCGCGACGATGGAGGGTGTCCAGGAAGATGTGATCACCATTCTGCTCAACCTCAAGCGTCTACGGCTCGCGATGACGACCGACGAGCCACAGCTCCTCACGCTCAACGTGTCAGGAGCCCGCACCGTTACCGGCGCAGACATCAAGGCGATCGGCCAGGTCGAGGTCCTTAATCCTGAACAGCACATTGCTGAGCTCACCGACAAGCACGCATCGCTCTCCATGGAACTTACGGTTGAACGAGGTTTAGGCTATGTCCCCAGGGAGATGCGCGAGGAGGATAAGGCGGATGTTGGCACGATCGTACTCGATGCGACCTTTACGCCGATCCGTCGCGTGAACTATGAGGTCGAGAACATGCGTGTTGGCGACCGGACCGACTTTAATCGGCTACGCCTTTTCATCGAAACGAACGGCACCATCACACCACGTGCTGCGCTCGAGAAGTCGATCGAGATCATGATCCACCAGCTCAAGGCGGTGATAGGTTTCAAGGAGGAAGTGGTCGAGGAGGTCGTTGAAGAAGCGCCGATCGCTCCGCTTCCGACCGTTCGCACCGAACCGCAGCGCCGCAGCGAGCCATCAGATACCGAGGCGCTCAAGACACGGGTCGATTCCCTCAAGCTCTCCCCTCGTACGATATCCGCGCTCTCGAATGCCAATATCCGCACCGTAGGCGGCCTCGCCCGCAAGAAGGAAGAGGATATCCTGGCCATCGAAGGCCTCGGCATTAAGGGGCTTCAGGAGATCAAGCGCGCACTGTCGGATTTTGGCATCACGCTCCGCTAAGGTTGCACTCTGTCGCTAGATACGTATACTCAAGGCTCATGCAGTACCACAACAAGAATCGAAAGTTCGGCCGTGAGCGCAAGGTGCGTACTGCTTTTTTGCGCTCGCTCGCACGAGCCCTCATCCTGAACGAGAAGATGATAACGACCGAAGCGCGGGCCAAATCCATCCGCCCGTACGTCGAGAAGCTCGTGACGCACAGTAAGACCGATTCCGTCGCAAAGCGCCGGCTGGTCGCGTCGGTGCTCGGGAACGACCAGGAGTCGACCGCGAAACTATTTGCTGAGCTCGGTCCCCGCTACAAAGAGCGTGAAGGCGGCTATACCCGTATCGTTCGCGTAGGTCGTCGTCCGGGCGATGCGGCTGTAAAAGCCTATATAGGATTCGTTTAGACCATGAAGATAACCACAGACATAGAGCAGTATACGATAGACGCGAGCGGCAAGAAGCTCGGACGTGTCGCGACCGAAGCAGCGGTCATACTCATGGGTAAGAACCGGACCGACGTGACACGGAACAACCTGGCGCCGGTCGCGGTATCGATCAAGCATGCCTCAAAGCTCGACCTTAGTGAACAGAAGCGTCACGAGACCAAGTACGACCGATACAGCGGGTACCCGGATGGACGTCGCGAACTTTCCATGCAACAGCTCATCGATAAGAAAGGCACGGTTGAGGTAGTGCGCAAAGCCGTCTACGGTATGCTCCCTGGCAACAAGCTCCGGGCAAGGCGCATGAAGCAGCTAACGGTTAGCGAATAAAAGTACGGTATGGCCACACCAAGCAAAACAGAGAAGTACAGCGAAGCGGTAGGAAGGCGCAAGACGTCGGTCGCTCGTGTGCGTATCACACCTGCATCAGAGAACACTATCACGGTGAACGACAAACCCCTCGAGACCTACTTCCCGACCGCGACCCTGCGTGAGAATTGTATGAGCGCGCTGCGCATGGAGGGTGTGGACCGTCAGTTCGCCGTGTCGGTACGGATAACCGGAGGTGGCATCAGCTCGCAGTCAGAGGCGGTGCGGCATGGTTTGTCACGAGCACTCATCAAGTGGAATCAAACTCTGCGATCGCCCCTCAAGAAAGCAGGCTACCTCAAGCGCGATCCGCGTATGAAGGAGCGCCGCAAGTTCGGTCTTAAGAAAGCTCGCAAGTCTCCTCAGTGGAGCAAGCGTTAAACATACCATGCTACAAGAAACAGGCGCCGCTGGGCGCCTGTTTCAGTACAGGCGAGTGTCATAGCCGTAGGTACGTTGTACGCCCAGGTGGGCGCTCGTGCACGCAGGACAGGGAGAACGAGCGAAGAGGGCACCCAGGGGACCGCGGCGTTAGTGACCATGACACGCAATAGCCGTATGTCAATGAGCGGTTTGACACCAGGCAATTTCTAACTATAATATTCTCATGCAAAACCGAGCCGATGACGAAGAGGTCGTACTCAACGAAGACGGCGAAGAGCTTGAGCTGGAGTCGGAAGAGCTCTCAAGAGAGGTACTCGCCCAGAAGCTCACGGCCGTGCGCAAGGAGCTCGCAGCGGCACAAAAAGAGAGTCGCGAGCATCTCGATGGCTGGCAGCGCACCAAGGCAGATCTGGTCAATGTGCGTCGCATGGCCGATGCCGAAGTCGCGCGTGCCCTGATCCAAGGGAGCGGGCGCCTGGCGCGCGAGATCCTGCCGGCGCTCGACAGTTTTGCTGCTGCCATGCAGGCGCCGGAGTGGAGCGAGGTGGCGGAAAATTGGAGGACGGGTGTCGAACGCATCGAAGGCCAGCTCTCGGGGGCATTGTCCCGCGCAGGTCTTGTTAGCTACGGCTCCGTCGGTGAACGGTTCGATCCTGCGGTCCACGAGTGCATGAGCGTACAGGTGACCGAGGACGAGGCATTGGACGATACGGTCGCTGAGGTGCTGCAGAAAGGGTACCGCCTCAACGACGAGGTGATCCGTCCTGCGAAGGTGATCGTAGCGCAGTACCGAGCGGGCAGTGCCGACAAGTAGCATAGCACTTGATACCAGGAGTACTATATATATTAAGACAGTTAGTCACTAACCACTACACACTATGGCAAAGATCCTTGGAATCGACCTGGGTACCACGAACTCCGCGATGGCTATTGTGGAGGGTGGTGAGCCGCGGATCGTCGAGAACGAAGAGGGAAGTCGTACGACGCCCTCGGTCGTTTCAATTTCAAAGACCAAAGAGCGTGCCGTGGGGATCATCGCAAAACGACAGGCGGTGACCAACCCGCAGAACACGATATATGGCATCAAGCGTTTCATAGGACATAGGTACGACGAAGAGGCGGTCCAGAAGGACAAAGAGATCGTTCCCTATACGGTAAAGAAAGCGGATAACGGCGGTGTGCTCATCCATATGGGTGAGAAGGACCATCGTCCGGAAGAGATCAGCGCGATGATCCTTCAGAAGCTCAAGAACGACGCTGAGCGCAAGCTTGGGGAAACCATAACCGAAGCGGTCATCACCGTACCGGCGTACTTCAACGACTCACAGCGACAGGCGACCAAGGACGCAGGCAAGATCGCGGGTCTGGAGGTGAAGCGCATCATCAATGAGCCTACCGCGGCTGCGCTTGCGTACGGTTTCAACAAAAAAAAGGACGAGCAGATCGTCGTATACGACTTCGGTGGCGGTACGTTCGACGTTTCCGTGCTCGAGGTGGGCGACGACGTGATCGAGGTGAAGTCGACCGATGGCGATGCACACATGGGTGGCCGGGATATCGACCAGAAGATCGTTCGCTGGATCGCGGACGAGTTCAAAAAAGATTCAGGTATCGATGTGACCAAGGACCCGCTCGCGCTCCAGCGCCTCGATGAGGCTGCTGAGAAGGCAAAGATGGAACTCTCCACCGTGACCGATACGGAGATCAACATCCCGTTCATCACGAGCGACGCATCTGGGCCAAAGCACCTCTTGCTTCACCTCTCACGTGCCAAGCTCGAAGAGCTCGCGAAGGAGTTCATCGACCGCAGCATGGCGATCGTGAAGCGCGCGATCGAGGCGTCACCCTTCAAGAAGGAGGACATCGACGAGATCATCCTCGTCGGCGGTCAGACGCGTATGCCTGCGATCGTTTCCGCAGTGAAGGAGTACTTCGGCAAAGAGCCGAACAAGTCGATCAATCCGGATGAGGTCGTTGCGCTTGGTGCTGCGATACAGGCAGGTATCCTGCAGGGCGACGTGAAGGACGTGCTCTTGCTCGATGTGATACCGCTTTCTTTGGGTATCGAAACGATGGGCGGCGTTGCTACCAAGCTCATCGAAAAGAACACGACCATCCCGACCCAGCGTTCACAGACATTTTCGACCGCAGCGGACAATCAGACCCAGGTCGAGATACACATCGTGCAGGGTGAGCGTGCCATGGCTTCCGATAACAAATCGCTCGGTCGCTTCATCCTGGATGGTATACCGCCCGCGCCGCGGGGCATGCCCCAGGTCGAGGTCTCGTTCGATGTGGATGCGAACGGTATCCTTTCGGTGAAGGCCAAGGACAAGACTACGAACAAAGAGCAGTCGATCCGCATCGAAGCATCGTCGGGGCTGTCTCCAGCAGATATTGAGCGCATGACGAACGACGCGAAGGCACACGAAAAGGACGACCAGGACAAGCGTACGCTCATCGAGACCAAGAACATTGCGGAACAGATGCTGTACACCGCGGAAAAGTCCCTGAGCGAGTATGGGGATAAGGCCGGCGCCGAGGTCAGGCAGGAGGTCGAGGCGAAGATGGCAGCGGTCAAAAAAGCGCAAGAGGGCACCGATCATCTCGCGCTTCGCGCGGCAACGGATGACCTGTCGCGGGCGCTCTCAAAGATAGGTGAGGCGATGAGCAAGCAGGACGAGACGAAGACAGGAGACGGCAAGGAGGGCGGAGAAGGCGACGCAAAGGTGCGCGATGCGGAGACCGAGTAATGAAAAGTCGAATAGCTAAAGGCAAAGTTAAAAAGTACAGGTAAAAAGTCAGAAATCCAGTATACTGTCTTCTATAAGGTCACTTCTTATCTCTGACTTGAACATGACTTTTGAGCTTTGTATTTGACCTAGCCCATCATGAGTACCAACGACTACTACCAAACGCTCGGCGTTGACCGAAACGCTTCGAAAGAGGACATCAAGAAGGCGTTCCGCAAACTCGCGCACCAGTACCATCCTGACAAGCAGGGCGGAGACGAGGCTCGGTTCAAACAGATCAATGAGGCATACAGTGTCCTCGGCGACGAGAAGAAGCGTGCAGAGTATGACGCGTACGGACGCACCTTCAATGGGGCGGGTGCCGGAGCGCAGGGTGGTTTCGGCGGTTTCGACTTTTCAGATTTTGCACAGCAAGGCGGCTTCGGACAGGGGGTCGAGTTCGATCTGGGAGACATGTTCGGAGACTTCTTTGGCGGGCGACGTACCAGGGTGCGCAGAGGCCGTGACATCTCGATTGACATTGAGCTCTCGTTCAAAGAGTCCATATTCGGCGTCGAGCGCAGCGTGCTGCTTTCCAAGATCGGTACATGCGCGACGTGTGAGGGTACGGGGGCAAAGAGCAAAACGGACCTCGAGACGTGCAGTAAGTGTAATGGTGCCGGCAAGATACACGAGGCGAAGCAGACCATCCTTGGCATGTTCTCGACCGAACGCGTCTGTGGGTACTGTGAGGGGGTGGGGAAGGTACCTAAGGAGAAGTGCCCGACCTGTCGAGGCGAAGGGGTACAGAAGCGCGAAGAGGAGCTCCGTATCGTGGTTCCCGCAGGTATCGAACATGGCGAGATGATCCGCATGACCGGCGCGGGCGAGGCGATACCGCATGGTGTCGCCGGGGACCTCTACGTCAAGATCCACGTGAAGCGTGATGCCCGATATGTGCGCGAGGGTTTGAACCTGGTGATGCCGCTCTCGGTCAAACTGACCGATGCGATCCTGGGTGCGAAGTACACTGTTGAAACGCTCGATGGACCGCTTACGGTGAAGGTCCCGGCAGGTATCACCTTTGGCGAACGGCTGCGGGTGAAGGGTAAGGGGGTCCCGGGACGCCAGGGCGCGCGGGGCGACCTCTACCTCCAGGCCGACATCCTGATCCCCGGCAAGCTTTCCCGTAAGGCCAAAGAAGCGATAGAGATACTTCGAGCCGAGGGCATATAATGGAAAACATCCTCAACACCGACGCGGTCATGTCGCTTGGCTCCATCGGGACCGATGTGATCGTGATCCTCGGCGTCATCGTTCTCCTTGTCGCGCTCGGCTTCACGAAGGGTAAGAGCGAGCTCATTGCGCTGCTCGTCGCGGTGTTCCCGGCAGCGCTGCTGACCCAGTTTTTCCCGTTCATGGGTATTCTTACTTTCGGTAATCCCGGTCTCGATAGGGCGCTCGTGTTCGGTTCATTTCTTATCGTGATCATGCTCCTTTTGCGTCCTTACATAGCAGGGAGCTACCCGAAGACGAGCTTTTGGAGGAGTGTCGAGATCGTTGCGCTTAGCATCGCATGCACCGGGGCGATCGCGGCTGTGCTCATACAGGTCTGCGACATCGCCCAGGTCTACCCGCTCTCAGGTCTCATACTCGGCGCGTTCATGGGCCCGGTCGGGGTCTTCTGGTGGCTCGTGGGTGGCCTTGCGGCGATCCCGCTTTTCGTGCGGGCGTAACTACCTATGCGGATCACCCCATACACTTGGATCCCGATCATTTCACAGTTCCTCATACGTTCACTAACCCTGTTCTACTGGCACTACCTCAAACGGGCAGCGTTCAACGTGACCGGCCATGTTGAACTTGAGCTGATAAAAGGCCCGGTCCTATTCGTATGCAATCACGTTTCCGAATGGGACAGTCTCCTGGTGCGAAGCGTGATGCCGCTCTTTTCGCGCTACTCCCCGATCTGTGCCGTGTCGCTCCCGAAACGCTACTACCGGAACGGGAAGCGTTCCGCGCTACGCAGCTTCTTCTATGGGGGACTGTTCTTCAAGATGATCGGTGCGTTCCCGGCGAACAAGGGCGCAGCGACCTTCGAAGAAAAGCTCGAGCGGCATGTCCGGATCCTTAGTGACGGCAATCATGTCATCATTTTCCCCGAAGGAGGCGTCTCCCTAGATGGTACGCTCGGCGGGTTCCGGAAGGGCGCAGCCTTCCTTGCGCTTCGAACGGGTGCCACGGTCGTTCCGGTATCGATCGGGGAAAGTCTGCACAAGAGCAAGCGTTGGCTCACCCCGCGCCCGATCCTGCGTATCCGTTTTGGTGAACCCATTCGCTATGGAGCTGCACGGAGCGCGGTGTCGATAACCGAAGAGGAGCTCACCCTTCATTCACAGCGTCTACGCGAGATCATTTTTGTCGGTAATCAGGTTGAACCGGACGCTACACAAGGTGAGGCGGCCTCAGCTGAGCAGGTGCCGGTCTACCAGGGAACCGCTAGCGTGTGACGCATTTTGTGGTATAGTTTGCGACAGGTTCACAAGTGAGGAGGGGCGACCATGCCCACTGCACCTGCCCAAGCGGGTCGAGGAAAGACCATGTTACCGCTCGCCCTCTGGAGCGAGTGTTCGGAAGACAACGACCGGGGACCGGCGTCAAAATGGCTTACGACATTGATCGGCCGCGTGTACCTTCCGCTACGTACCCGCCTTTGTGCGAACGGCAGGCGGGCGTATATTGCCCACATCGGGCTCTACGTGCTCACGATCCTGGCCGCGATAGTGGGGACGGTTTCGTCACGCTTCGTGCGAGACCCGTGCGAGCACCTGCTCTGGCTCTTCGGCAGGTTGTACGCACCAGTGTGCCGCGCATACCTCCGTCACGTGGGCGGAATAACGTTTCGCGTGGTCGGCGAAGCGCCCGACTCCACTCGACCGATCCTGGTCGTGGCGACACACCGGACCGAGCTTGATCTCTTGGTACCGTGGTTTGCGGACTTCTTTAACGGACGGCCGCTCCACTTGGCCAAGGACAGCTTGATGAAGCTCCCCTGTTTCGGGACCTGTCTGCGAAAGGCCGGCGCCGTCTCGGTTGCCCGCGGTAGTGTCGGCAAGGACTTCGTGCGGGAGTACAAGCGGGCGCTCACGCGCAAGGACCGGACGATAATCTTGTTCCCTGAGGGAACACGGACGCCGCCAAGCGAGCCCGTTCTGCTTCAGCCAGGTTCCGCTCGGCTCGTCAAATGGGCCGTGCGTGCCGGTTTCCAGGTGATACCGGTCGGCATGAACACGTGGCCCGCGTGGGGCGAAAAGGGAAGGCTTCACACGGGTAGGCCACATGAATGCCTCATCACCGTTGGCCCGTTACTAGCCATCGATCCAAACACAAAGGACGAGCACGTTCTTGACGAAATGACCGACGCGTTAGAGCAGGTCAGATACCCTGAAAGATGAGCATGCAGCCGGTAGAACGCCCTCGACGGTCACAATAACGCCTCGGTTCACTGCGGACCGAGGCGTTCTACATCATAGGTGGCGCAAATGAGCGGGGACTTCCGGGTTGTGTGTGACACACGGTACGCACTATACTTGAGGTATTAAAGCCGTGAACAGCACAACAGAACAACGCTTATTCGCTTTTTTGCTTCATCCGAGGAGCCTGGCAGACATTCGCAAACATTTTCCCGTGTTGCGATTCCTGCCGCGCCCACTCGTGCTGTGGCTCGTTCGCCTCATGCCGCCCCTTGCGCTCGGTACGGTGCGCGGATTCATCGGCAAAGACGGTGTCCCGAGCCTTGGCTATTTGATCGCTATCCCTATCCCTGCCAGAGAGATGCTCGAACATCGGGAGCTTGCCCGTCGGCATGTACTGAAAGCGCTGCGGACCGCGCACCGAAAGGGGGCGACCATGGTAGGACTTGGTGGCTACACCTCAGTTGTTACCGACGGCGGCAGGTCGGTCGCGGGCCAGGTCGCAGGTGTCCATGTCACGAACGGCAACGCGCTCACGGCTCATATCGCGTACCGGGGTCTGTGCGAGGTCCGTGACGCGCGAGAACTCAAAGCGCCTGTGATCGCTGTTGTTGGCGCGACCGGTTCGATCGGTCGCGCCGTTAGTCAGATGCTCGCTAACGAGGGCGCCTTTTCACGACTTTACGTGATCGGCCGGACTCCCAAACATATCGAGGATCTGCGGCAGGCGCTTGCCTCGTCTTTTGCGAGCGAAAGGATCGAGGTTGCCACGATCGAGCGCGCATTACCGGAAGCGGATCTGGTGGTGCTCGCGACGAGCGCACAAGGCGCACTGTTCGACGCTGCTTTACTCAAGGAGCACGCGATCCTCTACGACATCACACAGCCAAAGAACACACCACGCGATCTTGCAGAACGGAGGCCGGACGTTACCCTGATCGACGGCGGTCTCATTGCATTGCCGCATGGGTGTTCCTATGACTATCCGCTCGGCATACCGCGCACGTCGATTTTCGCATGCCTCGGTGAGACCATACTGATGTCGCTCTCGGCACGTGACGATGATTTTTGCCTCGGACATGTGACCATGGCGCATGTCGAGCATATAGCGCAGCTCGCCGAAGCATACGGGTTTAGACCGAACGAAGTGCGTACGTAAACGCTCCATCACGCATGCTGAGCGAATTCTTTTCTTCATCCGTTCCGATCATTAGTGGCGTCACGACCTTGGTCGTTGGTGCTATGGTGTGGTGGCAAGGCAGAGCTCATATGCAGGCACGCGTTCTTTCGTTGTTCGTTATAACGCTGAGCCTTTGGTTCTTTGGCAGCGCGTACATGTTCCTCCACTGTGCCAATACCGAATACGCCGTCTGGATCGATCGGTGGATCTATGTCATCGTCAGTGCTATTCCTGCAGTCGTTTTTCACTTTGGGGCGGTCTTGACGAAGGTGCGATGGATGCGGCGCGTGATACCTATCGGCTATGGCTTGATGGCGGTGTTTTGGGTCCTGGTCTGGTCACCTCTGTTCGTTGACGGCCTGTACCAGTTCGAGAACGGCTGTCATTCGCAGGCACGTGCGCTCCACCACGTTTTCCTCCTCTATTTCGTCGTCTATTCGAACGTCGTGCTCGTTACGGTGTTCTATGCGTATCGCCGCGAGCAAGACGTTGTACGCAAGGGCCAGCTGCAGTTTCTCTTCATCGCGCTTCTTGCTCAGGCAGTGGTTGGAACGAGCGCATTTTTGCCTGCGTATAACATCAACAGTATGAGCTTTTCGTATTTTTCGGGGATACTCACGGTGCTGATACTTGCGTATGCGATGTTCCGTCACAACCTATTCGAGCTGCGCGTTATCGCGATGAAACTATTCAGCACGCTCGTGATCGTCGCGGCTGGGTTCCAGATATTCCTCGTGGACACGATGCCGCTTCGGTTCGTGAACGCGGTCATCTTCATGATCATCGTCGTGCTGGGTACTCTGGTGACCCGCAACGTGAAAGAAGAGATCGAAAACCGCGAGAAAGGCGAACGCTTGGCGCGCTACCTCGCGAACGCGAACGCGCGATTGCGTGAACTCGACAAACAAAAGACCGAGTTCGTGTCGGTCGCGAGCCACCAGCTCAGGAGCCCGATCGCTGCCATTGTCGGATATACCTCGAACCTGGTCGAAGGCACGTACGGCGAAGTTCCCGAAAAGCTACAGCAACCGCTCATGCGCGTTCTCGAGTCAGGGAAGCGCATCAGTTTCATTGTGGACGATTTCCTCAACGTGAGTCGCATCGAACAGGGACGTATGTCCTATACCATGGAACCGCACAATGTAGGTGACATCGTTGCGCAATCCATCGCGGAGCTCAAGATCCTGGCCGACCAGAAACACATTTCGCTCGAGCTTTTGGAGCCGCCTGAGCCGATCGTGGTCGTTGGGGACGAGGGCAAGCTCAAACAGATCTTTTCAAACCTCATCGACAATGCGCTCAAGTATACCGAACAGGGTTCGATACGCGTAGAGATACGCAAGCAAGAGCAAGGCAAGCGCGCGCTTGTAGCGATCAGTGACACTGGCATCGGTATCGCGGGTGAGGAGGTTGAAAAGCTCTTCCACAAATTCAACCGTGCGTCGAACGCGAACACTGCTAACGTCCATGGCACGGGCTTGGGACTCTATATCGCTAAGGAGATCATGAAAGCTCATCGCGGCTGGATCCACGTTGACTCGAAGGGTATCGGCCAGGGCAGCACGTTCACGGTCGACCTGCCGCTCGCGTCTGAAACGGAACGACCGACCTAGGGTGTGCCGTGTCCGCCCGCTCGACCTATGCGTGTTCCCACGCGCTCCAAGCGGTGCTATAGTGACGCGTATGGCAGAGCAGCAGAAGAAACGGCTCCTCTCCGGTGTTAAACCTTCCGGCAGGCCGCACGTAGGCAACTATTTGGGCGCGATGCGCCAGTTTGTCGAGCTCTCAAAAACACACGAGAGCTTCGTGTTCGTTGCCGACTACCACGCCATGAACACGGTCCATAACGGGGACGAGCTTCGGGAGAACACGGTGGGTGTCGTACTCGATTACCTTGCGATCGGCCTTGACCCGAAGAACACCACGCTCTTCAAGCAGTCGGACCTACCCGAGCATACCGAGCTCTGCTGGATATTCAATACGCTCACGACCATGCCGTATCTCATGCGCGCGCACGCGTTCAAGGATGCTGAGGCGAAGAACAAGGACATCAACGTCGGTACGTTCGACTATCCGATGCTCATGGCTGCGGATATCTTGCTCTACAGTCCCGACATCGTGCCGACCGGCCAGGACCAGAAGCAGCACATCGAGTTCGCCCGGGACACTGCAGAGAAGTTCAACCACACGTACGGCGAGACGTTCAAACTGCCCGAGGCGTACATCCCGAAGGACGTCGCGGTCGTTCCCGGTATCGACGGTCAGAAAATGAGCAAGAGCTATGGGAACACGATACCGCTCTTTGCCGAGGACGATGAGCTTCGGAAGCTCTGCATGTCGATCGTGACTGATTCGAAAGCGAAAGGGGAGCCGCTCGACCCGTTGACCTGTAACGTCTTCGCGCTCCACCGGCACTTCAGTACCGATCTATTGCCGGAGCTTGAGGAACGCTACCGGGCCGGCACCATAGGCTACAAGGAGAGCAAGGAGCTCCTTGCGGAGGCGGTCATACGGTTCGTGACACCGCTCCGTCTGCGCAGGAAGGACCTCGCGGAGACCCCCGAGCAGGTGAAGGATATCCTGAAAGACGGAGCGGAGCGGGCACGTAGTGTCTCCGGCGAGAAGATGCGGGAGGTGCGCCGAAAGATCGGCGTATCGCTTTGACCGAAAGGTCAGCACTTCGGGTCGCTTGAAAAGCCGTGCGAGTCACGGTAGTATCGAGATTCAGCTTATACGAACGCTATGGAACGAACCTACATCAAGGATCTGCACGATCATGTTGACCAGGAGGCGACCGTCCAGGGTTGGGTCGATGTCCGTCGAGACCATGGGAAGCTCGTTTTTCTCGATCTGCGAGATGTGACCGGTGTGGTCCAGGCCGTTGCTCTGCCGAGCAACGCCGGGGTCGTCGAGGCTGCGCAGAACCTGCGAGCCGAGTACGTCGTTTCCGTCCGTGCCAAGGTGAACAAGCGGCCCGAGCGCATGGTGAAAGCAGATCAGCCAAACGGCGATATCGAGCTCGAGCTTCTTTCGATAGAGGTGCTCGCCGGAGCACAGGAGCTTCCGTTCGATAAGGATACCGAGCTCACTCTCGAGACGCTGCTCGACTACCGACCGCTCACGATACGTCGGTCGCGAGAACGGGCCATATTCAAGGTCCAGCACGAAATAGTGCAGGCATACCGCAACGCTCTGGTGCGTGATGGTTTTGTCGAGTTCCAGAGCCCGAAGATCGTAGGTGATGATGCCGAGGGTGGAGCGGACGTCTTTTCGTTCGAGTACTTCAACGGGGCCCGAGCATCGCTCTCGACAAGTCCCCAGCTCTACAAGCAGATCATGGTAGGCGCGTTCGAGCGGGTGTTCTCGACCGGCTCGATGTTCCGGGCCGAGCGCCACGCCACCTCGCGTCACCTCAGCGAGATAGCGATGCTCGACTTTGAGATGGGTTTCATCAAGGACCACACGGACGTGATGGCAACCCTCGAGCGCGTCATGCGTTTCGTGACCGAACACCTGGGAAAGGTTACCTCGGCCGAGTTCAAGAAGCTTGGCGCAACGCTGCCGCTCCTGCCGTCCGGGCCCTTCCCGGCAATGAAGCTTCGAGAAGCGCAGCAGCTCATCAAAGAGGAGACCGGGGTCGACAAGACGGAAGAGCCGGACCTTGAGCCGGAGGACGAGCGGTGGCTCTGCAGCTACGCTGCGGAAAAGCTCGGCTCTGACTTTATCTACGTGACGCACTACCCGACCTCGAAACGACCCTTCTATACGATGGACGATCCGGACGACCCTGGGTTCACGAAGAGCTTCGATCTGCTCTTTCGTGGTATTGAGATCACGTCGGGCGCGCAACGTGTCCATGATCCGGAGATGCTCGTCAAGAAGATCGAAGGGAAGGGCCTGGACCCGGAAAAGTTCAAGTTCTACCTGATGGCCTTCAAGTATGGCCTGCCGCCGCATGGCGGTATCGGCATGGGCCTTGAGCGCGTGACGGCAAAGATGCTCGGTGTTGCCAACGTGAAAGAAGCCACGCTCTTCCCGCGTGACATGAACCGTATCGACATGCTCCTCTCCAGCGAGTAACGAACAGCCCGGGTATTGCTACCCGGGCTAGAGCCTACGCTCGCCGCTTCATGCCGAGCGGCACCAGTCGCTCTTCAAGTGCATGCACCTGCTGTGCAAATACTTTCAGGCAGTCTGCTCCCGGCGCGAGCGAGGACAGGAACAGCTCACAGGCATGGAGCTCGGTCCATGCACCAGATCCGTCGAGCCATGCACATGATCGTATGGCTCCGTCAGGGCCTAAGAGAAGCAGTGCATAGAGATGTTTGCTTCCGTTTACGACAATGATCAGACCGAGCTCGACACCCCCAGTTGAGCGACGGATCTCGAAACGGGGCGTGAACGGCCACTCGGGATGCACTGTCCCTTTGAGACAGAGCGGTCCGAACGGCCAGTGCCTCCAGCGGGCACGTGCGAAGCAGGGGTAGAGCAGGTGGTCGTGCTTGATGAGGTCAAGCACGAGCTGTTCGAGCGGGCCCTGCCTCGGCCGATGCAGCAGCCATTGCCAGAAGAGGAAGGGGCCGATAAGGACAGCTGCTGCGCCCAGGACGACCAGGTACTGCAGCACGTTGGAATCGTTCGGGATCTCCATCACTCGTACTCCTCGATGACTGTCTTGGCTGATACTGCCACAAAAAACACGATAGGTCAATAAAGCGTGCGCTAAACGGTATCCCGCCACACACCTCTGTGTGGCGGGAATGGTTGCCTCTGAGTCGGCTCATTGGTCGTGCTGCACGTTCTGGGCGAGCGCGCCGCCGGCTGTCTGTACCCACCGGATGGCTGTAGCAAGTTGCTCATCGTACCCTCTGTCGCGGGTATCCTCGATGTGTACGTCGGGCGTGAGACCCACGCCATGGATCGGTGTCCCGTCGCCAGGACGAAACTCTGTCGAGGTGTACTTCATCCCGACGCCGTAGCCTAGGGTCTCGACGAGTGCCTGAGACACGCCCTTACCGTAGGTTTGGGTGCCAAACAGCCGCGCGTCTGCAAGGTAGCGCAATATTCCCACGTAGAGCTCGGCTGCACTTGCCGTGCGTCTGTTCATGAGAACGGCGATCACGTGCCCCTTTGCAGTGCCAGGCGCGAGATAGGTTGCCTCTCTGCAGGTAGGGCCCGGACTCGACCATTTCTTCTTGCAGTCGATCACCGGTTCACCGGCGACAGCAGGGTCGACGAGGTCACGGTACGACAGTGTCGCTATGAGCGTCGTGCCGTCACGCGCGTACGGGTGCGTCGCATGTATGGCCGTGTAGACCGAGCCTCCGCGCTGGTTGCGTACATCGATCACGTACCGGTTCGTGCCAAGCGATGCGATGAGTGAGATCAGTTCCTCGGGTAGTTTACGGTCGAACCGCACGATGGTTAGCACCGGCACCCCGGAAACAATCTCTACCGTGACCGACGGATCCACCTCTCCCCGTACCTTCGTCTGCGTCCTAAGGAGCGCAGCAGTGTCGAGCAGCGTGAAGTGCGGATCATGCATGCAGTCGGCAAGCATCTCTGCAGCGTGATCATTGACCGCATGGTCAACCATTTGATCGCTCGGCAGAGAAGTGCTGGCGAGTGCACGATCAACGTTCTTACGGAGCATGTCCATGCATGGTCGAGGATCTTTAGCGAGCAATGCTTCGCCTTCGAGCTTCTTGATGATCCGTTCTACCAGCACATCGGCCGGTTCACGTGCTTGGACAGGGGAGTAGATCGTGAATACTGTAAAGCAGATCGAGCTGAGGATCCGTATGTAATAGCGTGTCATTGAGCCGTCCCTTTCTACGTAGCGACTTCTATTGTAGAGCGTATCTGATTCTCATTAATGTGCAAGTATGGTCTACTGCTTCGTCCAGTGCGGTGGCCCGAGTGGTGACGGACCGACGATATAGAGGAGCAGGGAATGTCCCGCCTGGAGGGGTCCAAGCGGGACAAGTGCTTTCGCTGTGCTACTCGGCAACACGTGCATGGTGGTCGTCTTCACCGGCGAGCCACTTGATCGCTCGGGCGAGCTGGTCATCGTGGCCACGGGCACGCGAGTCGGCAACTTCGTGGTCAGGCAGGACACCGTGCTCATGGATGCGTGTTCCATCACCGAGCCGGTACTCCAGGTTCGAGAACATGATGCCGAAGCCATGCTGCGGTGCATAGTAGGGTGTCTGGGACACCCCCTTGCCGTACGTCCGTGTGCCGAAGACCACTGCGTTCGAGTGTTCCGCGAGTGCCGCGACGAATAGCTCTGCCGCGCTCGACGTCTTCGCATCTACCAGGAGCGCGACCTTGTCGCCGACGGCTGTGCCAGGACCCAAGCGGTCAGGTAGCTTGCAGGACGCCTCGATGACCTTGCCGCTTTTGGTCTTGATCCTGCAACCGATCGTGACCGACGCGGCAGTAATTTCGCTTGTGCCGCTACGCGTATGGTAAGTAACCAACGTCGCGCCAGTGTCTTTGACGTACGGCACGATCGCACGAAGCGTGCTCGCAAGAACGCCGCCGGGCACTCCGCGCAGGTCGAGCACGTAGGCGCGCGGGTTGGGTAATGACGCACGCACACGTTCGAGTGCCTCCGCGAAATCGGCCGTGATCGCGTGGACGGTGATTACCGTCGTACCCGTTACTCTGCTTATCGTGAAGGGCGTTGCGGTGCCCAAGAAGAGCTCTTCGTTGAGCTCCTGCATGGTGGTATGGTCAAGGATCGTGACGAACTTTTCTCCAAGACATGCCCTGGTCGCTGCTGTTGCTTCGCGTTTCTCTGCCGCATGTGCCGCTTCCGTTTCCGGGGTTGGCGTCACTTCGGTGAGCTGAACGCTCCGCGTGAGCTCAGGTCTGCACCGTTCAGGTTCCGTTACGAGTATCGCGTGTTCCGACATGAGCGCGATCAACTTATCGACCTTGTGGTCGATCATGGTCCTGTCGACTTCGGCGCGTGCCAAAGCGGGGAGCACGAGCAGTGCGAGCAAGAGTATCCGTATGAACATCACCTGTTCTCCTCATTCTTCCATGAAGAGTACCTGTTTTGCCGGACAGCGCAAGGGCCCTAGTGGCGGGCTTTCGCTGCATGTTCGCGTGCGTAACACTCTAGCGCGTCGTACGCCTCTCTACGCAGGTCCTCATCGTCGCCGGTCAGAACGGCGAGCCGGTTCGGGTCCTCGGCAAGGTGCTCGTTGACGAATGTGGCATAGCGGTCGATATACTCATCGAGCATGCCGCCACAGAGCCGTGCCGCCATGGTGATCAGTACTTCCTGGCGCTGTGATGCATCGGGATACTTCTCGATCATGTACCGCTCACGTTCGCCGAGCATTGCCTGTGCAGCGATGATCTGCTCCGGTGTAGGGGGTTCTGCACTGATCTCGTGATGTTCCATATCCATATTGGGCGAGATGTGACCAATAATACTAATACGACAGATCAGTCTCACGGCTGTCCAGCGAGCGCTTGCTGCCAACGCCACGCATCTCTGAGGGCATCCTCGATCGTGAGCGTTGCTGTCCACCCCATCTCACGCTCGATCTTATCGACTGCGGCACAGCACGTGACCACATCACCCGGTCGGCGGGGTCCGACCGTGCGCGGTACGGTCACCCCGTTCACGCGCTCGAAGGTTGTGACCAGTTCCCGTACGCTCGTTCCGCGCCCGGTACCGACGTTGAACACATCGTACTTGATCGTGCCGTTCTTGAGATATTCAAGGCTTGCGATATGTGCTCGTGCAAGGTCCATCACATGCAGGTAGTCACGTATGCAGGTGCCGTCCGGGGTGTCGTAGTCATCACCGAAAATGGTGAGTCGTTCACGGATGCCGGCTGCGGTCTGGGTCAGGTACGGCACGAGGCATGCCGGCACGCCGCGCGGAAGCTCACCGAGCCTGCCTGAGGGGTGTGCGCCGATAGGGTTGAAGTAGCGAAGGGAGATGGCGCGGAGGGATCCGGCCCGCGACGTGTCGCGAATGATATCCTCGCTTATGAGCTTCGTATTACCGTAGGGCGATTCAGCCTCGTTGCGTGGTGTTGTCTCGGGGATGGGGTTCTCTTGCGCCTCACCGTAGACCGTCGCGGATGAGGAGAATACCAGACGCTGGACCCCATGCTCCTCCATCACCTCAAGCAGGGTTACGAGCGACAAAAGGTTGTTGCGGTAATACTTGAGCGGGTCAGTAACTGATTCCCCGACTGCTTTATGAGCCGCGAAATGTATGACACCCTCGATGTTGTGCTCGTGTTCGAACACATGCTTGAGGAACTGTTTGTCGCAGCAATCGCCCCGGTAGAGCGCGGGAGTGGTTCCGCTGATCTCGCCGATACGGTCGACGATCCAGGGCTCCGAGTTCGTAAAGTTGTCGACGATGATAGGGACATGTCCCGCTTTGATCAGCTCCACCGCCGTGTGCGATCCGATGAACCCTGCTCCCCCGGTGACCAATACTTTCATATGTATGCATACTATGCTGATAAGCACGTTCCTACAAGTAGAACTGGGATTTGCCTACCGAGGATGTGTAGACATAGATTGGTGATGTAGTGCACCTGTTCACCAAGTGTTCATGCTCGTCCTGTACCGTACTGGTATGGGCTACCGACCGACCAGTGACCGGCAGGAGGCACTCCCGGGTAGGACCTATCCGGTCGCGGGACTCCTCGTCATGGGGGTTGTCCTTCTGGGCGGGTACCTGCTCTACCAATACGATCGCGACCGAAGCATTGTGCGCATTGGCTCGGATCGGGAAGTGTTGCGTATGCTTTGGGATACGTACAAAGAACACTATTGGGATGCCGACACCGGTCGTACGCGCGACTTGAGCAGGGGTGGCATCACGACCTCTGAGGGCCAGAGCTACACCTTGCTCAGGGCTGTATCCATGGATGACCGGGAAACGTTCGACCGGACGCTCGCGTGGACCGACGAGAACCTTCGGCGCGAAGAGGATGCACTGTATGCCTGGCTCTATGGGGTACGAGCTGACGGTACTGAAGGTGTCATAGAAGAGCAGGGTGGCAACAACACCGCGACTGACGCTGACACCGACATCGCGTTAGCGCTCATCTTCGCGTACTCGCGCTGGCTTGAGCGCTCCTACCTTGAGCGCGCCCTGACGCTGCTCGAAGACATCTGGGAACACGAGGTGTTCATGATCGACGGCCGTCCCTATCTATCGGCGCACAACATACTTCCAGACGAGACCTTCATACTGGTGAACCCGTCCTACCTCTCGCCCTACGCGTATCGGATCTTTGCCGAGATAGACACGTCACGTGACTGGATAGGCCTGGTAGATACCTCGTATGACGTGCTGTTACGTAGTATGGATGAACCGCTCGATACCGGGAACTCGGTCGGCCTTCCGCCTGATTGGGTCGAGCTTGATCGATCGACCGCAGCGCTTTCACGAAGCCGCGAACCTCAGCTTACGACCCACTATGGGTACGAGGCTATGCGCGTGCCGTTCCGCATAGCGCTCGATCGAGCCTGGTACGACGAGCCGCGCGCAGAAGAGGTACTTTCTCGGCTTTCGTTCTTACGGCACGAGTTCGAACGTACTGGCAAGCTCATGGGTTCGTATGACCACGCGGGTCGCGTCGTCGGGGACTACGAAGACCCTGCGATGTACGGTGGAGCGATAGGAGCGTTCCTTGTGGGCGACCCAAGGGTCGCTGAGCGATTGTATCGAGAAAAGGTGCGTCCACAGGCGTATCGGCGGGACGACACGGACGAACTGTTGCAGTACTACGAGAACAACTTGCTATGGTTCGGTATTGCGCTCTACACGGGTGCATTCGAAAACCTCTATGAGCTTAACAAACGCATATGAATTACGAAACGGAACGTTTGGCAGAACAAGAACGCTTTTTGGACACTCAGGTACCGAAGCCGATACTGCTCCTGACCGCAGGCATGGCGGTCGTCTACTTCACGGTGATCGCTACCTGGTTCGAGCGAGGAAATGCACTCCTGTTCTGGCTGCTCTTAGCAAGTCACGCGTTCTACCTCTGGCAGCTTCTCACCTATCTCTATACGGCGTGGGACACCGAGTACGAGCATGCCAAAGACCCACACCTGGTGTTGCCGGTCGATGTGTTCGTTACGGTCGCCGGTGAGCCGCTTGATGTGGTCGAGGAGACCGCGCGTGCGGCGCTCGCTATGGACTACCCGGACTTCACCGTGTACCTGCTTAACGACGGCTATGTCGCAAAGAAGGAGAACTGGCAGGAGGTCGAGGAGCTTGCTGCACGGCTGGGCATCCGCTGTATCACTCGGCGTACCCCAGGGGGCGCTAAGGCAGGGAACATCAACAACGCGCTTCGGCAGACCAAGGGCACCCTGGTCACGATATTCGATGCCGACCATGTGGCTAAGCCCGAGTTCCTGCGTACCATGGTGCCGTACTTCGTGGACCCAAAGATGGGTTTCGTCCAGTCGCCGCAATTCTACAAGAACCGCAACGTGAACTACCTCGCCGGAGGAGCGTGGGAGCAGCAGACGCTCTTCTTTGGTCCCATCTGCAAAGGGAAGAACCGGCTCAATGCGGTGACTATGTGCGGCACGAACATGGTCATTCGTCGCGAAGCGCTTACTGAAGTTGGCGGCATGTGCGAGTCGAGCATCACCGAGGACTTCTTGACCGGCCTCTTTATGCATGAGCGAGGCTGGAGGTCGGCATATGTACCCAAGGTACTTGCTGAAGGGCTTGCACCGGAAGACTTCCTCTCGTACTACAAACAGCAGTATCGATGGGTGCGCGGTGGTATCGACATGATCTTCTCGTTTGGCCTGTTCGGGCGCAAGATCAGTTTCGGCCAGAAGCTGCAGTATGTCTCGTCGCTCACGTTCTTCTTCTCAGGCATGTTCGTCGTGCTGAACGCGCTCATACCGGTCGTCTATCTCTATACCGGACTTGCACCGCTCGTTATCTCTACTATGACGCTCACGGTGTTCTTTGTGCCTTATGTTGCACTGACGCTGTATGTGCTGCTCCGCTCTTCGAACGGTTCGTTCACTTACCGCGCGCTCGCGTTCTCGACAGCGAGCTTCTCGATCCACCTTCGTGCGCTCTATGCCGTGCTGACAGGCGAAAAGACCGCGTTCTCTATTACGCCTAAGCGCGCGGTGCAGGGCAACTACCTGAAGCTCGTGATACCCCACCTTGCGTACGTGCCGATCGCGCTCGGCGGTGTCGCTTTCGCGCTCCTGCGCGAAGGGTTCACGCCAGGAGTGATCGGCAATATCTGCTGGGTCGTGGTCAACATGGCACTCTTTTTGGAATTCGTTCGTGTGGCAATGCCAAAGCGTGCACGGCAAACTGAACAGGCTCCATCGCTCAGGTTACGAGCAGAAACTAACACCTCGTACGTATGAACACCACGATGACAGTGAATGCCGTAGCGCGTCCGCGCATGTGGTTCCTAGAGGGGTTCGTGCGGCTCGTGCTCGTGCTCGGTGTGCTCCTCGTCGGGGTCGGTACCGCGTTCGTCTTCACGCCAAGTGCGAGCATTTCTCCCGGGGAAGCGTACCGCCTCCATGTGGCGACGGGCGGCAGTGCTGACGCGGGAGGTATAGAGCGGTTCGAGGGTCCGGTCTATCCGTATGTCCTTGGCCTCGCCGGGAGTGCGTTCGGGAGCGATGTTGCGATCCTGCGGGGCCTGTCCGCCGCGTTCTTCCTGCTTGCACTCGTGCTTATGTTCCTGCTCGGGAACTTCACCTATGGGTACCAGACAGGGCTCGTTGGTTCGCTGGCACTTGCGCTGTCGCCGTTCGTGGACCAGTACATCACGGGCATACACTACGCCACGCTGCTGCTCGTGCTTGTGCTTATGAACAGCCTGTTCTTTGTTGCATTCCTGCGTAATGATCGGAACCTGCCGGTCATGATCGGCTTTCTCGCGACTTTGGTATTGGGCCTGGGTGTCCACCTGTTCTTCATCGGTATCCCGCTCGCTCAAATGCTCGTGCTTGCGTTGCGTGATCGCTTTCGTTTTGGTTCGATGTTGCCGCTCGGGTTTGTTCTCTTATTCTTTATTTCGGCGACGACCTTTATTCTCGCAGCAGAACGTTCGCTTGTTGACCGTTTCTTGCGGCACATGGTATCCCCTGACGACGTGTTCTTGACCCTGGCACAGCTCTTTTTTGGGAACCAGGACCGTCTCGTGCTCTTGTTCGTGCTCTCGTTCTGGCCGCTCTTACTGCTGGCGTTCCTCCTGATGATGCAGCGGAAGACGACGGCCCACGCGGACGAGACCAAGTATTTGAGCATCGCCACCGTATTCGTCGCGCTCGGGAGCGCGTATGTGAGCTTCTTGTTCAATGTCTTTCACCCCGCCGCTATGCTGCTCGTGCTCGCGCCGTTCCTCTACCTTCTCGTAGCGTGGGCACTCTCGCTTTTTCCTCCGCGCGCCTCATACCTTGCAAGCCTGCTGCTCGTTGGCGTGCTCGGCATGAGCGCCTATGTACAGAACGTGACCGCATTTGACACGGGTACGCGGTACCAGGAAGCCGCCGCATATGTTCGAGAGCACGCTACGGCACGTGATCTTGTGCTCCTTGCTGATATGCGTGTACGTTACGCGTTCGAGTATCACTATCGGGGCTGGACGTCGCGTGCTCTGTTCCCTAGTATGACAGAGCGATTGATCGAAGATCGCGACCGCAGGTTGGCGATCGATCGTGGTTTATTGACCCAGAACGATGCCCGCGATGCCGCCCTTCCGTACCAGCGCATCTTCCTTGTGGTCGACACAGCTCGTGATCCCGAAGGTGCCCAGCATTTTATGGACCGATCGTACGAGCGAGTTGCTGCAGCTCGGCTCGATGGTAACCCCGCTGTGTTCGTCTACCGAGTACGGTATGATCCCGAAGGGTTAGAGCTTGCGCTCAGCGATCTGGAGCGGCAGGCAGCGCTCATTGAACACGAGGCAGAAGCAGAGGAACCTGAAGTGCCAACGGTCGAGCCCCAAGACCGGGCCACACCGATACGTGAGCGTGAACCAGAACGCGTGCCTGAAGCCACGTCAGATCAGACAGGTGCGGAAGAGTTTCCGGATGCGAGCGTGTTTTCGCCCGCGCAACCCGAGCCGGCCGGGCACCAACAGGACGCCTGGTCGGCCCGTATCCGGTGCATGCTCGAAGTGGTGCGAGCGGTTCAAGAAGGTGCGCCGGCGCGAAGTTGTGAACCAGGCGAACCCGTGCAGGCTGTGCCGGACAGCGAGCCGGTACGTGAACGCACTACCCCGCCGCCAGTTCCTGGTGACGGGGAAGTACAGGTGCCTACGGCGACGAGCAGCGTGACCGCTACTGCTACCGTTCCTACATTGAGCGCGACGACGACCGCGACGATCACCGCAACGACCGTAGAGCCTATGTTCTAGAACGCAGCATTCTTGGCGAGTTCAAGTGCGTACTCCGGCCACCATGCGCCGGCACGTGGTCCGCCATTACACTCACCGTCCGATTGTCCCGGCACCTTCACCCATAGGTACGCATCGACCAGTGCGTGGTTCGTCACAGTGGTCGGGCGCTCGCCGAGCGCACGCCCGCGGGGGTTGCACCAGGCGTTGTCCGTTGCGGGTCCGTTGCCGTTGCGGCTTGTGTCGATGACGAAGTGCTTGCCGCCGATCTGTCCAGATATCTCGCTGCCGTAGCGTATCGAATCCGCAGTTGTTTGGAAGTTCGAAACATTAAGAACAAATCCTTGGGTACGCGCGACATCGACGCTCCTCAGCCGTGCGGCTATCTCACCTGGTGTGTGCCACTTGGAATGTCCGGCGTCGATGTAGAGCGAGAGCGCGGGCTTTGCGCTGACGAGCGCAACGGTCTCTTTAAGCATGCTGATGCGTTCGTTTCGCGCGTCAGGACTGAGGCAGTCGAACTGTGCCAGGACATCCGCCTCGAGCAACACGGCCGCTTTGCTGTCACCGACACCGCGCAGGAACCCGCGTATCCAGTCAAGGTAACTGTCCTTGTTCGCACTTCCGCCGGCTGAATAGCTGCCGCAGTCACGGTTCGGGATGTTGTAGAGCATGAAGACGGGAAGGGTGCCAGCTGCTTTTGCCCGCTCCGTATGTGTGCGGGTCTCGCTCTCGATATTGCTGATCCAATTACCGAGCCAGATCACCTGTGAGCGTTGCGCGATCTTATCCATCTGCCGTGCATCATCAGGACGGGAATTCCGCCAAGCGTCGGCTTGCCGCTTAGCGTCGGTGTTCTGGTCGACATAGAGCCTGTGGCCGGCAAGCGGATTGCCCGATGCAACGGTTGTCGTGGTTGGTGCGGGCTTCGGTGCAGGCGCAGGGGTTGCCCTGGGTGTCGCAACGATTGCTCCGGCGACGATCGGGTCCTTTTGCTCCGAAGGGGCGGCCGTAGGAGCTGCTTTCGGTTCGACAGGCGGTTTCGGTGCAGGCGCAGGAGCCGCTGCCACCTGCTTGCTCGGTGCGGGTGCCGTTTCTCCAGTCGTTGTGCTGTCCCGGCTTTCCTGCACGCTCGGAGCAGGGGAGCTCTGCGATGCTCTGACGCTTCGTCCGCTCGTTGTACGCGCTGGTGCATTGCTCTGGGGTGAACGTTCGGTCGGTGCCGCTTGCGTGTTCGTTGGACGTGTAGGTGCCGCGACAGCCACCGGTCTTGATTTGCTCCCGGACGTCTGTTGGGTCGCGGTGATCTTTATAGTACTCTGCACGGGCGCTCGTGTCGCTTGATCGGTTGCCGCGCGTTTCTGCTCGCGCGGTACAGCTGTCTCAGGCTCACTGGTTTCAACGGTCGTCGTTGCCTCTTTGGCCGCTGTCTCGATCTGGATCGGAGCAGGTGGCACAGGAGCAGCTGCAACGAGCGGGGCTGGATACACATCGGCACCTGCATGCTGCTCTGGCTCGGCGTTTTTCATGGCGCCATAGACTGAGCCGGCTGCTACGAATATGCCGATGGTTAGTAATGAGAGCTTGTATGGACTGTAGGTTCGTTTCATCACACGAAGTTCATGGTTAGGTACGATAATGAATGTGCATGATCTTTGGTCAAGTGTACGGGTGCGACACCGCAAGGGTAAGTCCCGGTGAAGTGTGCATGAAGGCGTAACTCCGCAGTATAAAGCTTGCAGCTGCAGGCTTTTGAGACCCAGCGGTTCGGAGTAAGATCTTTTGAAGTAAGTGTCATAGAGACATGCGACACCCGCTTCAGCACTGTTCCGTGCGAGCCAGTTTCCGCGCGATCTTTTGACGGTGCGAACGAGTAGAGAATTTCGACCAGGGACCGATCGGTAGGGGAAATCACTTCATTTAAAGGGGAATAAGCGTGCAATACGGTGTCTTGACAAGTGTGGAGCCGAGGCGTACTACGGTATGCGGAGTTCCACCCTACAAGCCTACAAGAGGACGGAAGAGGACGGGCATGAAACAGGAATGTGTTCTGTACACAGCCGAACAGCGCGAGGTTGACGATAGGGCAGGCGGTGTACCGTACGAACCAGTGTTCAGTCTGCAGATGTATCGTTATGCACGAACGCTCTACGGCCTTTCGGCAAACCAGTGCGTGTTGGATATCGTGCAGGGCGAAGTTGCCATCGACGCGGTGCATCTTATCATCAGCTGCAGCGCGGCGGCTACGCCAGATGAGTGGGAGCAGGTCATCGCGAGCCGTAGGGCCTCGTTCTGGCTACCGTTCCCCGACGAGGCGGAGCGTGTCTTCCGCCAGCTCTTAGGGGAGGGTAAGGTGTCGCAACCGCTCCTCAATGGCGTCTTGATACCTTCGCAGAGGAACGGTGTATGGGTGACCGATCCCGGGGACATCGAGTGGGTCGACGTCACGGCGGAGGATCACGAAACGTGGCCTTTGCCTGTATCAGGTACGGTGCTCGGTTCGGTTTGAACCGGTGCCCAGCAGAAGGCATAAGCAATAAAAGCCCCGGCGCGAGCGTGCGCCGGGGCGGTCTTGCGACCTTCGAGTTTTGAAGCGACTTATGCTTCGGCCGAGAAGATCCCAGACACGCCGCTGCCGATGCCGTCTACGGCCCATCCGTCGAACGTCGCGGAAGTCTGGTCGCCGTAGATCGAAAAGTCGAGCAGTGCGATATTGCTGTCATCCGTCCATTCGTAGGACCCGGCAAGGTTCGTGAGCTCGGTGTCATCGACGAGCGTGATGTTCTCAAGGTCAAGCTGGACCTCATTTGCATCCAAAGGCTCGACGTCTATCACCGACCAATCGAAGCTGTCGGCCGCGAACTGGAAGTCTGCAGGTTCAGACATGGGTTCTCCCCTTGTGCTTGGAGCAGGATCGCTCCACAAGCTATCCTACAGGAAAAAGCCCCAGGTCAACCGAAGTGTGTCTCAGCTGTGGTACGTGCCGGTCAGCTGCGCGCGTTTCGATACCGCGCTTTGATCTCGTAGTACCGTTCTGCATTTGCGCCGTTAGCGCGGTTGACTTCAGTTGGCGGGTACTTCCGCTTGATGTGCTCCAGTTTTTCACGGATGAGCTGTGTCGTGTCGAGCTCAAGGAGTACCGCCATGTCGAGGCAGTAGATTGGCGAAGCCCTTACCCCGCGGCTCTGCCGCGGGGCTCCTTGTAGGAAAGTCTGAAAACCCTCGGTTTTCAGGAAATGGCTGTGCGCGAAGCGCGCCTGCCATACCCTGGGGCTCTGCCCCAGGGTTATTAATGAACACGTCAGCCAACTCGTGGCGGATCTTTTGCATGCGCAGGTCGTCTGCCTTGGTATCGGCGATGTTCTGGTTGTCCCACTGGAACAGTTCCAAAAGCTCCGCCGCCTCGATACTGATCGACTTCGCGATATCGGCCGGGGTCATGTCGGTCCACCCACGTTCGGTGAGGTATGCTGCCACCTCTCGCTCAAGGTCGTGCATAGGGGAAGTGTAGCACAGGGCGTGCCCGGTGTACTGCGGAGCTTGCGACAGTGCGGGTCATGTTGTGCTATCACCTGCGCGTGACAAAGCATGGGATAGTAGCAGAGGCAGGCACCTCATCGGAACGCATCTGGACCCCCGGTACGGTGCCAGACGAAACGGAACATGCGGATCGTGACGTGGAACAGCATGAAAGAGAGCAAGGCAACGACAATGATCCTGAACTCGTACTTGCGAATATCCCCGATCAAGGTTTCGAGGACCGTGCCGAGCACGTACCCTCCGGTCGTGTAGGCGAGCGCCCACAGCAGTGCGCCGAGTCCGTTCCAGAACATGAACTGTGACGCGGGAACGTTCGAGGCGCCGATACTGAACGGCACGATGTGGCGGAAGCCATACATGAAGCGCATACCGAACGAAATGACGCGCGGCCGGTGTTCTATGTACGAGGTGGGGGTGCGCATGAGGCGGGCTAGCCATGGTAACCGGTGGAGTACCGCTTGCTTGCGATACCGTCCCATGAAAAAGAAACCCCAGTCGCTCACGAGTGCGCCGAGCGTCGCCGACAGCACGACCAGTGGAAAGTATACGTATGCCTCATGAGCAGACAGGCCGCCAAGAGTGACGACGGTTTCGCCTTCGAACACCGATCCAATGAACACGGTCAGGTAGCCATAGGTCTGAATGAACTCGATAAGTGTGGACATGTGCCTGAGTATACCTTAAGAAATTGTTTGGTCTGAGCACGATCGTGGGGTCGACTTGGTCGGTTCTGCATATTCATGTCGTTTTAATGTGCCCACGCTACTATCAAGTACTGTGGTGCATTCACATTGGTCCTACACCACATCACTTTTTATGTTATGAAACACACACGGACACATGCACGCATCGCAACCGGAGTGCTAGTGCTCGGGCTTGTGGGGCTGATCACCGTTATGATGGTCGGCTATGCGCTCGCGCAGCGGCTATCTTCCGGGGCAGACGACGCGGCGTCCTCTATCGTGGTTGAACGGGACATGAACCCGGCTGCCGTGGTGTCCGACCACCACCTTGCGACCGAAGCGGGCGAGGAGATGCTGCGACAGGGCGGCACGGCAGCAGATGCGGCCGTCGCTATCGCCGCAGTGCTTTCGGTCGTCGAACCCTGGTTCTCGAGCGTGCTCGGCGGCGGTACCTGGGCGCTCTACCATGAAGTTGACACCGGCACGGTAACGAGCCTCAACGGTGTCGGGCCGACTGGAAGCAAAGCGACCGTCGCGAACTATGCAGCCAGGGCGGGGACGCCCGGGATGCACCAGGCGAATGTGCCGGGCGCATGGGATGGGTGGATGCTCTGGCTCCTTGAGTACGGGGTGCTCGACCTCGACGTGGTCCTCGAACCAGCAATACGTATAGCACGTGAGGGGTATGAGGTGAGCACGACGATGCAGACCTGGCTCGACCGCGGGCAAAGCGATATGCTCGGACGTCCTGATACGATGCGTGTTTATGCGCCGAACGGCGTGTTCGTGCGCACGGGTGACACCGTGCACCAGCATGCGATGGCACGCACGTTCGAAGGACTGGCATCCGCATACCGTGAAGCTCCGAACCGCGATGCTGGCATACAGGCAGCGCGTGACCACTACTACCGTGGGCCGATAGCCGAGGCGATCGTGTCCTTCTCGGACGCGCACAACGGCTACCTCACGCTTGAAGATTTCGCCGGTTTCAGTGCCGACCTCGTCGAGCCGGTATCGATACGGTACGACGATGCGATCGAGGTGTTCCAGAATCCACCAGCAAGCCAGGGTATCACGATGCTCATTGCGCTCAATATATTGAAAGGGCTGGACCTCTCGCGGTACGAGCAGGGAAGCGCGGACGTCATGCACCTGCAGGCGGAATCCTTCAAGCTCGCGTTCGCAGACCGCCACTACCACATTGGCGACCCTCGACGGATAGCGGTGCCGGTCGAGGAACTCCTGAGTGAGGAATACGCCGAGCGTCAGCGGAACCGTATCAGCATGGACCGGGCGATGTTCTGGCCGATACGCGACGTGCTTGGAACGAGCGACCCTGCGCTCACCAACACGACGAGCTTTCATGTGGTCGACCATGAAGGCAACGGAGCTGCGGTCACCACGAGCCTCGGCGCACAGTTCTATATCGTTGGTGATACCGGCATCCACATCAACCACCGGATGCGTTTCCACGCACTCGCCCCGGGTGACCCGAACCAGGTGGCTGCGGGGTTCACGGTACGACACACGTCGAACCCCTATCTTGCACACAGGAACGGCACGCTCTACCTCCTTGGAGGCAACACCGGCGCGGACTCACAGCCGCAGGCCCAGGCCCAGCAGTTCATTTCTGTCGTCGAGTTCGGGGCAACGGCACAGGAGGCGATCGATCGGCCGCGATTTCTTACTACGGCGTTTCCTTCGACGGTCTACTCGTACCAGGTTCGGAACACGCTACAGCTTGAAGAGGGGTACCCACGTGCGGTGGTCGACGCGCTCCGCGCTAAGGGGCACACGGTCACCCAAGGCGAGGGGACCTTTGGTAGCGCGAACATGATCATCCGGTCCGAGGACGGGAACGAAATAGAGACCGGTGCGGAGTCCCGCATACCGACCTCGCGCGGCGTGGTCATCGAACCTTCAGAAGACGGCACGCGCGAAGCGAACGGTACACGCGGGGCATCATCGGGAGGCGCTCGAAGTAGCGGAGCAGAGGGTGCCGAATAAATAAGCACTGGCCCGCCTACGTGGCATCGCTCGTTCACGGAGTCCAGGCTCCTCTGTGCAGTCATAGACGAACACTTAAGCGGATAAGTGTTCGGTTAGCAAACTGAACTCAAGATACGAAACAAGTCAATTTTTTGAGCTCATCCGACAATTTCGGAGAAATTGCCTCCTTCGCCAAAAAAGTTGGAACGAACCCCTTGGTTCGTGACAAATCCGCGCGCTTCGGCGCGCCCGCCGCCTCCGCATACGTAGCGCAGCGCCACCGTGTTTTGCCCTCTCGTACCGTCCGTACCGTCGCGCACGGGTCGCGTAGCGACCTTACGGAACGGGAAGTATCTTTTTGTGACCCTACCGGGAATCGAACCCGGATTACCGCCGTGAAAGGGCGATGTCCTAACCGTTAGACGATAGGGCCAAAAAACCGTATGAGGTATTGGTATGGGAATGCGGGAAATCAACGACCACAAAAACCCAAATTATTGCGCATGCCAATGAGCGCGCGCAACGCACAAAACTGTAGCATTCTTTCGGAATTATGGCAAAAAGCGCAAAAAGTGGTAGTATACGGTGCGTCCTGTACTGTATAGGGCAGGGCAGACCGTAAGGATCCCGTAGGGATTCGAACCCGACAGCATGGAGAGGTGCACTGTCCGGCAAGTTGCACAAGCCTCCCAGCACGAGCATTCATTCGAGGAAGGTGGAATAACGGAGCCGGTGGCGTATCAAAATAGTATAAGCGTTGGAGGGGTGGCTGAGAGGTCGAAAGCGCTCGACTCGAAATCGAGTAAGGGTCATACCTTCGAGGGTTCGAATCCCTCCCCCTCCGCCAATTTTGACTTTCGCCCGAATGGACGAGGGTCGGCGTGTCGCGAAGCGACACGGAATGCCATTTCTACGCTACGCGCCAAGGTTTTTTCAGAGCCAGAGAAAGCGCGCGGTCGCGCACGAGGTGGTTCGAACCAATCTTTTTGAGAAAATCCCGAATCCTTTCGGGATTTTCTTGTAAAGCGATTTTTTCGGCTTGGTTGGTGGCTTTTATGAAATTGATCAAAGGTTCGAACCGATTATCGCTCTTTTGGGTTGAAGCGGATATTTTCTCCGAAATGTCGATTTTTTGAGTGAGCAGTTTTGTCTTTTTGGCGATATATTCCTTTTGCGATAACGCACCGCCTAACTGCAAATCAAGCAAACTATCCAATTTCTGCTCAATCTCTACCTTATAGACGATAAGCCAGTTATAACTGGTTCCGTAACACCTGAATGGAAGCACATCATCTTCCACCAGCCGTACAATCATGATATAGAAAAAGTACGCTTCATGTGGGGAGATGAGTTCGATTTTATATAAAACCATATGCACAGAATCTTAAAAGGCGTTTGGGGAGAAAAAGCAGACACAGACTGGGAGTTTTTTATCTCAGCAACACTTCCTGAAGATACAGTATCGTCAGCTGTCATGGGTCTTCCGTTTTATAATGGACAGATTGTTCTTGCACAGACAAAGCGCGGTTGGGAAATACCGGGTGGGCATGTAGAAGAAGGGGAAAACATACTCAATTGTCTCTCTCGCGAACTTGAAGAGGAGATAGGTGCAAAGGATATCACTGGAGTTAGGCTCTTTGGTTTCCGGAAAATTATTAATCCAGATAGAAAGGTCTATGCAACTGAAGGGAAACGCTACCCTCGCAACACCATTGTCCCCTACTATCTCGTCGATTTAGGTTCAGAACCTACGGGGCCAAATGCTCCAGATTGTTTTAAATGTTCGCAGTTTGATATCTATGATCCAGTGATAGAAAACTCGCATGATCGAGACTTACTCCTCATTGGATACGCAATTCATCGCTATCTTGACTTATAGCGGTATTCAATGCATATTACCGTGCAGTGCACCTTGACAATGCTCATATCTTGCATAGGAGGTAAAAATGCAAGTAATCAAGTTGGAAGAAAAGCTCTTTGAGGTTATGGCTTCACGAGTCGTTGATGCCGACGGTATCCACGAAGATCTCTCATTCATGGAACGGGCGGGCATGGTGACGTTTGGTGATCAAACGACACGCATTCTTGCTGACAAGTTTCGAGAGCTTGGGTATACCGTTGAACTGACGGACCTGTGCTTCGATGACGATCTATCGCTTGGGCTTCAAATGCCCGAGACGTGGTACCTCAACAGAGGTCTGTATGCGATCAGTATCTCAATGCACTTCAATTTCTTGAACTATAAGGAAATGGCGAAAGCCGGACACTTGTACACCAAAAATCCAGAGGTTGCACGCGACTTCGGTCGTATTGCCGCTGTCGAGGTGTATATGGAAAACGAATTGCTCACTTATCTCAAGAAAAGGAAGAAGCGTTACTTCGGAACACCACGCACACTCACTGAGTGTATGCGGGTTCTCGAAGGTTGGGATCTTAATCAAATCGAACGTCTGAAAAAGTACGTCACCTATGCGGAGTTTATCCGCCTATGGTGCAGTATCAACTTCCCCGGCTTCAAACAGCAAGAATGGGGAATAGGTAAACAAGCTTCGAAAAAAATCTTCGACGACACAGGGACAACCAATGTGCGAGAAGGAATCAAATACTTCTGGCAGCACTACCTCGAACCACGATCAGAAAAGATCGCGCCGGAGGATGTTGAGATCGATATTCTCGACCCCGAGTTTCCGGTAGCTCGACAACCGCGGTACGTACTGTTGGGCGAAGTTATCTTCGCAGAGCAGTCGCTTGATACAGGGTTCGAGCTTGTGTTTCGGAGCTTCACGGAGTCAAAGATTATCCGCTGCCCGCGAAACGCAGCATCGAATGAGATGCAACTCAAGACAGCAAAACTTGTTCAGCAGCGGTTTCCACAAACAACGATCATTATGTTTCGGAATCCTCCCGGCATGCCAACTTTTACCATGACCAAGTTCGACGAAGTCAAAGAAGGAGTGAGTCGAGAGGTGGCTGTTGTAGCAAATGGCATTTCCCAAGTCCATAAAATCTTAGGGGGTACCAGTGGCAAATAATGAAGCATAGGCTCTAGACTAGCACTTTTCTCCTAAAGTTTATCATATCGTCGTAAGATCG
>CAZHFF010000004.1:0-65589 GCA_964531785.1 uncultured Candidatus Saccharibacteria bacterium
CCCTCTGGTCGTGACAAGGGACGGCACCCCGGGCACCGGCACCACGACGCCGGGTGCCGATGGCTACGTGGTTACGGTTACGCCGACGAACCTTGCACGTGGCGGTTCGGTGTTCGTTGAGTGGAACGGTCCGCCGAGCGATACGAACAACCCGGGTGTTCTGCAGCGTTTCAATAATGACTGGGTCGGTATCTACCGTGTTGAGGCGAACGATCGCACGCCGTATCGGTGGCAGCGTGTCCGCTCGCCACAAGGCAGCGTGTCGTTCCGTATGATGGTCGAGGGTGAGTTCGAGGTGAGGTATTTCAAAGGGGCTACGTACGACCGTATTTACACAAGTCCGCGTATAACTGTAGGCAGTCCTCGCAGCGCCGGTGTTTGTAACGGTATAACACTCGCGAATGTAACCAACTACCCCAACACTGAAGGGCCCGTCGTGGCGGTTGGTAACAGTTTGACCGCTGGCGTCGGTGCGACGCCAGGACAAGACTATGTGAGTGAACTCGAGCGAAGGTACAATGTGCGCGTCATCAATGCCGGTGTCTCAGGTGATACCACAGCGGATGTACTTGCCCGGCTTGATCGTGATGTCTTGAGCCAGAACCCCTCCACCGTCATCGTATTCATCGGTGGCAATGATGAGCTCCGACGGTTGGTCGAGCAGCTTCGAAATGCATCCGTGCGGGTCGGCCTTTTGGACGAGCTCGAGGCCATTGCGGCACGGGAAGGCTACAATTACGATCAAGTAGAGCTCCTGACGCGAGATCAGTCGTTTGCAAACCTACGCGCCATCGTCGACCGCATCCATGCAAGCGGCGCACAGGTTATCCTGGTCGGTGTTGATATGGGTATATTCAGCGAACGAGTGAGCGGCCGCTATGCACAGGTAGCCGCAGCTACCGGCGCGGTATACGTACCTGACATCTTTGCTGGGGTATTCGGCCGCTCGGCATACATGAGCGACCGTGTTCACCCGAACGATGCTGGCTACGATATCTTTGCGTCTCGTATCGGTACACGTCTCGAATGTCTCATTCCTCGCTAATTGCCTCCCGTTGGAGTTGGTAGCTGTAGGGATGTGACCTCTTTCCAGGTCGCTTCATCAAGAACGGTCACCTTCTCGTCGCCAATGACGTAGAGATTGTCGTTGAGGTACACTGCTCGTTTGACCGAGTACCCGGCGACCGACGCCTTAAGCGACAGCTTGCCATGGTCGTATGAGAGTACGTGCCCCCCGGACCCTGCAGGTATGAACACGATCTTGTGGTCAGCGTCACGCAGGAACGCACGATGGTTCTGCTCCACCTCGGTCCAGCTTTCGCGCAACGTGTAGACGTCGCGTTCCCGTGGCGCGTGCGGGTTCGAAACATCGAAGAGCGAGAGCTTAACGCTGCTGCCGTCACGACCGACGCCGAGCACCAGGTTCTCGGCCAGGGGTTCCAGGTATGACGAAAAACCGGGTATCTTAAGCTCCCCCGTCATGCGGGGATGGGTGGGAAGTGAAAGGTCGAGCACGTAGAAGGGGTCGATCTGGCGGAACGTTACCAGATAGCCGCGGTCTCCGATGAAACGTGCTGCATAGATCCGCTCGGTCAGACCCAGCCCCTGGATGCTACCTACGGTTCGCAGCGTGGTCGCATCGAGTATGTATACGTCGTTCTCGCTGCTCACGTTCGACCAGGGCTCTCCGACCGTGACTGCTATACGGAGCATGCCCTCATGCTCATCGAGCGAGAACTGGTTCAAGAGGTGGCCCGGCACCTGCACCGTTCCCAGAATGGTGAGCGTATCGAGCGCGATCCGGGTAATGTTGGAGGTGTCGAGCTCTCGCTGGTGCTTCGCAAGGTACTTGGTGAGTCGGTCCTGCAGTTCGTTGTCGAAACGGAGCGCGTCGTCAGGGCTCATGTTCATGCGCTTCTGTGCCAGCAGCGCCTCGATCTCGGTCATTTTCGAGCCGCCTGAGATATCATATCCTTGTATGGTCCGTATACGGGCAAGGTCTGCCTCTGACAGGAGATCGGTGAGCTCGGTCAGGAAGAAGCGCAGGAGCACGTCGCTGCCGCTCTGCTGTGAGCGTGATGTCAGATAGAGATTCTTGGGGAACATGCTGACGATCATGGAATCGCTCGAGCCGGCGAAAGTGACCGAACGGAGGACGGTTCCGGTCGAAGGTGAGAGCGCCAGTATGGAATAGCTCGTATTCACCGATTCTATCGTTGCCGGAAGCCACACATCCGTACACCTGAGGACCATGCCTGCGTTCGAGAGCGGTGCCATAGGACAGGGTCGTGTCCTGTCGAGGTATGCCGCGGTAACGAGGTAGACCTCACCATTCAACAGGCGTGCCGTCTGGATACGCGTGCGGGAATCGAGCTCTCGTTCCCAGAGCTTCTTGGGATCGTGCGGCGACTCCACGTCATAGGCAACGACCCGGTCCGAAGCAAAGACAAGTAAAGTGTTCTCGTAAAGCAGCATCTCGCCGGTTTCTTTGATTGCCTCGCTCACGATACTTAGGTTCTGCGGAGGATAGGCGTCAAGTATGCGTGTTGTGGTGCGCATGGTTTCGTACGGCAAGGGAGCCGTTATCGTGCTCAACGGCGTGCCAGGGTCAAGAAAAGGTCGTATGCCAAAGTGCATACCTACCCTTGAAAAGAAGATGTGCTTGCCGTCCGTTTTGACGATATCTGGCTCGTCGATACCTGCCACCTGCACGTTCGTGCTCGAGATACGTGTTGCGGACTCCGAACCGGCACCATCAGCGGTCGGTGCCATCGGAGCGGGTACCGCTACGGGTGTGCCCGACCTGCCCATGCCGGCCGCAAGCTGCGCATACGCTCCTGCGGGTGCTTGGTCCACATATGATCGAATTTCGTCCGCGGACGCTGCACGCTTGTAACCTGCAACACGTGCTGGAGATGTGACCGAACCGCTCCCTTTCAGGCCGGCAATACCCAGGGTGGTTAGTGAGCGACCATGCCAATCCTGGCCTATCGTGCGCGCGTAGAACGAACGAACCGCAGCAACGGTCTGGTCGCCATAGTAACCGGTCGCGCCCGCAGGTATCGGATACCCTTGCGCGATGAGGCATAGCTGAAGGTTTCGCACGTTCTGACCCTGCGTACCGTAGGACGCAACCGTGAGTGTTTCTTTGTCGCAGGAAGCCGCTGCCGTGATCGGCCGGTGCGTGTTGGTCGAACCTGAAAGCGCACTCCTTCCCTGTGGACCGACCGAGCGGCCATCCCAGTCGGCGAGGCCGAGTGTTTTCGCATAGAACGACTTCACCGCTGCTTGTGTTTGTGCACCGTAGTATCCCGTGACACCGGCAGGAATACTGTAGCCTGCACCGATGAGGCATGTTTGGAGCGTCGTTACCAGTCGGCCGCTCTGACCGAACACGAGCGGGCCGTTGACCGGTGTACTGCACGCAGCGTCAACGATCTTGATCGAAAGGAGTGTTGAGATAACAAGTGCACAGACACCTGAAAGGATGAGCGTACGCTGCATACTGGACGAGTGCTAGGGTAATACATCCATAGTACGGGTACCTTTGCTCCAAGGCCAGCGGCTTATGCACCGGTCACCTCGACCTGCTTGTTCTGTTGGATCGCCCCGAACAGGGTGCAAAGCTCGGCAACGCTCACGAACGGTGTGCAGTCATGACGGACGGATGCATGCCACGTGGTACGTGCCTCGTCGAACCTGCGTTGCGCCTCCGGATCCTGCTTGCTCGAAAGCCCGATAAAGCACCGTATCAGTTTCACCATTATCTCAGGGGGTATATCAAACTGAAGAAAGTGCGAGAGCTCGCGCACAAGCTCGACATGGGCAGGGACCTTAAGCTTGTCTGCGTACGCGAGGAGCACGTTGTGGCTCGCGAGCGGGTCGAAGGACGAGTGGAGGAACAGCGCCCGTAGTTCCGAGGATATACCGCGGTAGCGTACCCGACGCGCACGAAGCATGGCCTCGCGCAATTGTTTAAGCGACATATAACGGTGGTATGAGAGCTTCTTATGTGTTTGGAATGTGGTAGTGAGCGGGGTGCGGGCTATTCTGCGTATGCCGGCTCGCTCAGCGAGTGGAAGGATGACGTGCGGCAGGAAGAGGCGCCTGGTCGCAAGAAAGGTGCTGATACCCACGACCGCATCGACCGGCCAGTCTGCGGCATGATCAAGTGCGAGTGTCGCACCGAGCGAGTATCCCACCAAGACCACTGGTCGCCCTGCTGCATAGAACGGCGCGCAGACCGCTTCTATTTGACCGAGCCAGTCATCGTATGCAGCTGCGAAATGCACGGCCTCCTCATCGCCATGTCCCTTGAGGAGGACCAGGGAAACGGATGCGCCGCTCAGCATGAGCGCGCGCGCGAGCGGCGAGAGGTCCTGTACTCCCATGCCGAGTCCATGCAGGAGAACGAACATGGTGTCTCCACGGTCGCATGTTAGCGTGGTGTGCGGCAGTGTCTTGAGATAAGCAAGGCCGTCGGGGTCAGGGGTAACGTAACACACCTGAGCATCATACCCACTCCTGTGCCGCCAGGCAACGGCGTTTTCCGCACCGTTAGGCTACGTGATGCTGTCGGGTATGACCGCTACACCATGCGGGTCGGACTCCGCTTGGGCTCCTGCAGAGTAGTAGCGAAAATCTGCGTGTACGTGCAATTCACCGATCGTAGCTATCCCGGCATACCACATGCCCTTTCTTGTGGCGGCAGCCATGCGAGCGAGCACATCGGAAGCACTGCCGCGCAACGGAACAAGAGCCTCAACACCTTCCGCAAGGAGTATGCTGTGTTGTGATTGCATGTAGCGAGCCCGACTGGCGGAGCTTTCGGAAAGTGCTGCGAGCGATCCCATGCCACGGTACTCTTTCATTGGTTTTTTCCCAACGAGTACGGTCTTGCCGGGAGCTTCATCTGTTCCCGCGAGCCTGCTGCCGAGCATGACCGAGTCTGCGCCAGCCGCGAGCGCTATTGGGACATCGCCATCGTGCTCGATACCGCCATCAGCACAGAGCGGCACATCCATACCGGAGAGCGCCTCGCTGCACTCGTAGAGCGCGGTGACCTGCGGGCATCCTATACCGGCGACGATACGGGTCGTGCAGATCGAACCGGGACCCTGCCCCACCTTTATGCCGTCTGCGCCGGCCTCTGCTAAGCGACGCGCTGACTCTGCTTCTGAAATGTTCCCTGCAACGACATCAACCTCCGGGTACCGCTTCTTGAGGGTCGCGATGAGTTCTTGTACCTCGTATGTATCACCATGAGCGGTGTCGATCACGAGCACATCGACCCCTGCGTCGACGAGCCTTGCGACACGCTCGAGGTCGCCGGTAAATGGGGCGATCGCTGCGCCCGCACGCAACTTCCCCCGTACATCGACATTCACCGCAGTAGCCCCAGGAATCGCAGCGTTATCAATATGCGCTGCAGTTTCTTTTACTTCTCGCACCGCCCCGGCCTGTGCTTCTGCGCTGAGTCCGCGATGCAGTATGCCGAGACCGCCAGCTTGTGCCAGAGCGATCGCCATAGGTGCCTCAGTGATACGGTCCATAGCAGCGCTCACGAATGGTATGTTGAGCGGCACTCGGCGTGAAAAACGCGTGATAAGGCTCCGGTCGGCTGGTGAGCCACTAGTCTGGCCGGTCTTTAGCCGCACATCGCGGTACGTGATCGAGAGGCCCTGCTGCTCGAGTTTTGCAAAAAACGGTCGGGAACGGCGCTCCTGCATGGGCTGTACTATACAGCACGTCGGGACGTGTTGCTATGAGCGGGTGTGTATGACCGTACCCGGTGCGCATGGGTGCGTCGCTTGCTCAAAGTCTCAATGAACGCGTGCGCGACGGGATACTCCTCTATTGCCGGATGTGCATACGTCCCAGGCCATGCGTAGAGGCTCGCGTACCCACTTTCAAGGTTTTCGACCGCTAGCGGATGAAGATAGGAGTATACGTAGGTCTCATCGAGCTGTCCTTTCTGGTCGAACGGAGCTGCCGGGAAGCTTGGCAGCAGCAGTACCATAAGCCCCATCGTACGACCGAGCGAACCGGACAACGCGAGCTCGATATCAAAGGATACATGGGTATCGTGGACCGTATGCTCCCCGTAGAGCACGACGAGGAGTGTCGACTCGAGCGCGCCGGGAGTACGTTCAAGGTGGAGCCGGTGCATGCCTGGAGAACGGTGTGTTCGGGTCGTTTCTGGTGCAAATACGGCATTCACGAAGTATCCGAAGCGTCGTTCGAACTCTTCATGGTACCCACGGTCGTTCGGGTGAAAGGTGACGAACGTAGAGTGCTCACGGAGCGTGCGTTCATTGGTTGGTGTGGTTAGTTCGACCATAGTGTTGCACACAAGCGGCATGCTCAGTATATCGCATGTGCCGGTAGGACTCATGAAGTCCGGAGACGCTTGACAACGGACGTGAAGTGCGCTTAGCTATAAGTATCAAATCCCCCTAGAGAAGCAACTAGTTCTAGTTAGATCTTCGAGGTAGGTATTTGAGATTTACTAGAAGTAGTTTCCGTAGCATGCAGCAAGGCACTATCGCTCGGCTCATGGACAAGGGTTTTGGCTTCATCAAGCGCGATGGAGAGTCAAAAGACCTCTTCTTCCATGCGAACGAGCTCCAGAACTGTAGCTTCCAGGATCTTCGCGAGGGCGACACGCTTTCGTTCGAGATCGCGGATGGACAGAAAGGACCTCAGGCGGTAAACATCAGCCGAGTCTAAGAACAAAAAGCGCCCTTCGGGGCGCTTTTTGTGTTACCGCGCGGTACGGTTCGGTGCGCATAGCAAACATGTTGTGATATACTTGGTTAATGGCAGAGGAGACCGTGCTCTTTTTGGCAACAAGCGTTGCGTCCGAAGAAGTGTTCGTGGTCGTCTGCTTTGGCATAGCACTGTACGCATACGTAACGGGCGCGTACCGCACGAGCTTGTATTTCATGATCGGCTGTATAGCGACGGTGGTGTCCGTGTTCAGCCTCAAAACGCTCCTTAAGGTGGCGCGTCCACCAGAGCCACTGATCCCGATCGACGGGTACGGTATGCCGAGCGGTCACGCGACCGCCATCATGTTCCTCGCGATCGCGTGCTACGTTGCGTTCGTTACTCGCATGTCCCCGCAGGTCCGAACCGTGTACGTTGTGTTTAGCGTATTCCTTGTGCCGGCTGTTGGTTATAGCCGGGTGTATTACGGCGTTCATACGCCGCTCCAGGTCTTTGCGGGGTACCTACTTGGTATCGTTGTGGCGCTCGGCACAGCCTTCCTCGTGTATCGTTTCAAGCATTATCGAAGTCCGTCCCACTCGAGCAAGAACTCGTCCAAGAATGCACGCACATAACGGTCCCGACGCTTTGCGAGCTTCTTTCCGGTGCGTGTGTTCATACGATCAGCAAGGAGGAGTATCTTTTCATAGAAGTGATGCAGCGTCGATGCCGCGTGTCCCCGCAGATATGATCGGTTGGTGAGACCGGTCCGCACTCTTCCTACAGGGTCGTACAACGGTTGGTTGCGAAAGCCTCCATAAGCGAACGCTCGGGCGATGCCTATTGCACCAAGTGCGTCGAGACGGTCTGCGTCTTGCACGACCCATCCTTCGAGGGATTGCATGGGGTTCTGTCCGCCCACACCTTTCGCGTACGAAACATTGCCGACGATGTGGCACACAGCATCGATCGTAGCCTGGTCAGCCCCACATTCAGACAGGATGGTCCGCGCTCGGAGAGGCCCGACAACGTGGTCGCCGTTATGGAATTTATGATCCGCTATGTCGTGAAGTAACGCACCGAGCTCGACAATGAACGCGTCAGCATGCTCAGCCTTGCCGATCGCCTGTGCGTACTTCCGCACGCGCTCGATATGCCACCAATCATGGCCACTTCCTTCGTCATGGAGCGCCTGTTTGATCGCAGCCGTTACCGATCTCGTTACCACACGCTTGTTCATGCAGTTTCAGGAGTCGCGATCTTCGAATGTCTCATCGCGGTACGCTCGGTAGCGTAGAATGCCGAGGTACACAAGTGCTCCTACGATAAGAAGCAGTACCAATACCTGGAGCGCGTACATACTACTTCAGCTTAACGGCAGTGCCGTACACTAGTATTTCGGCAGCGCCTTGGGCGACCATGGACGTCATCATGCGGAGGCCGACCACGGCATCAGCACCCAAACGCTCTGCATCCTCAACAAGCCGTTCGAGCGCCTGCTCGCGTGAATCAGCCTGTAATTTGGTGTATTCAGTGATCTCTCCGCCCACGATGTTCTTGAGGCCTGCGACGATATCGTTCCCCAGGTGGCGCGCTCGTACCGAGCTTCCGCGTGCTATGCCGAGCACCAGAACGATCTCTTTGTCTGGTAGTGTTTCCGTAGTACTGAGGATCATAGGTACATACAACCATGCAACGGCTTGGTTGTCATGGGCTCTGTGCACAACAGCGGGCATGTGCCCGCTGTTGACCGTGTTCACTCGCTCTTGTGTGCTAGGAGTTTCGGGATCGTCCGCCTGAACGGCCGGCCTCACGCGCCTCTTTTGACGTGAACTCATGCGCGGTTCCCTTTGCGTGAGCCGCCTTGCCGCCCTTCCGGCCGGCCTCACGCGCTTCCTCCGAGGTGAACTCATGCGCATTGCCCTTCTCGTGGGAAGCGACGCCGCCCATTCGTGCTATCTCGCGCTGCTTGTCGGGATCCATTGAAGCAAATCCTCGTTTTGCTGTCGATGCCATGATAGTAGGTTGTTAGATACTGGTAAGTACCGACCTTTCTACTATCACACTATGACAGCTCACCATGAACCTTTGGTTAAGGAGCGCGTCAGTCTAGCATTGCGTGTGCGATCCCGTGCGCGACTATCTCTTGTGGAGCAAGGACGACGTTCCTACGCATCATGTCGAGCACGTCATCAGCGCTGAGCCGTGAGTTCATCGCCACGACTTCAGCGTACTGCTGGTCTTTGAGCGTGTCCTCCCGCAGCATCGCGTCCATCTCGGCTGTGGTGTAGCGCATGTTCGGGTCAAAATAGCGGCCGGCCATATGGAGCAGCATCGTCGTGCGAGACGTGATCATGCGCCGCTTGCCTGAGAGGAATATGAGCACGCCGGACGAGTCGACATCACCCGAACCGACGGTCACGAGGTCAGGACGCAGGATATGTCGCATCGTGTCATAGAAGCACATGCCTGCACCCGTCGGGCCACCGGCGGAGCTCACCGTGAGCACAACGGACCCTTTCTTGCGCATGAGCTTCTTGATCTCGCTAAAGAGCGTCTGGTTGGTTCGATGATCGACAGCGCCGAGATACTCCACAACACGATCGGCTGCCGTTCTGAGGAGCGATATGTCCTGGAGCGGGCTCGTGACTGCCTCGGTGTTATGGTGAAGTTCCGATGAAAGTAGCATAGAGGTGAGTATACGTTCTTGCACCGGGCAAGCAAGCTCAGCCTTTGCGTATCTGCCTTTGTGCAGGTCGACGTGTGGTTTCGTGTCGTGGACGTTGTGGAGCGTAGCAGCGTTGTTGTTATACGTTGACTGGCTCTTGCTCCTGGTGTACAAGTGGTAAGGAGCAACGGTGTCCTGTCAGAATGAGTTCGTTCTGGTGCAGCCGTGATCGCTCTATCACACACTGCCTTACGTAAGGCACAACTGAGGAGAAAATGTGAATGGGTGCAACGATACGTGCGTCGGTAGAAACCGGCGTGATCAAGACGGTGGGCTGCGTTACTGACCTGCTCCAACTTCAAGGGTGCAGGATAGGCTACCGTGCCGAGTGGCTCATGCGAAACAGGGTATGGCGGTTTCCAGAAAGTAAAAAGACCGTGGAGGTTGCCTGGGTATCGGTCGGGGACCTAGGCTTCACCTCTGCCGCGAAGCAGACCACGGTACTGCAATCGATCGGTGAGTCACAGCTTGCGTACTGCAGAAAAGAGATCGCGCTCCTGGTCGCAACGATAGCGCAGTCGCTACTTGTAGAGCCAGGCCTTGTCCTGTTTGGTATGCAACCACTCGTGGGGGAGGATGGCCGCTTGGAGGTGCTCAGCCTGCGTCGAGCGGATGAGCTTTGGCTTGAAACGGAGAGTGGGCACCCGGATTACTGTCTCAGTCCCGACCACGAGCTGATCTTTGAGGTTCAGGAACCAGGCTCGACCGAACCAATCCGCTACTAGTAGTTCCCTGCCGGATACCCCGGCAGGGTTTTGTTCAATATGCCTGGTCAGTGCGTGCGAGGCGCACCTCGCGGGAAGAGCACCGGTGTGCCGTTGGAGGTGTTTCCGTGTACTGACAGGGGAAGCTGAGAAAGGTCGCGTGGCCACGGCATCGGGAGCGTTCCTGTGGGTACACGGCGACCAAACACCACATCAGCCACTCCCGCGCCCTCGCTTCCGGGCAGCCATGCAACAAGGAGCGCATCCCAAGTAGCGATCGAATCGGTGATAAAAAGCGGCCGGCCGGTAACAAGGATCACGAGAACGTGTCGCGCATGCTCCTTAAGGGACTCGATCGCGCGCAGGTCCTCTGGAGTGAGTTGGGGGAGCGGGTTATCGCCCCAGCCCTCAGCATATGGCGCCTCACCAACGATAGCGATACCGAGGTCAGCGGGTGACGTTTTGCTGTCGAATGTACCATCTTTGTGGTATTCGATCATTACGTCGGTGCCCGCAACCGCCCGAAGTCCGTCGAGTATCGACGTTGCGCCAGGCAGCCAGGTTCCCTCGATCCCCTGCCATTCCACGGTCCATGCCCCGGACTGGCGACCGGTGTCATGTGCTGCACTGCCTGAAACGCGAATGGACCGCACGTCAGGTGTTACGGGTACGATACGTGCTTCGTTCTTGAGTAGCACCATGCTCCGTGCAACGGCCTCGCGCGCGAGCGCTCGATGCTCCTCGTTCCCTAGCACATCCACCGACTCGGTAGCGGTTCGACCATCGAACAGGCCTAGTGCGAACTTGGCGCGGAGGATACGGCGTACGGCGTCATCGACCCGTTCGACCGATATATCGTTCCGCCGGACGGCGCGCTTCATATCGCGCACGAATTGTTGGTAGTCGAATGGCAGCATGACCATGTCAATACCTGCATTGACGGCCGTCACGGTCGCGCGGTACGTACCGCCGGGTATCTCATAGACCCCGTACCAATCAGACACCACAAAGCCCCGGAAACCAAGCTCCTCTTTCAACACATCGGTAAGCAAATAGCGCTCTGCAGCAACATCAAGATCTCCCCACCAATTCAGGCCGGCCATGATCGACAGCGCCCCTGCGTCGATCGCGCTCTCAAAAGGTGGTAGGAACTCGGCCCTGAGCCGCGCCTCATCGGCAGCGGTCCGGCCCTGGTCGATCTTAAAGTTCTTGTTCCGAGAGCTCCCCCACTCCATTGCACCAAGCCCCACATAGTGTTTTGCGGTCGACAGTGCCCGCACGTGGCGGGTGCTCGTTCCCTGCTCTGCTTGCATGCCGCGTACGTACGCAGCGCCAAGCATTGCGGTGCGGACCGGGTCGTCACTGTACGTTTCGTAAACTCGGCCCCACCGTATGTCCGTCGGTAGGTCGAGCGATGGTGCGAAGTTCCAGTATATTCCCGTAGCCTCAAGCTCGCGTGCCGTCGCCTCCGCGATCTGTTCTACTAATCGGGGATCGTTCGCGGCTCCAAGTCCGATCTGGTGGGGGAAAACGGTCGCTCCGGGTATGTTCGTGTGGCCGTGTGCTGCGTCGACTCCGTACAGGAGCGGGATACCAAGCCTCGTACGGCGTGCGTAGCTCGTGAACTCCTCGACCATCGTCCGCCACGACTCCGGAGTATTGGGGTCTGGTTTTGCTCCAGCACCGCTGAGGAGAGCCCCAAGCCGGTACTTTCGAACATCGTCAGGCCGCTTAATACTGTTCTTGTCGACCAGTGCCATCTGTCCGATCTTCTCCTCGAGCGTCATATACATGAGCAGATCATCGATACGCGCCTCGATAACAAGCTCGGGGTCCAGGTAGCGTGCGTCTATTGGCGGCATATTGGGCTGCTCAAGGTATCGCACGAACAGCAACCCTCCCAGTATTACGGTGCCTGTGGCAAGGAGGAATAAGGTGGGCATACGACGAATGTGCTCGCTCGTGGTCATGACAGCAGTATAGCGTTGCTTCGCGCGTATATGAAGTTCCTAGCCCACAAAACGGTAACCGAGACCACGCACGGTCTCTATCTTTGCCGCAGTATGTGCTTCTTCGAGCTTGCGGCGCACGTTCTTGATGTGGACATCGACGACGTTGCTGGTCGACTGGTACGTCTGATCCCATGCATGTTCGAGCAGCTCCTCCCTGGTCACCACCTTGTTCGCATACCGCAGCAGGTAGGCGAGCAAGGTGAACTCCTTGTCAGTGAGCGGGACCTTCGCGTCGCGCAGGGTGAGCGCGTGCGTGCGGAGGTTGAGCGCGACCGTGCCGCTCGGGGAGTCAATGTGCATGGGAGGCGGGTTCTCGTGATCGTGGAAGAGCTCGGTGACGTGGTTCTCGAACTCTGCGAACGAGAACGGGTGCACAATGGTGTCGTTCGCACACGCAACGGCTTCTTCCGCATGTTGCGTGATCGCGAGGACTGGGATCGCGCGACCACGCTGCTGCATGCGTCTGCACCACTTTAAGAGCTGCTCGTTGCGCGTTCGTTGATCGAGCACGATCAGATCACTGGGAGTGTCGGCCCAATCGCTCTGGTCGTTGCCTGTGTTCTGTCCGAGAACGACGGTATCTCCGCGTTTCTCAAAGCCGCGACGGAGCAGCTCGCGCAGCTCACCCGTTTCTACCATGAGTAGCACCTTCATCAATCCATCGTAATGAAGAAAGATGAAGTACTGATGAATACGGTCGTGCTACCGTTTGACCAACAGGTAGTCATCGAACGACACGTCCATGAAGTCTGTTCGCACGCCCACATACCCTTCCGTAAGCACGCCTCCGCCGAACGTCTTGCTGTCGGTGGCGGTAAGCAGGGCCTCGTAGGTGCCGTTCCCCCTGTCGAGCCAGAGCGTAATTCGGACAGTACCGTTCTTTTGCGGCACCACCTCGGTCTTCACACGCATCCACCGTTCTGATGGGATCAAGTTAGGTGCAGCATATCGATGGTACGTGCCGGGGAATACGCCGCTCTTGGTGGCCAAGGTGTAGTAGACCCCCCGGTACTTCTTTTTGATGACGGCTTTGCCGTCCGTGCGGATACCCGCATAGTAGAGGTTTGCGCCGTCCTGGTAGTTGCTCATGAGGAGTACCCCGTTGTGTCCATCGCGGTTCGGGCTTTCGGTCAGATTGATCCTATCGATCCTGAAGCGGATCTCCTGAACAGGACTGTGCCAGGTCGATCGTGTGAGCAGGCGGAACAGGTTCTGCGGGTACTTCCCTGCCTCAGTATCGGCCGAACTGCTCTTCGCATATCGTGCGAGCCAGGGATCATCCGGAGCGAGCGCTCCATGCACCGTACGCCCGATGCCGTTCTCTATGACCAGTCGTGCACCCGAGTTCAGCCAGAAATAGGGGCTCGAGCTGTCACCCATTGAACCGGTCTCCTCAAGCGTGCCGGGCTGGCTCCACGTATAACTGAAGGGCGAGCTTGCGGTTCGTGCGGGCGCCGCTTCGGCGAGGAGTGCGCCGAACGCAAGCGAAAGGAGCGCCGCCGTGATAAAAAACGACACGCCAGTTCCTGTGCGTGGAAGTGCGTACGCGTAGACACCGGTACGCGGCCGTTCTGCTATATTTCGTTTATGCTTCATGTAGGTAGAGTTTTTACCAGTAATGCACGTTCATGGTATTTTCATGTAACGTACAAAAGCCACTCTACCACGGGACATCGTGCCGATAGGCAAGGCGCGGGGAGACCGTTTCATGAAAAATGGCGCGCGGCGATGATGCGGTACTTGTTCTATAATAAGACACACGTGAGCACGCACGAGCTTCATACGAAGAGCAAAGGTGCTTGACAGAGCGTGTCGTGATCGGGACGCTTGCAGCAAGCACGCTCACTTGTCTCCTGCTGTTACAGGGTCGAGCGGCTCCACGACAAGGTCGAGGACCGTAAGCTCTGCCGTACCTGGCACAGGGTTCCAGGTCTTCACGCCGACACCGCCCGTCTGTAGCGTTGCGTCAAGGAATTCGCTTGATACGATCGCTTCCCCATCGATACCGCAGGTAATGGTTCTGCCTTGGACGACGACAGAAACATCGAACGTATCTCGCGCAGCAAGGTTCACCTCGCGGTAACCTTTGATGACGCGCCTTTCTCCGTCTTGAACCTGCTCGAGGTGGACGAAATCGCGACCGACGTTACAGAATGCGTGGTTGCTAGGGTCGCGGAAACGTACAATGACCGTGGCGCCGTTCTGGTTGGGGGAACGGACCCGTGTCGTTACCCGGTAGTCTCGCCAGTGTCCTGTCCCGTCTAAAATGACGGTAGCACCAGTGCCGACCGCTTCCTTAGTGCGCAGGGTGAGGCCACTCCCCGGGTAGTGTACGGTTCCCCAATCGGCGAGCCACCCTTCATGCTCGTCAAGGCTTGCGTGGTACGGGAGCGACTTCGGGACACCCTGTTCGAGCAGTGCAACGAGCTCCCGTCCACTCCACGATGCTTCAGGTGTGAGTCGCTTGTAGAGCCGCGCAGGTTCGCTGCTACGGTAGTTCTGACTAAATCCCTCCCCTTCCCACCACTGGTAGAATGCGAGCTCGTAGTGTCGGGCAACGATGTTTTCGAGCACGCGACTGGCATTCCGGTGGTTGGCGCTCAGTTGGCCGAATTCACCGAACGGGAACGCGAACGAACGGATCGCTACGGCGAACCGGCGTTCCAGGTCGTGCCTTGAGGTGCGGAGATCATGATCGACGCGTGTTGCATACTCGAGATCCGTTTCAAGGCGTCCCTGTTCAGGAAGCCAGGCACGGTTCGCGAGAGCCGCACCGAGCGTCCCCTGATCGTCGATAGGCAGGAACTCATGCACGTTCTGTCCATGCGACCCGATCTCCCATCGCCCGCTCCCGAGCATTTTTTCGATCTCGTTACCCGAAAGATAGTAGTGCGTTCCTGGTCCGTTCGAGTATTTTGGAAGCAGGAAGCTCACTGCGTTGAAGCCGGTCGCACGGAGCACGGGATCGACCGGGTGGTAGCTCTGTTTTGCGCCATCATCGAACGTAAGGAGGAACGAACGCTCAGGCAGGGACAGTTCGCTCTGCATGTATGCTTCGAACTCAGCGAGGGTGATACTCCTCCAGCCAGCTTTTGCGAGCGCGTGCATTTGCTCCGAAAAAGAAGCTCTGGTGAAGTTCTGCTCTTCGCCCACGTGGCCGATGCTGTGGTACATGAGCACCGGCACCGCACGTGCCGGCTCAGTACTTGTGCTGGTGCGTGTGAGCTCTACGCCGGCGAGCGCGGCGACGAGCCCGTCAGTACGAGCGATTCGATCCAGACGATAGGTACTATCATAGACCATGTTCGAACCGACCCACTCGATGATCTGTCCGAACGAGCTCATGCCATAGTATGACTGCTTAATATTGAACGTGAGATGTACGCTAGCGACCAGGAAGAGCAAGCTGGCGCCAAGAAGAGCGGTCTTATGTGGCGGTAGCTCAAGGTAGGTCATAGGCTCCTAGCGCGTTCCCCATCGGGAATCGCGTATGGTGAGTGCCGCATAGGGCAGTTGCCAAATAAGTACTATCGTCGTTAGCCAGAAGCTGGTTACGGCAAGCGCCCACTCGCGTACACCAACCTGGATGCGGTAGTAGAGTCCGTGCAGGAGCAGCATCAACAAGAGGCCGATGAGGTATATGATGGGCCAGGTCTCGTGGACGATCGGGTACCAGAGCATCGCACGTACGAACACGATGGGAGACGCGAATGCGAGGAAGACATACGCATAGAACGAGAATGCTGCGATCGGGTGCTGGCGCCACATGAAGGTTGATGCTATCAGCGTTTCGCGTATCCATGACTTTTTCCAGCGAAGCTGCTGCTTTGCGTATTTCTTAAAGTTGTCAGGTACGACCGTATGCGCCTTTGCTTCTTCGGAGTACGTGGCTTTGTACTTACGTATCATGAAGTTCGTGAGACTTCGATCGTCGCCAAAGGTGCACGGGCCTCCGAGGAATGTTTGCCCCAACCACTCATCGATATACTCATCGAGGTATGCGCGACGATACGCACTGCAGCAGCCCGGGCAACAGGTGACCAGGCCGAATACGGATTCTGCCGCTTTGTATACCTTGAACGAAATATAGTATCGCAAGGCCTGCATGGCGGTAAGTAGGTTCGTGTCCGCATTATGAACGTCCGTATGTCCCGACACCGCGCCGACGTCGGGGTCCTTGAAGTACTTGACGAGGTGACGCACGCCATCACGCTCAATGAACGAATCAGAGTCAATGAATATGACGATATCGTGCGAGGCCCGCTTTACCCCTTCGGCCATGCCATGTCGTTTCCCCCTGTTCTTGCGCCAGTGAACCACCTCGACGCGACGCAGGTGTGGACGCAGCTCATGCGCTGCACGCTGCATCTCCTGCAGTGTACGGTCCTTTGAACCGTCATTAATAGCGATAACCTCGAGCTTGTAGAGTGGGTAATCGACCCGTGCAAAGCACCGCATGGTCTCGGCGATGTTGTCCTCCTCGTTCATGGCGGGTACTACGAAACTGACCGTCGGCTCGTATGAGAGGTCAGGTAGTATCGGTTTATGCAGGTAAGCCAGTACGAAGCGCGACAGGATGTACGTGGTGATGAGTAGGCTGTAGAAACCGAAGAGCGGGTCATGGAAGAGTGCGTCATACGTCAGCGCTTTGAGCATGAAGATGACATAGAGCGCGATAAAAAAGAATATCCACAGTCCGGTTTGTCTCACCTGGGTGACAAGTTGTTTCATCGCGTCACGTGTTAGTTCGAACGCTGACCGCGAGCGACCTTCAGGTCGTTCTCCTGTGGACGTGCGTGCAGCGTGTCCGTAGTAGTGTAAGGGCTGTATGTGTTCCATATATCGATGTATTACCTGCCGATCCCTCGGTATCGTACGTCAGCTTTAAGAAACGCATCTTTAGGCAGACAGTTGCGCCCGTCCACAACGATTCGAGTGCCGCCCTTTCTGATACGCGCTGGCTCTAACCGGCTTACGAATTCGCTGTGATCCGTCGCGAGCACGATAGCGTGGGCTCCCGCAAGTGCTGACTCGAGCGAGTCTGCCGATGACAGCTCGGGGACGTACGGGTCGTACGTACGTACAGTCGCACCCTCCTCGTTCAAGAGGTCTCGTATGAGGAGTGCTGGGCTCTCTCGCGTATCAGCAATATCTCGCTTGTAGGCGAGCCCAAGCAGGGCCACCTCGGCTGCGAGCAGACTGTTTCCGTCGCGTGCGAACTCCTCTTCGAGGATACGCACGGTATGATCCGGCATACTATTGTTCACGGTACGCGCGGCACGGAGCAATCGATGGTCGAACCCGTTCCTTCGCGCATGTTCGATCAGGTAGTACGGATCGACCGGTATGCAGTGGCCCCCAACCCCACACCCCGGATAGTGTGCCATGAAGCCGAACGGTTTGGTCGCCGCACCATCGATCACGCGCACCACATCGATACCGAGTCTGTCGAACGAGCGCGCGAGCTCATTAACGAACGCGATGTTGATATCCCGAAAGGAGTTCTCGACCATTTTTACCGCCTCTGCCTCTTCAAGGCTGCCCATGGGGGTGATCGGGGCATCAATGACGCTTGCATAGAACGCGCTCGCTCGCTCAAGACTGCGTTTGCCGATGGCGCCAAGCACCCTGGGTATGGTTCGCACGTTCCATTTTGGATCTCCGGGGTTGATACGCTCCGGGCAGTGTGCCACAAATAAGGTTTCCTCACGGCGCAGACCGTGGCGTTCGAGTATCGGAAGGACGACCTCTGCGGTCACGCCCGGATTCACGGTCGACTCAACGATCACCAGCGCATTCTTGCGCAGGAAGGGAGCGATCGCGGTCGTGGCCCGGATGAGCGGCCGCAGGTCAGGTGTCCTGTCCTCGTTGACCGGTGTCGGCACACAGAGAAGGACCGTCTGTGCCTTGGCGACCGCAGCTGGCCCCGCGTATGCACGAATACCCTGACGTTGTATCTCGGCTGCCTCTTCCTGCGATACGTACCCAGGTGCCTCGTTTCGGTTCAGCATATCCACGATCGTGTGGTTCGTATCTATCCCCACCACCTCATACCCTTTGCGGCGTGCGAGCACGGCAAGGGGCAACCCAACATAGCCCAGACCTACCACAGCGACCGTTGCGGTCGAGGCAGGATGCCAAACCGGTTGAGTTACACGCTCTCTGCGACCGAACTCGGCTGTCGCACAGCGCATGCGCGCCTGTGTCCTACTATGCTCCGCTTTTGCGTACTGTCCCTGCTTATACTGAGTCCTGTGGTTCGTGTAGCTGTGCTTGTCCATGGTGTTTGGTATAAGGCCGGTAAGTGTCTTTACGATACGCTTGAGCGGTGAAGGCAAGGTGAAGCAGAGTGTCTCCGAGGGATGACCAGCATACCCAAAAACACCCCGCGTACGCGGGGTGTTTTCCAGAGCGTGCTTACAGTGTTTGCAGGGCTTCGCGTACCTTGCCGACCTTGTCGGAGCGGATGACGCCGGTCGCGACAAGGAGGTCGACCATTCGGTGTAACTCCTCTTGGGTTATCTGGCGATCTATGGTTGTTTGGTTGAGCTTACCGCGTGTCAGTGGACCAACGTAGCCGGTCTGCGGCAGTCCCTGGGCCTTCTGGTACGCAATGACGGCCTCCTTCGTAATGGGTCCAAAGTAACCGGTCGCAGTCTCGAACGTGAAGAATCCCTCGGCCTTGAGCCGTACCTGGAGCTCGCGCACGTCGTTGCCGCTCGTGCCGAACCACAGATCCTGGTCGAACCGGAAGGTCGCAACACCGAGCACGCTGCCACTTGTGCGGATAAGCGTCGTCGTCGCGACCGTGACCGTGGTCGTTGCGGTGCTGCTGGTCGCCTGCTCCTCGGCGTCGGTGGCAGCGGTGGTTCGGGGACGATCGGGATTGAGCAGTGCGCCGCCGCCTGTACGTATCGGCGTGACGACTGCGGGGGTCGACGTCGCCTCCTCTTCCAGGGGAACGCAGGTGCCGGTGCCGTCATCATTCGTGCCCGGCGGACACACGATCGGCTCCTCTGCAACTGCCACGATCTCGAACGGGGTAACCGGGAGCAAGTTACTCGGATTCCCTGCGGCATCGGTCACCGTGATCGTACAGTCATCATACATGCTGAGCGGTAGGGTGTTGAACGTAACGGTATTGTTACCGACAACCGCGTTCGTGGTCGCGCTCGTGCATGCGCCGCCATAGGTTATCGTTCCAGCTTCGGTCGAATCAAAGGTGTAGTCGGGCGTGGTATCCGTTGTGGTGGCTGGAACGGGTGTCACCTCGGTTACCACAGGTGCGGTCATGTCGTCTGCTGGTGGAAGTTCGGCACCCATGAGTTCCAGCCCTTCGTGTACGGTCACCGTGCGCACGTCGTTCGCGTCGAGGTGCGTAACGACTTCCTCGAGCGTTCCGCGCAGGCTGCACTCGGCCGCATACCCTACTCCACCGGAGCTCTCGCACACTTCCCCATCCTCAAGCACTTCGTGGAACATGAGGATGAGCCACGCTTTCTCCGTAACTGCCGTATCGATCCAACCCGTGATCTCTGCTGCTGTGGTGGTGTGATCGATCGACTGTACCCTGAGCGCGAGCTTATCCGTATCTTTGTAGTTATAGCCTCGTACAACAGAACGTGCACCTACGAAACCTGCGTCAGTGAGGATGGTGCGCACAGCTTCGTTATCCCACCCTTCACCGAACGGGTATGCGAACGTACTCGGCGTAATGCCGAGGCTTATAAGGTAGTTCTTGGAATCCAAGATCTCAGCTTCTTTCTCCGCTTGGCTCAGATCATTGAGGTGCAGGTGTCCGTGCCCGTGTACGGCGATCTCGTGTCCGTTAGCAGCAAGTGCTGCAAGGTCGCTCGGCGCCATGTATGAGCTGTAGCTTCCCGCGACAGCTCCTGTGTATATGAAGTGGGTACTCTTGAGGTTGCCTAAGGTCGGCACTGCGTTCGTAAAGATGGATTTCCAACCATCGTCGAATGAAAGTGTCACCATGCCCTCGTCGAACCGTGCCGGTTCAGGCGCCGTCACGAGCTCGTAGTCGTCGGTCGTAAGCGTACCGGGAGCTGCGATGTACTGACCTATCGTTACTTCGGTCGCTCCGTCGGGAATCTCGATCGTAAAGGTCTTCTGTGTCCAGGTGGGGGCGGCCGGTGCGTCAGCGAGCCATGCCACCCATGAAAGGTTCTGGTCATAGAGCGCGAACGTCGAAGCGACGGTCGACTTGTACCAGGAACTGAACACGTAGCTCGTGCCGGGCGTGACCGATACTGGTGTGAATATGAACTTCGCGTCACCGGTCTGATAGTCATCACCTATCGTTACCGACGCCGCATTCTCGCCCGTCCGTGCATCGTCCGTGGTGATGCTGTAGGTCGCGTCGTTGTCACCCCATCCGGTGCCCGTCCAGCCCGTAAGGCCGTCTTCAAAGCCGGGATTGCCGATAAGGTTTCCCGCTGCATAGAGCGGCGTTTGGAGGCCAAGAATAACTGCAAGGCTGAGCGCGAGTACGCTCGTCGCTACAACTCGTTTTCTGACGGGTCTGTACATGGTCGAGAACTGGGTTACCGGGTAATAAATAAGGCACCCTAAGGTGCGCTTTCATAAGTAGAGCATTTTTTCTTGCCGTTCGGGAGTTGACGCTCCAAGCAGAGCGTTACGTATACGGACGATCGGCAGTCCTCAGCTAAAAATCGTCCTTGTGGCGGCGGTAGCGCTCGGTGTGGGGGCGTTGCTTGAGCTTATGGCCACAGCGGGCGCAGAAACCGGCCTCTGGCTGGTGCGTTTCGTGCCCACAGCTCGTGCAAACGAGATATAGCTGGCGCGAGACGAAGATGCTTTTGAGGAGCTGAAAGAATAAGGTGACACCCAGGAGCATAGTGACGATCGACAGCAGTCTGCCCACGGTACCAACAGCGACAACGTCCCCGAAGCCGGTCGTGGTGACCGTGCTGATCGTAAAGTACAGAGCGTCCACGAACGTTTCGATGTCCGGGTTCTTCCCGATTTGTTCAAGGAACATGATCGATGACATGACCACGAGAAAAACGATGATGTTGATAAGCCCGGTCACCACTTCAAAGTTCCGGTGAATGAACTCATTATGGGTATCGAAGCGTGCGCCAAGCTGGTACGCTCGGAGCACCTGAAAGGTCCGTAAGACCCTGAGGACACCGAGGCTCGGCGCGACCGGTCCAAGGAGGAGCGAGCCGATGACCAGGATGTCGAGCATATTGACAAGTCGGAAGATGAACGAGCCCTTATGTCTCGAGATCCAGAAGCGTACCAGGTACTCGACCGCAAAAAGTACACCGAACACGACCTCCACGTAGACGAAGCCGAGTCCCGGATCCGTGAACAGGTTGATCACGGACGCTAGAATAATGAACAGATTCGCTGCGAGCAGAATGTCCGTCACTATGGTGCGCGCACGCGCTCTGCCGTACAAGAGCCGACGTAGGTGCGCTTTGATCTCTTTCGTACGTTCGCGCATAGGAAACTATCAGTAAACACCCAAGCGAGAGTGGGTGCAATTCTTGTTCTTCGAACGACCCGGCGCTGCCGAGGCGGACATGCGTGACGATCGAGCGACTATTTAACGAGGGTGAGCCGCACGACCTGCAGCACATCGTTCTCCTCCGTGCCGGCAACGCGAACGCGCATACCGACCGCGAAGGCGCTCTCTTTACACGGAGCACTTTCGCCGCCGTCGACACAGACACTAGCTTCATCGAACCGGAGCTCCTTAGTGAGTGCGGGAGCGCCGGCCGTCTCATAGGTCAGGTGCCATGCGTTCGAGGTGCGTCCCGGCGTGCTGCGTACCAGGTTGCCCTCGAGCTCAACACCGCCCACAGCGGTGACAGGGTCAAAGCGTAGCACTTTCCATTGATCGTTCTCAAGCGTGGCCGTTGCTTGCCGCACCGTGGTCGTTCCGCCGGCTATCATGAGGACCGTGACGAGCGCTTCTGTGCCGACGAGTTCGCTCTTCTCTATGGTCACCTGCTCGAGTGCTGTAGGAGCTATGCCGACGAACTCCGCAGCGCTGCTTGCGAAGCTGCTCGGTGTGTGTGTCGCGCGTGCAGAACTGGCGAGTGTTTCGAACAGCCGTTCCGCCGACGTCGTCGCCTGTCCTTCGATCGTGAGTGTGTTCAGGGTCTCGAGAAAGCCGTATACGACCATGCCGGCATCCTCTGCGTCAGGTACGGGCGGTGTACTGCAGAGCTCGACCCAGTCGGTGACCGATAGCAGTTCGCGGCATGCGTCGCTCATGGCGTCAGGTCCAACGATCGGGCAGCTGAACGCGGCACTCGTCGGGTCACGATAGTAGGTTGATCCACCTCCGAGCAGGGCACTATCGACACGTATAAGCGCAGCACTGCTCGAGAGCGAGACAGCGGTGACGTTATCACGTCCACAGAACGTCTGTGCGTACGCACTCAGCTGTGCAGGATCGAGCCCCGTTCTTCCAACGGGAAAAAAGTACAGCGCAAGACCGGTTGCAGCTACGAGCAGTACCGTAAGCACTATGAGGAGCTTTTTCATACTCAAACGGTACCATGGCTTGTGAGCTCATGTAAAGCCATATTATGCATCCGTCGTGTGCCACCGGTCCCGAGACAGCTCAGGGTACACGCCAAAAACCACAACGCCGCTCGCTGGCGGCGTTAGGTAGCGATCACACGCTCTAATTAGCTGCTAATGACGCTCGCCCTCCTCGAAGGTGTCTTGGTCAGCGAACGCCCCAGTACTGCTCTCTTGCGAGTGCTGCCCCTGCTTGCTTCCCTGTTCGTGCGCCGCCTTTCCGGTGCCGAGTGCTGCACCCCGTAGCGCAGCTTTTGCTGTCTGCCTCAAACTTTCACGTATGTCGTGCGCTGCTTCGTTCGTAGTTTCCGCGTCGCGCAGCTTTTCGGCGATCATTACCACGACGTCCTTGCCTGCATGCTTTGCTTCATCGATCACGTCCGCGTACTCGTCCCAGAAGGAAGTCAGGTCCTCTTTGAACGAGTGGACATCCCACTCGGTCGCTCCCGCGCTCTCGTACGACCCGGCAACACTCTGTACGATGTTGTCATAACCTTCACGGGTCAGTTCCGCTGTGTGTTCGACCCGGCGCGCAACTTCGTCCTTTGCGTCGTGCATCCACCGTTTTGCCTTTTCTCGCCGATCACGACCTTTTGAGCCGGTGTAATACAAAGCAGCTAGTGTCGCAGCTACCGCCGCTCCTGCCAGTACCACAGTAGCGGTCTTGTGGCTCTCGACCGTACGCTTTACCGGTTCTAATACTCGGTGTTGGGAGCTTTCGTTCCGCTCAAGCTCCCTGCGGACGATATCGGTATCGACCTGCTGGCCAGCTTCGGTACCACCTGCGGATGCTTGGTTTCGGTTACTATGCCGAGCGTTAGGACTGCCGTCGGGCACTGCCCCTCCTCCGCCCCGCTTGCTTGATTTGTTGTTCATAGTGGTTTCTTAGTGCTGGTAATACATATACCAGGGCACCTAACCCCGGTTTCTTTTCATACTCAGTATGCAATGTTCGGATGAACCGGTGGTGAACACAACGGACCCAAGTGAGGAAACGGCGATCATGCCCTGCCAAGCAGCACCTAGACGACCGGAATAAGTTGACAGCGAGTGGAAACTATGATAGTATGTAGACAGTTCAGAAGGGATGCGCTATAGGAGCGACGCTCTGGACGAAAGGAGACAACGATGTTTGACATCATGATCTATGGGCTGAAGGTCCTGGAGGCCAACCTGGCGGAGGCGGTTCGCTTTAGCGACCCGGCTGAAGTTCGGGAGTACATGCGGCGGGCCATGCTTCGCCCGTTCGCCGCGTTCGGTGGCCATGTTTATCTGCCGTAAAGCCTACGCTACGGGAGGAAACTGTCCAAAACAAAAAGGCGCTGATGAGTACATCGGCGCTTTTGTTATTTCCAGGAACGAGCGCTACGCAAAAGGCCGGCCATTCGTGACCGGTCTCTTTTGAAAATTCCCAGAACGTGAAGCCCTCTGCTTCCCTTTTAGAACTTGTCCGTTCGCGCGAGTATCAGGACGTTAAGGCATTCCCGCGCAGCAGCTATGAGCGCGGTTACGTCCTCGAGAACCCCTAAGAGTCCCTTGGCCGTTTCGGCCCAGTTGGCGACCGGTGTCCACAGCATTTCCTCGAGCTGACTGCGGCTCATTTTTTTGGCTACGATCAAAGCCTTCGCAGCCTCGACCGGATCGTTGACCGGCTCGTAAAGCCCGTCCATGGAAAACCTCCACTAATAAAGGAGCATCACGTGTAGTATACAATGTCACATGCTGTACTGTCAAGTTACCGGTCGCACCGCAGGACTCCAAAACCTTGCACAATGAATAAGCTGTGGTATAATTATCCTTGAACATTGCGTTCGTGAAGCACAGGTGTACGCTTGAGGTAATGGCAAGGAAGAGCAACAACTCAGTCTCATCGAACGCGGTCTGAAACGGTCGAGGTTTTGTTGCAGAAATAGCACCACCCCGGCCGGAAGGCACGGGCTTATTTTGTTCTTTCACACCGAGCGGCAACAGTACTGCATAGAATGAGGATTTTCCCTATTCTGCTGAAAGTGTATCACCCCTGATAGATCACTCACTCTGGCACACCTTCAGTAGGGCGGCGAAAACTCTTACGTCCCTACGTGTACCTTGAAAAAATGAGGTGAAATAATGACCACGCATGCATTGGGGGGTGCGGTTCATCCGCTCCTCCCCACGCTCCACAAGATCCAGAACGAGCATGGGTACATCCCGCCCGAACTGGTGCAGGAGGAAGCAGAAAAGATCGGTCTCAATCCGACCCATGTGTGGGAGGCGATCAAGTTTTACCACTACTTCCACACAGCGCCACTTGGCAGGTTCTCTATACGGGTCCCGATGTGCCCTGCGAACGTTGTGGCAGGGATCGAGAGCGTTCATGACGCCCTTACGCAACAGCTCGGCATCTCGTATGAGGACCAGCCGGACGGTGTATACACCACGCCGGACGGACTGATCTCATACGAGCCAGTGTCGTGTTGTGGAAGGGACTATATGGCACCCTATCTACTGGTCAACGATGTGCCGGTGCCGCTCGACAAACGAAACCCTGCCGCTCATGCGCGCACGTTGCTCGACATGGTGCTACAAGGACGATTTGTCGATACTGCATTGCCGATGCCAGAGGTCAAGGTGACCGAAATGCACCACAGGGCTCTCAAAGGCATCTTGTCGATGACGGCTGACGAGATACTCGAGAGGATCGAACAATCTGGCCTCAGGGGACGCGGCGGTGCGGCGTTCCTCGCCGGCAAGAAATGGCGTACCGCACGTGAGAATGTGCAGTGCCTCCTCGGCAAGGGGACACAGGAAACAGGTGACCTTGCCTATGTCGTGGGAAACCATGACGAAGGCGAGCCCTGCACTTTTAAGGACGAGGACCTGTCGCTCGCGGATGCGCCGCGCGTGCTCATAGGCATGATCGCCTGTGGACGCGTTATCGGTGCCACTCGCGGTGTCGTGTATGTTCGGTACGAGTACCCGCATGTTTTTGCTGCCTACGAGCGGGCGATAGCACAGATGCTCGATGCGGGCCTCTTGGGTCGTAACATACTTAACACCGGGCAAGACTTCTTTATGGAGGTTGTCCGAGGTGGCGGAAGTTATCCGACCGGTGAATCGTCTGGTCTCGTCCGCAGCGTCATGGGAAAATTACGCCCACGAAAAACGCAACGACTAAGTGTGAGCGGCCTTTGGAACAAACCCACGGTCGTCGGAAACATCGAGTCGTTCGCTTCCGCTGCCGATATTCTTGAACTTGGACCAACGATGTGGATCGAGAACGGCCGACTTCGCAGGTTTTCGGTGAGTGGTTGCGTAGTCAATCCGGGTGTCTATGTTCTACCGGAACAGACGACCATTCATACACTTATCGAAGCTGCTGGCGGCGCAACGGAGCCTCTCTGGGGCGCTATTCCTGGTGGTGCATCTACTGCGTTCGTCGCCGACCTTGATACGGTTGCGGCAGGAACAGGTGCTGTTACCGTTATCGGTAAACATGTTGACCTGGCTCGCCTCGCACACTGGATCAGCTGGTTCTTCTGGCGCGAATCCTGTGGCGGGTGTCTTGCATGTCCATCTGTTACGCAGGCACTTGTCGACTGTACTAATGACGTGGACACGTTCCTCGCACCCTGCACACAAACAAAGCTAGAAGCCCTGCACATCGCTGCGCAAGCGGGTCAGTGCGGAATGCTCTGGCCTGCGGTAGAGCCCATACTGGCGCTCTTACATGCGCTCGAGGAGATAGACCATGCCAAATGAGAAAATGGTGACGGTGACGGTCAACGGGTTTCCCGTTACCGTCCCGGTAGGAAGTGAGTCGATACATGCGATCGAGCAGGCTGGCTTCACGGTGCCCATGGGGTGCCGTGTCGAAGGTCTGCCTCCGCTCGGTCGCTGCAGACTCTGCACGATCGATGTTGGAAAACGGGATCCAGTCTGCGCATGTGAAACAAAAGTTACGGACGGTATGGCGATCAAAACCGATACGGCTGCGATCCATACCGGCCGCAAACAGACCATGCGCGGGATCCTTTCTGATCACCTGGCGGAGAACGACTGCACACTGTGCCAAAAGCACGGCAAGTGCGGACTACTCGACCTTGCTCGTCGGTGTGGGATGGCCGAAGAAGAAATTCCACACAAAAAGAGAAAGACTGTGGCGCGTAAACTGGATCGGTCTACCGGTGCTATACGTTTTGATCCAACGAGCTGCATCAAGTGTGGCAAGTGCGTTCAAGTTTGTAGCGAGATCCAAAAGATCGGCGTGTTCGGGGTGTTTGGTCGTGGTAACAACCTCACGGTGGGGCCACCGCCAGGCATGACCATGCACGAGGCCGGCTGCATCGCTTGTGGTCAGTGCACGTTAGAGTGCCCTGTTGCGGGAGTGACGGGCGACACGCATCGTCCGGAGATCTTCAAGGCCTTCGCCGACAGGTCCAAGACTGTCGTGATACAGATCGCTCCTGCGTTCCGCGTAGCGCTTGGCGAAATGTTCGGCATGGGCACCCAGGAGGTTACGGGCAAGATAAACACTGCATTGCGTTTGCTTGCCGGCCAGTTCGGCAACACCAATATCGTGATCGGTGACACGTTACCGTTCGCTGATCTTGTTGCAGCGGGTGAGGCGTTCGAGCTCATTGAGCGCATCAAACACGGTGGCAAGTTGCCGATCTTCACGTCCTGTTGCCCGGCTTGGGTACGGTACGTGGAGCTTCATGCATCGGACTTGATTCCCCATCTCTCGACCATGGTCTCACCAATGCAAGCGTTCGGTGCGGCCGTAAAGATGTGGTGGGCTTCCAAAATGGGACTCGACCCCAAGGACGTTGTCGTCATGTTCGCTGGGCCATGTACCGCGAAGAAACAAGAGGCACGAAGGCCTGAACTTCACGGTATGGTCGACTTCGCATTCACGACGCGTGGCCTCGCAGCTGCGCTTCATCACCGCGGTATCGACCTTGCACGACTTCCGGAGACGCCGACGGATGCACCGTTCGCGATACACTCTGGAGCGGCTCCGATATTTGGGTTCCAGTGTGGCGTAGGTACGGCTGCGTTTAGAGCTGCTGCACACTTCCTCGGTGAGAAAGTATTGCCGCAGCCGGTGTTCGTGCCGGTTCCTGGTATGCCTGGTGTCATGGAAGCCACGATAGTCTTGTGCGGCACCGCTTACCACGTAGCCGCAGTGAGCGGCATTGGGAATGTTGGTCCTGTGCTTGAGCAGGTCAGAAATGGTACGACCAAGTACGCAGCCATTGAGGTTATGACCTGTCCGGGCAAGGTAGACCCACTTACGAACGAGTACAAACGCGGTGGGTGTATCAATGGCGGTGGTCAACCACAGCCAGATGAACGACGTACACTTGAACGGCGCCACGAATTATTACGGCATAGTGATGCCGTGCGTCCAGTCGAGACGCGTACGTCGAACACCGTTCCGCTCGTTGAGGAGATCGTGAAAGACCTGGGCGGGTACGAGAGCCTGGCGTTTCAAGAGCTCTTTCATACCCACTATGGACTCCATTGATCTCTGTTCTTTACCCGGTCCCCCTCCACAAGGGACCGGGTTTTTCTATACGTATACATAGAACCGCCGGCAGGTGCCGGCGGTTCCCACAGATCGTCTTTGGAATAATACTTAAACCTTTTTCAGTACCTTGAGCACTGACACTGCAAGCAAGCCACCCAGGAGTGCGGTGATAAGCTGTGGCATGCCCATGGCGGTTTGAAGTGCAAGGTGCAGTTGCTGTGGCACGAGTGTGGTCATCACGAACAGTACGGTGCCGAACAGAAAGCCGAACTTCAGGACCGCCGCAAGCGCTACGGCGCCTCCTAGGGTACGCCTCCATGCTAGGTGGAATGCAAGCACCAGTACCGCATTCCCGAGCATGATGAATGGCACCATGGGAGCAAGTGCTACGGGCAGTGTGCCGCTAACAAGTGCAATGGGGGATGGTATGAGTGCCAAGAAGAGCGCTGCCGATGGCCCGAGAAGTACGGTGCTCACAAAAAGCACGGCATTCACGATCGGTCCGACCACCCACTGTGAGTTCACAAGGAGGGGTACGACCGATGAGACGATCGCAAGCATTGCGAATAACCCGATCTGTGCCATCGTCTGTGTATCTACGGCGACGGTGGGAGCCGTGAGGGTCTTTGTCTCGAACATAGGCAAAGTTCTTAAACTAATAAAACGGCCAAAAAGGACCGCCAGACCTAACTATACTACTACTTTTGCGCATGTAAAGGCCAATGCGTTGAGTGATCGACCCGTCGTTGCCAACCACACGCCTGGGCGTATATAGCACGCCTTTTCACCGAAATTACGTTGTTATTCCGGGAGTGTGTGGCATAACTACCAAGGACACTGATGAGTGTCAGGAGTTTGAAATAATACTTACCCCGCGGCCCTGCACCGGGGTTTGTGATTGTGATGTTGTACCTGCCCATGAATTCTACCCTGAACTGCAACTGATCTCTTGATACACTTCCGCAGGTGTCCGCCAGGAGAGAGACTCGCGCGGCGTATGATTCATGAGATCGATCACCGCATCGAGGTCCTGTTGGTTATGGTACTAATATCAAATTGTTTCGGAAAGACCCGGCGAAGCCTACCGTTGGTATTCTCATTCTTTCCGCGTTGCCAAGGATGGTGCGCTTCTGCAAAGAAGACCTGCGCCGGTGTGGCCTTTCGTTCAGGAACTCATCGAGGCGGGCATACAGATCCGCATGGCGCGACCCGACCTGTGGCGGACTCACGAGCGCACGCTGTGAGATCGCGCGAGATGCTGATCGCGTACTTCGAATCGACGATGCTGCGATACCGATCGACCCCCGTGTCGCTATGTTGTGCGGTTTGGTCGGGTCCGACCCGCTCCAGCGTGCCTCGGAGGGCAGATCCATAGCCTTCATTGCTGAGGCGGATGCGGACCGTGCCCTGGCGATCTGCCGGTCGTGCAGTGTATCGGACGTTGCGCGGGGTGCTGCGATCATAGCGACCGTCTGCGAGCGCGGAAACGCGGTCATTAAGAGCTCGGTATTTGGGACCGAATCCTATCTGACCATGCCGACCGCTGATCAGTTCCCGCGGATCTGTTGAGCAACGTGCAAGTTCCTTTGATTGGCAACGGGCGTCAGGCGTACCTGGCGCCCGTTTTTATACATGTCCATCGGCCATGAACACTAAACACCATGAACAGGAAGCGGCCGCTTGGTAGCGGCCGCAAGAATTCTAGTCCCATTTCTCCGTGTATAGCCGGGTCATTTCGGGCCCGACCGGGACCAGGTCGAGCTCCTCTTGGTCGCCTCGGGGCGGCACCGCGATAACCCAGGCGTGCATCTCCCTACTGTTTTGGTTTTGTTCTGGTTCGTGCTTGACGGTCTGTTGGGTCATCACACACCCCTATTGGTTGCTTCATGGCCTACTGTACAACTTTGCGACTGAATGTCAATGCCCAAGTACTGACGCACTCTCTTGGTTGCGTATGAGCAAAAAAGTGTTATAATAGCATCGAATTCTCGACTCAGTGGAGCTCGAGAACAGCTCGTTGAAAGGATACAGAGATGAACATATTTGATATGCCGCCGTGGGCAGCGCTTTCGGGGCCGCCCAAAGTACGGTTTGGTCCTGGGTACTCCGTTAAGGAGGGACAGCAGCGCCTGCGAGAGTTGCTGGACCTGTTCCGTTACACGCCAGCCGACTACACTGGCGTCATCATCGGTGCGGCACAGGAAACGGCCCAGGCCGTGCCGACCAGTCTCCTGCTGCTTGACGGCGCAGTACCTTCGGTGGTTGCAGCCGCAATGATCCTGCGCATGCTCGGTCTTGGGAGGATAGGACTCCTCTGCACGCCTGCGGATATTGCTGAGATCTGCTCGGGCTCGGAGTTCAAGGGTGCGAGTAAGCTCGAACGCTTGATGTCACACCGTCTTGTGCACCAGTTCTACGACCAGGTCGCGTACAAGCTTAATATCGAGCTTGATTGGCCGCACTTGGTGACACGAAGCGGGCTGTTGCGCCTGCTGGACAAGCTCGAGATCGAGCTCGTGAGCACTGATCCCAAGATACAGCACGAGCTGCAGTGCGGACCCATGATGGACTTTTTGGTGCATCGGTTAGAGGGTACGCACAGCATCTCTGAGCGCCTTAAGGAGGAGACGAAAACGGGAAACTTGCACGACTGCGCGCGTACGCTCCTCGAGGATGCTGAGAAGCAGAACCTCTGGCGCGCAGCTGCCAGAACCGCGCTCCAGCTCGGTGGCTGGACGATGTGCCTCGGCGGTAGGGCGTACAAGACCAAGGACGTTGCGACGGCGGCGCTCGTGGCGATGCGACAACCTGGAGAAGGGCTGTCAAGCCACCAGATCATGGCGCGGCGGATGCTCGGGCCGGACAAACAAGGGGTAATCTTTGTCACAGACCCTGCCTACGACCCCAAGAGCACGGTCGCGAAGCGCGTCGCCTCGACCGCATTCTGTGCGGAACTGCTCAACATGATCGTCGAGTATGCGGTGATCCTCGGCTTACCCCCGGCGATCCACTATGCTGCGCCGTTCACGTTCTCGACGAACGGCAGTGCCGACGACGAGCACGTGGGCGACCAGAGGTTGGTCGCAGAACAGATCGTCAAGCTCGTTGACATGCCCTACGTCAAAGGGCACTGGTCGACGGTGCAGATCGATGCGGCACTCGAGCTCGTGCTCGACAGTCTCATGGACGAGCGGAAGCTCGAACCGCACCTCCAGGGTGCGTTCGGCCTGCTTACGGCAAAGAGCGTGGTGTCGGGCAATAGCCTGATCAAAGCGCTCGGTCTCATGCGGGCACTATTCGATCGGGCAGGACCGGCGTCGCACTTCATCAGTGCCGATCCAAATGACCCGTGGGGCGGCAGACCGTGTCCCCTGGGCGACCTCTCGCGAGCAGATGGTGTGCTCGATATCGTACTTGCGGCCGCTGCGATGATCGTTTACCAAGTGGTGCACGATTTTGCGGCTCGTGAGCAGATCCGACAACGGCTGCGCAGGAGGTTTGCCTACTAGCGTTCGGCTTCATGTTCTGGGAGAATAGTTTTTTGGGAGGAAACGACAAGAAGGTACGTAAAGTACCGTAGAGCATGGGCGCCAAGAAGGCGCCTTTTGCATAAGCCAACGCTATGTGGTATAATATCTAGCAGTAGTTCCCTGCCGTAGCAACGACAGGTTTGAAAAATGACCCTGAAAGGAGGGCGTGATGCCTGGTAAATTGATCCTGGTCGTGAACGCCGGCAGCAGCTCGCTTAAATATGCGATCTACATGCTCTGCGCCGACCAAACGCTTATGCTTGTGGCGTACGGCTGTTTCGAATACGAGCCGAGCGGCGCGGTGCTTCGATGGCTGCACAAGGCCGGGCCAGCCGACGCGAAAGAACGTCCGGTCGCCAGCCTTGATCGGGCGTCAAGCCTGAACGCTCTTTTTGAGCTGGTTGGCGAGGTCGATGCGGTGGTCCATCGCATCGTCATGGGTCGCGGGAAGCACCTGCGCCCGTTCGTGATCGATACGGAAGCTATGATCGAGCTGGAGAAGCTCATACCGCTTGCGCCACTCCACCAGCCTCATAACCTGCGGCCTGTGCGCATCCTTAAGGAACTTCGGCCCACGCTCCTGCAGATCGGCAGTCCGGACAACGGCTTCCACCGTACGATCCGCGGATACCGGAAGCGGCTTGCGGTTTCGGCGAAGTGGCACCATCGAGGAGTCATGAAGCACGGCTGGCACGGCCACTCGTTTGAGTTCGTTGCCAAACGTGCAATTGATATCGTTCCAAAGGCCAAGCGCATCGTTATTGCTCACCTTGGGTCCGGTGCGAGTCTCTGCGCGGTGAAGGACGGTAGAAGCGTCGACACCACGATGACGTTCACGCCGCTGGCGGGCCTTCCGGGCAGTACCCGGTCGGGAAGTCTCGATGCCGCCGCGGTATTGTTCATGATCCGCGAACTTCGCAAGGAACGCGCCGCTGCTTCGCTTGACGCACTCGTAAAAGAGGTCGAGACCGACCTCTGGAAACGGTCAGGCCTCCTCGGGATCGGTGGCGAAGAGGGCGACATGCGCAAGCTGCTTGCCTCCAAAAACCGGAAGGCCAAGCTTGCCGTGAATGTCTTTTGCTTGAGTGTTGCACAGCAGATCGCGATGATGTATGCGACCCTTGGCGGGATCGATGCACTCGTCTTCACCGGTGGCATTGGTGAGCGTTCACCCATCGTGAGGAAGAAGATCCTTGGGCACGTGCGGGGTCTTGGACTCGAGCTTGACGCGGCGGCGAACAATGCGAACGCACTGAGCATTGGCCTCACGCCGAACAAGATCCTCGTCATCAGGACGAACGAGGAGCTCGTCATGGCGCGCGCCGCTGTTTCGTTTTTTGAGCAGGACACAGCTCGTTCTGCTGCATAACCACCAGGCCGCTTTCCCGTAGGAAGCGGCCTGTTTCATTATTTACGGAACCTGCTTACTAGTAGCTACGCGGCTTCGCGTATGTCCTGTTCGTGTTCTGTGCCGTCCTCTGTGTGCTTCTGAGCAGCCTCTACTGCCAACTCTTCCTGCAGTAGCTGCTCATTGCGCTCGCGCTCGCGTCGCATTTTTTCAAGGTCGGTGTACGTTGGGAACGCATGCTCAGGGTGCTCGTGTGCTAGGACCTCATCAAACATGCCGGGCGTCGCTAGTGTGGTGCCTTGTAGCGCTTCTTCGACCGATAGCTCATTGTAAGCCTTGTGTTTTTCTGCGATGGTGCCTCGCAACGCCTCTTCGTCACTGAGCTCAGTGTAGGGGGTGCTACCTTCCGCTATCGTGCCCTTGAGTGCTTCTTCGTCCGACAGCTGTTCAAAACCGCGTGCCATATTGGTGTATGTTACGTCCGATAATAGAAGCCTTCACTGGCTCGACCTCAGTATACCACAGCGTTAGGATCGCTTACAGTGCACACGTCACACGGCTTCTGTGGTATGGTGCCTAGAGTTGGTATGCGCACCGTGCTCTGGCAATTTGTAGAACCATACAACCTTGTGCTCATGGGCGTGCTTTTGATAAGTGGCGCTGCAGCATACCATTACTACAAAGAGCCGGTCGTTGTACCGAAGAGCACGGTTGCCCCGCCGGTCGAAGCAACTGCGCCGACCGTGGCGTGTGCGGAGCGCACGTTCGCGACGACCACTCGCAACGTTATTCTGCGTGTCGATGATATTCAGGCGTTCGCGTGGGGTTCGGTCGCCAGACTGATGGTCGAAGATGCGATCAAGAACGGTGCCCCGCTTTCGCTCGCTATCATACCGCCTGATCTACCAAAGGATACGGCACTCATCTCGTTCCTTAAGGAGCGTGAGTGCATGCTCGAGTTTGCTCTGCATGGGTATGATAACCTTGAGCCGGAGCCGACCGTGGGTGAGTTTGGCCGTCTCTCGCGCGAAGAAGCCGTCGAGCGTCTCCGCAAGGGGCTTGCGGTGCTGCGTCCGCTCTCACCCCATGCGGTCACCACTTTCGTGCCGCCGCTCAACCAGAGCAGTGTTGGCACGATAGCCGCGCTTGATGAGCTCGGGTTTAAGATCATTTCGTCTGAGGGGGGAGGTAGGTACGATTTTGACACGACCACCTTTGACTTTCACACGGACAAGCTGCGTTCTGTGGAACAGGTCGTGCGCGACTGTGAAAATGCGTTCAGTAAGGGCGAGACCGAGTGTGTCGTCATGATCCACCCGCAGGATTTTGTTACGGAGGACGTTCTCGATGATGTTAAGTACCGCACGTACCTCGGTGTCATAGAGGAGCTCAAGAAAAAGGACTACTCGTTCGTACGTTTCAGGGACACGCTTTGAGTTATTGATCATTTATATTTCCACAGGCGTCATGTCCGAACGCTTCGTACTTGCACGGTGTTGTGCTAGTGTGTAGCACTCACGCGTGGCGTGGGCTTATACAGCGTAAGCATCACACAATGGACCAGAACATTGTCTCGCAGGCCGAGTATGACGGCTGCAAGGGGTGGGGGTTGTGGACGGGTATCGACCTCCACAACTGTGATAAGGAGATCATTACCGACGCGGACAGAATACGAAGCTTCGTATACGAGCTGTGCGATAGGATCGGCATGCGTAGGTTCGGTGAGTGTGTGGTCGTAGACTTTGGAGAAGACCCCGCGGTATCAGGTTTTTCGATGACCCAGCTTATTGAGACCTCGCTCATATCCGCGCACTTTGTAAACCAGAACGGGAACGTATACCTTGATATCTTTTCCTGCAAGTACTACGATGCACCGGTCGCGGCTGCATTCGCTGCCGAATTCTTTAAGGCACAAGACTATACGCTTAGAAGCGTTATTCGTAAGTAGCGGCACACGTGCTACAGGCCGGTCATTCGACCGGCCTGTGCTCTTGCCGACTTGCGTTTCACGCTACATGAAGAGCGCAAGAGCTTCTTCGGGATGTGGCGTGCCAATTGGCCCGAACAGCTGCATGTAGAACTCTCCTATCGTGCGAGCATTCTGGTCACCCTGTTCGACGTACAACGAACATTCCTCGAACTCAGCAAGATCGCTGCTCCATGCTACATACAGTGTGACCGGACCGGTCAGTGGGTGCGTGGTCAAGATGGGTATGCAGGCAAAACTTTTTTCGAGCAAGGCAGGATCGTGCTCGAATGCGCGTACCATGTTACGGTCGATCGGCCCGATGCGTTGCAGCACTTTATGTATAGGACGATGGGTCAAGAACCTACTCCTTAGTCTTCAAGCAAGATACCATAACCAACGCCGTGAGGACACAAACAAGGTTATTGCTTTGCGTGACGCGCAAACCCGTAGCACCTTGAGTACCTTGACACAGCGCGCAGAAGTGACATAGTATTAGTTAGTGAGATAAGGAGCAAAGCATGTTGATCCTTGACTTTGCACGGCCTGTGGTCGTTCTGGCAATGCTTGGTGCAGAGCAACCGATACCGAACACCGCAACTCACGTGGTGGAACTCAGCGCCGGCCAAGCGCTGAGATTGTGTGCGGCTGGTGGTGCGTGTAGGAACGTTGCCATACTGACCACCTGTATGGAAGACATACAGGGCGTGGTCGTCACCCCCGTGGGGTACCAGGCCGGTATCATGGTCTACGGCCGTCCGCATCTACTGCTTGCGCATGACATGCTGCAGAACGGCCCTTCCACACTGACGGTCGGCGACATCATCGCTACTGCAGGCACCTGTAAAGCGACGTTCATACATCAGTATGAAGAGGCGGTGCCATGAGCACTATGCCCCGGATCCTGTTCCGGGGCATATTTCGGCCTTACTGAGGCGGACTTGCAATAGCGCGGAGGACCGCTACAGTGAGAGGAGTACAGGGAGAGCGAGCATGGACAGTGATTGGGAAGAGCGTCGAAAGAGGGCTGAGGTCTGGTACCGGCTCTGGCAGCGATGTGTCAACAGCGGCGCCCCGACGCAGGAACAGTATCTTCAGGAGGTCATTCAGTTGTTCTTGAAGCAGGTCGGGTACAGCCCGGGAGAGGGTATGTACGTGGTACGAGACAACCAGCTCATACGTCTTCGGACAGTCCCCCTGCTCGACCGGCTATCGGACGACGGCACACCTACTGCTGCACCGGCGAGCCTTGAGCGCTACAAACATCTTCGGTTGGTAGATGAGACCTTCGAATGACCGCTCCTGTCTTGATGTGACCGAGATACAAATGACCGGCCTCATGCATGAGGCCGGTTGTTACGTCACGCTTTAAGTAACGTCGTGACGCGTGGTGCGAGCACTAGTTGAGCACACGTACCCACTTTACGATGGGTAGTTCCCTTATCAGCTCAATGATGCTGAGCCGGCCTTCGTAGGTCTTGACAGCGTCGACGTCGACGATAAGATAGCCAAGCAAGTTTTTCGTACCGAGCTCCATCCTGCTGATGTTCATGCCGGCGTTACGGATCGTTTTAAGGATCTCGAATGCAACACCCGGTTGGTTTTGGTGCAGCACAGCAAAGCGTGTCGTGTGCGCTGGTACGCGGTTCATGCTCACGACAGGCGCATTGACGGCACTCAGTACAGCAGCATCCCTGCAAAACGCCATGATCTGCTCTACAGCGTAGGTGGAGCTCCGAAGCTCCGCTTCTTTTGTTGTGGCACCAATGTGTGGCGTTTGAAAACAATCATCGCGTCGCGCAAGCGGGAAGTCGCTGCAGTATCCCGACAGCACGCCGCTATCAAGCGCTGCAAGAACGTCTCCTGCCTCAATGATCTCGGCTCTGGCCGTATTGATGAGCAGCATACCGCGCTTCGCGCCTGCAAGCAGATGAGCGTTGACCATGCCTTTCGTGGACGGGTTTGCCGGAATGTGGAACGTCACGATGTCGCACATCTGCATCAGCCGCTCAAGCGTCACGAACCGCATCGTGTCACCATATCTGCTTACGGTCTGAGGATTGGTTTCGTGCGCGGCCACTTCCATCCGAAATCCCTGCGCGATCTGTGCCACATGCTGGCCGATGTTCCCGTAGCCAACGATGCCCAATGTTTTTCCAGTGATCTCATACCCCTGGTTCTGTTTCTTTTTTTTCCACGCCTCCAGGGGGTTACTTTCGGGATCCCGAAGATGGCTGCTCGAATACTTGAAGCCCTCGACAAGACGTCGCGACGCAGCGAGCATCAGCGTGAACACGAGCAGTGCAACGCTTAAGCTGTTGCTGTCGGCTGTGTTTTCGACAATGATGCCACGCTCGGCGCACCAGGTGACGCCTTCTGTGCCGGTCCGCTCTAACGCGTCGTGCGCAATAGTGTCGAAGCCCGCGCCTGCGCGTACAATAAGACGGACTGACGGAGGTATATCGTCGATACTGAGCTTGTGTCCTCGAAGCAGGATCGCGTCTGGGGACTGCACGTCGGGCCCAACGTTCCAATTGGTGGGAAAAAGCGCCAACCCGGCGGGGTCGATGTTGTCAAAGGTGCGTACGGTGTAAGGTTTGGTACTCAATGTTCTGCTCTCTTGCTGTTTCTAGCGGCACTATAGCAGATACCGGGCAACTGTCGACAGAAGCCTCAGCACGTTCCGTACGGTATGGAAATGCAGAACATGCTGCCTGCGCCCGGCGCACTCTCGACCCATATACGTCCACCGTGCGCCTCGATGATACGCCGACAGAGGAATAGCCCGACACCCATGCCGGACTGGGTCTGTGCATCAGGTGCACGATAGAACCGCTCGAAGATCTTTTCATGAAGCTCGGAAGGGATGCCAGGACCTTGGTCTCGCACGCATATCCTCGCCTCGCGCTCGCCTTCGCTCAGGCGTATCACTATCTTGCTCGCCGGTGCGTACTTATGCGCATTTTCAAGAAGGTTCTGCAATACTTGCTCGAGCCGCGCGGGGTCTGCACAAACCTGCGGACGAACTCTGCCCTTCACGCTGACGAGCGCAGTTCGATCGGTCCTTATGAGCTCGGCGCGGCAGGTACGCACGAGCGCGTGCAGGTCTATCGGCTCCTTTGCAATCGTCAGCGTACCGCCCTCAGCTCGGTTGATGTCCGAGAGTTCGCCGACCAAGCGTGTGAGCTTTTCGACCTGTCGGCGGATCGCAGCGATGTGTTCTGCATAGTACTTGGCATGCTCAGTGCGGAGTGTGTGTTCAAGGTTGGTCGTACTCAGGTTGATGACCGAGAGCGGATTCCTGAGCTCATGACTCGTAGCGCTCAAGAACTCTGACCGCCAGGTGTCTAGCTGTTTCTGATGATCGACCTCCTGTTCTGCGAGGAGAAGCTGGGTCTTTGTGGCGACGTACTCCTGAGTGTTCGGCAAAGCCACGAGTTGCGGCATAACCCACCATACCGCAACGGCAGATATCACGGACACAAGCGCGGTCATCACATCAACAGCTACTTGAATATAAAAGAACCCGACATGCATGGTTATGGCATGCACTGCATGATGCAGACCGCACCAGAGAATAAAAGCAGCAAACAGATAGTACAGATAAGGCCGCACGACCAGGTCGGGTCGACGATATATGAAGTAGAGGATAGCGGTCGGTAGACTAAAGTATGCAAGTGCGACGACCACGTTCGCTGCAGTGAGTGACCATGCAATACCCGCAACATCACCAAAGTGAACGCTGTGCGGCTCGAAATACGTTGGGTCGAACCAGTGGCTCACTTGCTCCATAGGATAGTGCTGTCGTCCTAGAGATTAAGCCGCTCAGTGTCGAGTGTGCGGGTATCAAGCATACAGAAATGGCTAATGTCATAGTAGCGTACCAGCAGCCGGGTGCAACTAGTAAAGGTGCGGAGGTGTGTGGTATGTGCCGTGCCGCTGTGCCCTGGTGTTCTGTCTACTCTGGAACACGTACGTCGATTGCACCCTCACCACCATGCTCCGGCTTGGCGTAGGTGTAATCGAGCGAAAGAGTTCCAAGGATCGCCTTCACGAGGGTCGGCAGCACCGGGACCCCGCCTGCCGACCGAGTGCCCTTCCCGACGACGATACGCACGCGTGACCAGTGGTTGCGGTCGGCGTCCTCAAGAAATCGAAGCACTGCCTCTCTTGCTTCGCTCCTTGTATATCCGTGCAGGTCGAGCTCTGCATCAATAGTTGGCGTATACTGCTTTGTTCGCCTGGGTCTGCGTGGCATATGGCGTGCCTGCACCGATCACTATGGCTGGAAGAGCTCCTCTGGCACAAAGCGAACCTCCCTTACGATATCGAACTGCTGTGCTGTCCGTTCGATCTGCGCCCACAGCACTCCGGTGCGGCACGCGCCGCCCGTGGTTCGGCTATTTGGGTCGTTGAAGCTTAAAGTCAAGACACCATCGCGAACCGACGCGCCGGTCAGCTCTAACCCCGGTAGGGGGAATTCGGTCGAGATACCCTGTGCGGCTTCCTCTCGAGTCAGCGTGCCGGAAAGAAGGAGACGCACCGTGTCCTGGATCGGCGTGTCCGAGTGCGGGATAGAGCGCTCGACCTTGACCAGCCCCTGTGCCGAGCACAATACGTTGCCGTCCGCATCCAGGTCGCGTGCGGGGTCGTAGTAGTAGAGATCAATGGTTTGCGTCCTCGTGTCTGCTGTTTGTTCGGTGTTGAAACGTACCGGAATACGGAGCTCATCATCGTGCTCGGGGAGGCCGGACGGATTCGACCGTTCCAGTATCAGCATGCCGGTCGGTGTCGTGGGTGGCAGGAAGGTCAGCGTGCCGGTAAAGGACACGAACCTCTCGGTCATCCATTCATCCGTAGCTTCGGCGTAGTGCGAGGCGACCGGCGTACCGTTCGCGTCCTCGATACGCACCGGAAAACTGGCTTCGAAGTACCAGGGGCCCCGTGCTTTGCCGCGTATGACAAGCGGTGATGTGACCGTGTCAAGAGGTTGTGGCTTTTCGAGCACGATCAGATCACGTTTACGCTCGATCGCTGCGACCACATCAGCCGAGAGTTCTCCGGACAGTGCCTCGGTAAATCGCGTACCGTCCGGCAGCGTGCAGGTACGAGGACTGCCAGTCACCGGGTAGCCTGCGCGTTCACACTCCGAAAAGGATGACACGGGCCCGAGATCTCGTTCGTAGTACGTAATTCCGATCGCCAGAACGAGCGCCAGGACAACGCAGCCGATGAGTATCTTGAGCGTGGTACGCATGATATCTTTATTGTATACCGTAAGCTGATGCGCGCAATCACCATCACGCGTTGGTCCGCCCTCTCGGTCGTGAACATTACCTAGTGAGCACAAGGTCTGCAACGATCGGCAGGTGGTCCGATGCATACGGCGGCAAGCATTCGCATGTGGTAAATTGCTCGACTACAACACTTGGCGCACGCACAAAGAGGTAATCAATACGCAAGCACACTTTACTGCGAGTCACCGGGTGCGGTACCCCGAGTACGCAAGTATGCTCAGGCCCTTCCACGCTCTGTGCGACTCGTCGTGCGTCGGTAAGTGCGCTTGCAAGCATTGCGTAGGTTTGTGACCGCTCGATCATGTTCAGGTCACCCATGACAATGGCCGGCACCTCAGGCGGCAGGTGCTCGATCTGTCCACAGAGCATCATCGCACCCTTGCGACGCGCAACGTGACTCATGTGGTCAAAATGAGTGTTCACGATGTGCACGATACTTTGCGAGCCTTTTTCCAAAAGGTGTGCCCAGGTGATCGTGCGCGGGAGCGCCGAGTGCCAGTCTCTGGAACCGGGCTGGAACGGATTTTTGCTTATCCAATAGGTGTCCGATGTGACCAACTCGAAACGGTCAGCGCGGTAGAGGATGGGGTTGCCTTCGCCCGTGCCGTCCGCACGGCGAGACCGGCCCACATACGCGTACGGCTGTGCTGGTGACGTGAGCGCTTCGGTCAGCGCGTCCATGCGGAACACCGGTACCTCCTGGAGCCCGATCACGTCCGCGTTGAGCGAACGCAGCACTTCCACAAGTGCCGCCTCCTGTGCCGCACCCTTCTTGGTGCTTGACCGCAGGAACGGCCACCACTTGGTATTGACACTTGCGGCACGAATATGCATAGTGAACGAGGAAGCGAACCTCCTTTGTTCGCGCAAACGCAAGTGTACCACATCTGGAGGTTATATGCCGAAGCTAACCAAATGGCAGCGCGGCACCGGTCTGCGGGGCCTTGGCGGGATACAGGATGGCGCGCCGCCTACCCGTTTTACTAAGTTTTTGCACAATGCACACAGGGAAACGCAGCTCAAACAGCGGTTCCCGCTCAAGTCACGGGCACGGGTTCTGGCCAGTAACGAGCGGTGTGTCATCGTCGGCTACGTCCTGAATCGTGGCGAGATCAAGGTTCGATTGCTCGAAGGCCCGAAGAAGGGCGAGGTCATTAACGTCGCATCATCCGCTCTCGTACTCGAGTAACCACTCCGGCCATGCAGTTGCATGGCCGTTTCCCTGCTTGCCACTGTTCCAGCCTGCCTGCATACTGATAACTACCCATGCGCCTGTTGATCATCGCGAACCGACTCCCCATATCGCTCGACGTTCGAAGCGGAACACTTGAAGTGCGCGACAGTGCCGGCGGGCTTGCGACCGGCCTCTCCACCTTTCTTGGCGCGTGGCACGGTGCTGACGCGGGTCGCGAACATGTATGGGTCGGATGGCCGGGGTGCGCTGTGCCCGACTCGTTCCGTACTGAGGCGACTCAGTATCTCGGAAACCAGAACTTGGCGCCGGTGTTCCTCAACGAGGAAGAGCAAGATGCGTTCTATTATGGGTTTTGCAACGATACGATATGGCCGCTCTTTCATTCTTTTCCCTCGCTGGTCGAATATGATGCTGCATCCTGGGACGCGTACGTGCATGTTAACGAACGATTTGCAGAGCAGATCGCCGACATGGTACGGCAGGATGATACGATCTGGATCCATGATTACCAGCTCATGCTCGTACCGAAACTCCTGCGTGAACGACTCGGACCCGATGTGCCTATTGGTTTCTTCCTTCACACCCCCTTCCCGACGTTCGAGATATTTCGTCTTTTGCCGAAGCCCTGGAAACGATCGATCCTGAAAGGGTTACTGGGGGCTGACATCGTCGGCTTCCATACATATGACTACGCACAGTATTTCGCCGGCTGTGTTGAACGTATTCTGGGGTATGAGCGTACTGCCGAAGCGATCCATATTCCGGGGAGGACCGTTCAAACGCAAGCGTTCCCCATCGGTATCGATTTCAGAAAGTTCCACGATAGCCCGGTCACAGCTGAAGTCGAGGCACAGCGCGCTCTCTTGACCCGCGCGGTCGGCGACCGCAAGCTCATCCTGTCGATCGATCGGCTTGACTACACCAAGGGGATCACCAACCGACTGCTCGCGTACGAGCAGTTCTTGAGCGAACACCCCGAGTACCAGAACAAGGTCACGCTTGCCCTGGTCGTGATCCCGTCCCGGGAGGAGGTGCCGCGCTATGCAGGCATGAAGCGCAAGATCGACGGTCTGGTGGGACGTATCAACGGTCGCTTTGGTGCGCTCGATTGGACACCGATCCTCTACCAGTACTCGAGCCTTCCGTTCCGTGAACTGTCTGCACTCTACAGCGAAAGTGATGTTGCGCTCGTTACGCCACTTCGTGATGGCATGAACATGATCGCGAAAGAGTACATTGCTTCAAGGCGTGACCAGACGGGCGTTCTTGTGTTGAGCGAACTTGCCGGTGCGGCCCACGAGCTTGGTGAAGCCGTGCTCATCAACCCTAATCACCAGGACGAGATAACCGAGGCGCTGTTCACTGCGCTCACGATGCCGACTGGTGAGCAGGTGCAGAACAACACGTTCATGCAGGAAAGGCTGCGTCAGTATGACATCGTGCGTTGGGGCAATGACTTCCTTGACGAGCTCGCTTTACAGAAACAAACGGAGCGTACCGAACGACGGCCGTTCTATCTTGGTGACGATGAACAGAAGGTCCTGCAGCGGGACTTTGCGGACGCGAAGCGACGACTGCTGCTCTTGGATTACGATGGCACGCTCGTTCCTTTCGCTAAGAATCCCCTACTGGCACAGCCGGACGACGATCTGCTGCGACTCTTGAGCGAGCTTACCGCACTACGGAACACACAGGTCGCGGTACTGTCTGGTCGAAGTAAGGAAACGCTTGATACTTGGCTCGGGTCGACAGGTGCACTTCTGTCGGCCGAGCACGGTGCCTGGATCAAGGACCTGAACGGCTGGCGGGTCGTTGCGGACCTTGATACGTCCTGGAAGGAGGTCGTGCTACCCATCCTCGAGACGTATGTTGATCGGATACCTGGTACGTTCGTGGAGAAGAAAGAATATTCCCTTGTCTGGCACTACAGGAACGCGAACCCGGCCATGGCGAACATGCGTGCAAAAGAACTGGTAAGTACGCTTCGGTCAGTGACGAGCGGCATGAAAGCACTGGTGCAGACAGGCAGTAAGATCGTCGAAGTGCGTGCGCAGGGCGTTGACAAAGGTTCCGTTGCAACATTGCTACACGAAGCGTACCAGAGTGAGTTCATCCTTGCCCTAGGTGATGATACGACCGATGAGGATATGTTCCGCGCTCTTCCCGAGACAGCGTATACGGTGAAAGTTCGGCAGGGCGAAAGCACCGCCCGGTACAGCACAGAGGGCCCTATCGAGGTGCGAGCACTCCTCAAAACGCTGTCGGGTGGTCTTATGGACGAGGGGTCGAACACGCGAAAGCGGTAGTACGTAGTTTTTATTGCACGCAAGGCAATGGCGTGCTATGAAATGCTGCAGAGCGACCGAGGGAGATATCGTGGCAGAATATGCAATCGAGTGCGTCGGCCTTACTTGGTTGCGCATGCTCCTCTTTTTGTATCGACGTCGTATTGCTTTTGGACAGGACGTGCTTCGGTTCGTACATGGCGCAGCACCTCACAGAGGCAAGGTCGTGATCTGTACAGCGGAGGCACACCTGTTCTATGCACCGAACAGAACAGATATGAACCTGCCGTTCCATGCACTTCTACGCAACACGATCAAAGCAGAGCGACCACGCTTTGCACCAGTTCCGATGGAGGCCGCCCTGCGATTTTTCGCATATGGTCATGCGATCCCGTATGAAACACTGGTGCTCTGTGAAGATGTGCTTCCCTGCAAGAGGGACCGATCAGGTACCGAACGCATGAGCTTATTATGTCAACGGGATGATGGCGAGCTTGTACACGTGTGGCGCAGGTGTGGGAGCGAGAGTCGTGACTGGGTGCGGAGGCACAACGTCTTGTGCTTGAGGAAAGGATACGGTGTGCTGTAGCATGAAGAACGGGTCGTCAGACTGACGGCCCGTTATTGTGTGCAGTCAAGCGCTTCGACGCTTCCACGCATCCAGCGAAACGACGTTGGTCTTGGAATCAACCATTTCGCTCGGGTCTGACCAATTGCTTGCCAGCAGGCCTGTTCGCACACAGCTTACTCGATCAGCTGCAAGTCCGTTCGCGGTTCGGAACCACTCGAACGCACGAGGGCTCATTGAAAAGAGTTTCGTCCGGAGTGTTTCCGTATCGAAGTCATTCAGACAGAAGTGGTCAAGCAACACTGACTGTTGCATCCGCATGTGCGCCACTTGAAAGTTGGCCCACGGTTCCGTGAGGGTCACTCGGGAGGCTGCTATCCAACGATGGGTTGGGGTACCGACATAGCAGAGCATCCTACGAGCCGTCTCTTCACTCTGGAGCGTGAAATCAAAACGACCGGTGATGATGTAGAGGACAAAATAAGTGGAATGCCGCTCACTTGGGACCATGTCAGGTTTCCTCGGGTACTGTAGTAACTCTTACTTGAGCATAGCGATGACAGCAGAAAAAGCAAGCATTGGTGACCTTGCCTGTCGTGCGTGCGAGCGTAAGCGGTCGAAAGGATACCCCTTCCCCCGATGTCCCATTCGAGGACAACCGTCCTATTCGCCGACCGGTCGGCGTACCTCCTGTACCTTCCACGTTCCTTCCTCATGCACGAGGTGTAGCACACGAAGCACGCGACCGCCTGAGTAGTTGAGTCCGAGCGTGAGTAGTGCGCTCTCAAGTCCCTCCACTTCAAGATCCTCAACGCTCACGCCTTGATCGGGCACGTCCTGTATACCAACGAAGCGTGCAAGGTCGGGCAGAAGCATCTCGTACGTAACCTGCTCCTGAGCAGCACGAGAGAGCGAATCGTAGAGTCGACGTTCGGCTTCGGTGTCGGTGTTCGGCGGAGCAACGAGAACGACATCCTGCATGAACCTGTAGCCAACTCGTTCAATTTCGTCGTGGTCTGGGCCGGGAACCACGACGCTATTGCGTATATATACCATACGCGGTGTGCGTTCCTCACCCTGTTCAAAGGACAGGTCATACGCACCCGCTTCCTCATAAGAATTGAAGGAGACGAGGGTAAGTCCATAGCTTTCACCAATCGAGAGTACCGCGATACGTGCCGCTTCAAGTATGCCCGGGGTCATCTCCCACGCACGGACACATGCCCGAGCGGTTTCGTCCCAGCTATACCCTGCGGGAGTCAGACATCCCTCCGGGGTTCGTGTCCCACCGACCAGAGGCTCGCGCGGCTCAGGTCCCTGGTTAGACTGGCTCCAAAGGAACAGTGCAATAAGCACAAGTGCTACCAGAACAATGCTCGTATAGAGGTATTTCATACCGGGAGCGTAGCAGAGCACGCTTCCGAACACAAGCTCTGGTACGTGTGTACGGTTGCATGGCGTCTGAGGTATATGGTACCGTTCCGGGAGCAGCGACCACGAAGGAGGTTTCGATGCGCATGCTCATAGCAACCCCTAATGCCGAGTACGCTGAGCAGCTTGCGGGAGAGATACACGCCCAACAGATAGCAGCCCTCGATCCAGTTGACCGCTACCTAATGTTCTTGAAAAGCGACGACCGAACCTGCGGTCTGTGCTTCAACCGCGAACAGGTAACCATGGGTTGGTTGCGCGAACGTGTTAGCTGGTTACCGAGCGCGGTTGGCACAGCCACGCTGCTTACCTGGTACGTTAGAAACGGTGCCGGTACGGTGCTCTCGGGAAGCTACAGCGATCTTTGTGACTACGTGGGAGCGCTCTCCGGTATACCTGCACCACGTTCTGATCCGCTTGAGGTGATAACGATGGCGCGCGCCGCTGGCCTTGACGTGGGCTTCACCGCGTTCCCGCCGTACGACAGTTCGGATATGTAGCAGCGACCGACCCCTGGCACAAGCCGGGGGTCGCTCTTTATCGTGCGTGTCTACTAGCGGCAGCTCTTCACGGTAAGTTCCGGCTTTGCTCGTATACTTACCACGATGTTATCCATACATAATCTCTGAAAACTATGAAAACGATCACAACCGGTGTATTTCATGACACGAACAAGGCCGAACAGGCACTTACAGCGCTTGTCAAAGCGGGCGTGCCGGACAGTAACGTTTCCTATCTCTATCAGAACAAGGAAGGCGAGCTTGAACAGCATAACGCCGAAGAAGCCGTCGATCAAGCCGGAGGTGACGTTGCAAGGACGACCACTGACGGCGCTGCGGCAGGTGCGGTAACCGGCGGAGCGATCGGTGCGGTCGCGGGGTTTGTGGTAGCTACCGGGATCGTGCCGGGACTCGGGGCTATAGCGGTTGCGGGACCGATCGGAGCATTGCTCGGTATCGGAGGCCCGGCCGCGACCGCGGTCACCGGAGCAGCGGTCGGGGCGGCCGCGGGCGGGCTCGTAGGAGCGCTCACGAGCTATGGAGTTTCAGGTACCGACGCGCATCTCTACGAGGATAAGATACGCGGAGGCGAGATCCTTATCGTGGTCGAATCTGACCATGAGGGTGTGGGGGGCATGCTCACCGAGCATGGAGCGAACCTGGTACGTACGTATCAGTCTGAAGTATAGCAATGAGTCGTGTCGTGTCTATTCGAGACGGCGGTTGAGTGCGGTGCATAAGGTCAGGTTCAGGACAAGGCAATGGTAGGATGGCTTCATGTGCCACATTCACCTTGGCCTGATCGCGAGCATCGAGTTCCTGCCGCTCGTTGCGATACTTATCGTATCCCCTCGCTATGGGTTCATGGGTCGGTGGTGGCACTCTGCATAGCCAGGGTCGTCTCGTTCGGACTCTCGTGGGCGGTCGACCGGAGAGTCGCCCGTTTCGGTCTGTTCTCGGGCCTATCGGTCGTTTCCCTGGGCGCAATGACGCTCGTACGGGAAGATCCGAACACTCTATAGTTGTACTGGACACGTCGGGCCGCTCGGGTTTGCGGTGTTCCTGCTTGGAGGTCGAGCGGGTAACCTGTTGATCCTGAAGGTGTATTTCGAACGTTACTTTGCGATCACCGATCGTGGCTGACGCGTGCTGACCGTGCGCCGGTCACAGTTCTTTATAGTCTTTGCGGTGGGTAATGAGTATGTGCGACTGTTCCTCGCGTCCGAGACCTGGGTGTATTGGAACGCGCTCGGCGCTCTGGCGGCCGCTCTGTTCGGCACGTATCAATTCACACTGAGCAAACGGGAACGCCTTCCGGGACCGAGTGTGTGGGGTTTGCGGACGAACTAGCTCCGACACACACTGGTACGCACGAACATACGCTCATGTTCGAGAGCGGAACCTGACCGATTTGCTGTCATACTTGAGCGCGCGGAATAAGAAGCCGCTTGCTAGGTGTGGCCAACGATCAGTATGTTATATCTTGCTGCGAATTGACCGTTTGACCGTGGTCATGACCGGAGCGTTGATCGCCAGGCGAACGTGGAATGATGAGCACTGCGAGCACGTACGCAAGTATGCCTGGAAAGAAACCGGTGAATATCACGAACAGCACGAACAGCACGCGCAGTACGGTCGCGTCCACGCCAGTGAACTCTTCAACGCCGCCAAAAACGCCCGCAACGATGTGGTTTCGGTCGCTTCTATAGAGCTTACGTTGTACCTCCATATAGCATACATCCTAGCACAATTTTGACCGTTCTGAACATCCGACTCCCAGCTTCTACAGGCGTGGCTGGTACCAAGCGATGTCACCTATGGTCAGCTCGGTGACACGCGAATCCGAAAACTGGCCAGGATCGGTCGAATTTGCTATGGTTCTGTCTGGAACAACTTCAGCAAGAGGAACACGTACTTGACAACTCTCGGAAAGCTGATCGCCCGTCACCAGGAGTACTGTGAAAAAATGCTTGCCCTCGACCTCACTAGGGGCAAGCCCGCTCCTCTGCAAACCGACCTGTCCGCGCCGATGCTAGCTCTGTCCCAAGACTGGGGAGCACGGCGACCGGATCCCCGCAATTACGGCGAGCCCTTAGGAACACCAGAGGCGCGAACGTTCTTCGGCGCCTACCTCGGTGTCCCGCCAGAGTCGGTCATCATGGGCAACAACTCGAGTCTAGCGCTCATGCATGACATTGTCGTGCAGGCAATGCTCCGTGGCATGGCTGGCCATGCGTGGGTGTGGGGCGTGGGGAGACCCATTTTTCTTTGTCCGGTCCCCGGGTACGATCGTCACTTCACCATAACCGAGCGATACGGTATCCAAATGGCGCCGGTCGAGCTCGGGCCGGATGGTCCTGACATGGACTGCGTCGAGGACCTCGTCAAGAACCCACACGTCGTAGGGATGTGGTGTGTGCCGCAGTACAGCAACCCCACGGGCATTACCTATAGTCCCGAAGTAGTAGAACGGATGGCGCACATGCATGTAGCCAACCCCGGTTTCAGACTGTTTTGGGACAACGCCTACGCGGTACATGACCTGTATCCGAGCAATGAGCGAGTACACAACGTCTGGGAGACGTGTCGTACCGCCGGTAACCCGGAGCGTCCGATACTCTTCGGCAGCACCTCGAAGGTGACCATTGCCGGAGCAGGTATTTGTGCAGCGGCCATGGGGCCAGAAACGTTCGACTGGTTCCGAACGGCTCGCGTGACGCAGACCATCGGGCCGGACAAGCTCAACGAGCTGCGCCATCTGGCATTCCTGCCCGACCTGGATGCGTTAGCAGTCCATATGGAGCGCCATGCAGCTATCCTGCGGCCTAAGTTCGAGCTCGTGGAGCGCGTTCTTGCTGAGCATCTGACGGGACAGCCGGGTGTGTTTTGGACCAAACCTCGGGGCGGATACTTTGTCAATGTGGAGGTACCAACTGCAGCCACAAGAACTGTTCTGTTGGCTAAAGAGGCAGGCGTTGCCCTCACACCCGCAGGTGCGAGCTTTCCGTACGGCAACGACCCGTACGATCAGCATGTCCGGATCGCGCCGACGTTCCCGTCGCTCACTGAACTCGAGACTGCGATGCAGGTGCTGGTGCTCTGCATCAAGATCGCGGTCCTTGAACAGCACGTGGCATACAGCAGCGTGTAGCTGACCAAGCGCCACCGTTCTAGACGGGGGCGCTTACTTTTACGGTACACCTGCCGTTTCGTTCTAGCTCCCAGCAAATGGTGTTCCGAAGATCCCGACCGCCAGCTCTCCCCAAACAAGAGCGAGCAGAGCTAAGATCGCAAGAATAATAAGGGCACGACGCGCTTGGCTCCGCACAGCCATACCGAAGGTGAGCCCGATCCCGAGCACAAGCAGCAGCGCACCCCCGACGATGTAGTCGATCGCGTCCCACGGGGCACCGAACACAAGTGGTACCAGGAGCAGAACAAGCGGCAGGAAAAGGGTGAGTAGGGTTCGGGGGGCGAACATGGTGTGTACGGTTACGGGAAGGTGACGATCGAAGAGCCTTTTGATACTTATAGAACCAACACCATGAAGCACTGGTTGCAGGACCAACGGGACTCGCTTCGCCCGGGCACCGTAGGAACGATCACGCACGAAACGGCCCATCGCAGATCAGCGGATGGGCCTCCTATTGTCAGTTCGACGTTGTTCTTGGGCGGAGCTCTTCCCAAGCTGGGGGTTCAAAATTGTTGTATGGACAGGTATAGATGCTGATCGCATTGCACTTGCCATGCATGCAATGCGTTCTGCGTGCTTTCGCGCACTCCAGCTTTAGTTTGTTGTACTCAGCTTGAGTTTTTGGGGGCATAATCACGGACCCATCCCAGCGCCGCTCAAGTGCCTCGAATGCCGAGGCCTGGGTGACGATCACGAGACTAAGTACCAGGATACTCAGAATCTGCTTCATGCGACCCCTCCGTGACGCAACTGGGGTCTACATTACATCACAATTCGCTCTCTGTCTAGTATTCGCTCCCGTTCTCACGCACCTGCCTGTTCTTAGGCCAATGGAACCTGAGACACGTCACCTGCTCACCGTGCCTGTAAGCACAAGTCGTTACGCCGTAACCGTGCCACCATTCTTGAGTGCGATGAACGAAAAGTCGTTCTGCGCTTCACAGATAGCGCTGAGGAGCTCGGTCGGCTCGTCCTGAGGTTCGTCACCGAGCGCGAACGTCCCGTGGTGTATCGCCAGCGCCTGCCGGATACCGAGATCCTGCTTCATTTGGTACGCCTCGTACGGATCCGTATGCACGAGCCGGTTGTACCACCTTGGTGCGTAGGCACCGATCGGCAACAGGCCGAGCAGGAAGCCCTCAGGGTACATACGCCGTATGGCACTAATGAATAGCCCATAGCCGGTGTCGCCGGCAAAGTAGATATTCCCTGCCGGTGCTTCGATCACGAAACCGCCCCAGAGCGTACGATTTGCGTCGGTGATCCAGCGTTCGGTGTTGTGTTGCGCCGGCACTGCAGCGACCGTAACGTGCCGCGTGATCGCTTTTCGCTCGCCCCATACCATGTCCTCTACACCTTGAACACCGAACCGTGCAAGGTACGCCGCGTTCCCTGCGTGCGTCAGCATACGCGGCGCATCACGCTCTGCAAGCATACGAAGCGTCGCCATATCCATGTGGTCGTAGTGGTTGTGCGAAAGGAGCACCAGGTCGATATTTGGCAGGTCCTCGAATCGAACCCCGGGGTTTTGGTACCGCCTGGGCCCCAGGAACGGGAACGGGCTCGCCCGTTCTGACCAGATCGGGTCGGTGATGATGTTGAGCCCCTGGGTCTGGATAAGCACGGTTGCGTGATTGATGAACGTCGCCACCACGCGCTTTCCCCGCACCCTTTCTCGCGGCACGACAGGCTCGACATTACGGTACTCCCATTTTGGCCATCGGTGGTCAACTATGCGTCGTGCTCGGTTCGTGTATGGGAAGAGCGTTTCCACGAGCACATCGTCAAAAGCGTTGCGGAACCGCTTTCCGTCAAAATGCAGGCCGGGTGCGTGGTCTTTGACTCTGCGGCTCGCCACCAGGTATTCGCCCGCGTAGACAAGGGACCCAAGGAGCCCCAAAAAGAGGGCCGAGCCTTTCAGTGTTCGTGCAGTGGTTCGGGTCATATGATGCTTATATTACGCGGTTTCCGAAGCGGCCTCAGTATTCCCTATATACACCATAGTTGACGTAGTGGCAAGCTGTGTCAAAATAGCTGAGCTCTGGAGAGTACCGCGCGGATCGGTAGGTACATTATACGCCCCGCGTCAAGCGACACGGGGCGTAAGCAAGCGCTCATGGCGCTTGCTCTAGCTCCCTGAACCAGAAGTCGTCCGGCCCAAAGAGCAGTTGGAACTCTCGGCCGTCAGCCAACGTCATGGCGAGCGTGTACTCGCCCAGATGGCTAACGGACAGCCCTATGGCGCTGGCCGCGACCTTCTGGTCGCCGCCCAGTGTCTCCTCGAGGAGTTGCCAGGGGTCGTCCCGCCATTCCTCGTCGAGCTCGTCGATCTCCTGGGCGGGCACTCGTGCTTCTTCGGTCATCGGACACTCCACACCACAGAGGCGGCACCAGCGCTGCCCCTGTGAATGGAGTGACTGCCGGTGGTTACAATAGCACATACCAAAAGCTGTGTCAATTGCAGACACGCAAGCTGACGCCTGTCTACGTCAGATGAGCCGCGCGGTGCTCACCATATGCAGCACGCTTGCATCGATCACGTACCCACACAGGTTTCCATGTCATGCTCCGATCCTCGGCAAGCGCCTGCTTCCCTGCTTTGCCCTAGATGAGCAACATAGGTGCACGTTGTCGTGCCTTGTGGCCGACGATAGTCACGTACATCCCCTTGCGGTCTGTTCCGGGATGAAAGAAAGTCCGCAACAAGAGTGTTTTCATCTACGTAGGTTCTCCACCAGGAAACGGTGTTTCGGTGCACCGCTCTTCCTGCATAGTCAACGATATCTGAAGATGCGACATTCAGTTTTGCATAATTGCATTCGTCAGGTCGCTCATTAGGGAGATCTCGTACGGACAACCCTTCGTGAGGTTCTCCAAATCATGAGTACGCATGAAGCCTGAGCAAAACGCGATGTCAAACTTCTTATCCTTGGTTATGGTTTCAGCGCGAACGGACTGTTCACGCCCTGGTCCATGATTCGACAGTCTCGGTCGTTTTGTTGCCGTGCTTAACCACCATTTAAGACTGCCTACTGTATTTACCAGAAAAGTGTGTTCATGGAGCTGCGCGGATGAAATAGACTACCCCCCTATGATCATCGGTCATAAAAAATGAGTTTTCATCATGTTGCAGAAAATCTACGGGGCGACCGAGACGTTCCCTATCTGCAGAAAGGAAGCCGTCCATGAACACTTCGTTCGTGCCGTCGAGTCGCACTCTATGTACCGCATATCCCGTGCCTAGCGATTGATCAAAAGATCCATGGAGTGCGACCAAGAAAGACTTATCCAAGACAGGGTGAGCCTGTGTAAAATATTTGAGTCCAAGCGGAGCCGACCTCGGAGCAAAAAGTGTGAGCGGGGGAGGAACATCCTCACAGGAGAATTCTCGGTTCCACAGCCCTGTGTCATCGGGCTTCAGTGCGTCTTCATCCTGGTAACAGTAAGGCCATCCGTAGTGCACGCCCTGCTCAAGACGATACATCGTCTCGTACGGCAGGTTTGGGCCCAAGTGATCCACTCCATTGGCGGTCGCGTACAAAACATCTTCTACAAACTCAATTCCTACCGAATTCCGGAGCCCATCTGCATACACGCGTGCATCGCTACCGTCCGGCGCCATCACCATTACCATGCCTCGTAATTCTCCCGATGGTTGCTCACAAGCATTACAGCCACTCCCGATCGAAATATAGAGTTGATCATCATGGAAAAAAAGCGTACGTGTGATGTGCCACACCACGCTCTCTTCTCCGGGTGTCTGCGTATTAGGAAATGTTGCGATAATCTGTCCTTCCCCTGACGGCTCGAGATCGCCAGGAACATATGGGTAACGAATAAGGTGCTCTGTCAGTGCGAGATAGAGCCAATGATCACCTGTGTCATCAGTATAAAAAGCGATGCTGTTGGGGCCGCGAAGTCCAGACAGGTAGGTGTGCTTTTCGGCAAAACGACCACTTTTCTCGTCAAACCCTCCGAGAATGTGCACTGCTCCCTGACGAGACAGATTGTAATCGACAAGGTCAGGAACAAAAATGCGGTCATCCGGGCTGCGTGCTAAAAATCGCGCTTTTCCTAATCCCTCTGCGGCAACCATTATTTCAAATGGCTCTGCAATCCGGTAGGTAATCGTTTCCCCGTCTTCAAATGAAACAGTTCGAGCGGAAAGTGTTCTTAGGGGCGATATTATCTGGTGCGTCTCTACGAAACTCTTCTCATTTGAAAATATAATCGAGTATACAAACCATATAGTGACGACACACGCGACGATCGCAATTATAATGAAGGGGTGTTTGTGCATGGAATAGGTAGATTACGGAATGACAGGCAGTAAGCCATCTAAGAAGCAGGATGATTCTGAAAGAGAAGAAACTGAGCTTGGTCTAATGCCGCTCCGCAACGATATATCCACAACCCTCGGCTCCGACTTTTGCTGAATGTACATGGCCTCTCGGAATCTCCTTTTCGTCGCCAGCTTTCAATGAGAAATCAGTAAGTGCTCCACCAATTACCGTCTTTATCCGGATTCTACCGGAAAGTACGTGTGACTTTGTATCGAAATCGTGTTGGTCCTCCTCGCCCACCTCTTCCGTCTCGGTATCACAGGCATATACGTTGTCGTATCCTTCGGCCTTTAGGCGATCGATAGTTTCCTGTTCGTCGTGAATAAGGAAATCGAGCTGCTCCTCCGGAATGCCCACAGACTTCCCATGCGCGATCGCTTCTGCCCACGTGGACTTGTCGGAATACTTGATCCAAAAGTACTTATCCTTGAAAACAACCAATACTTTATCGTCGCCAGTCTGCCAGAAGTGGATGTACCACGGACCATCAGCGAGATAGCCACCGATCTTAAGAGCGGTTTCTTCATCAATCAAAACATTATGAAGCGTCCAGCTTCCATCCTGCCAAGTCCTCTCAATCTTTAAGGATTGAAGAATGCTTGAATCTTTTAGACTATTCTCAATGATCGTTCCTTTAAGCATTGTTATTCAATGACGTATTCCCAGCCCGGCTGCCATGACTTTGTCTTGCGCCAATCCTCAGCAAGCGCTTCTTTCCAAGTTTTCCCTTTGAGGAGCACGTCGAACGAAAGTTGCGGTGCTTTGTGTCCGACAATAGCAACATGCTTACCGTCGTAGCTCTGTTTGAGGAATGTAAGAAACTCTGCAATACGAGTTTTTACATCTTCATAGCTCTCCCCGTTAGGAAACGGCTTTTCAATACATTCCTTTTCCTGCATTGGCTCGACAATATCTGAAGAAGCTCCGTTCAAGTCCCCGTAATTGCATTCGCGCAACCGCGCGTCAGGAATGATCTCGTGCACACCCTCCCACGCTAGCTTTGCCGAGTCGTGAGCACGCTTCAGATCGGAGCAAAAGACGACATCAAACTTTTTGTCCTTCGTCTGCTCCTTCAATGCGACCGACTGCTGACGACCAAGTTCTGAAAGCTCGACATCTTTCCAGCCGGAGGAAATATGTTGTTCGTTGTCAGTAGTGGTGCCGTGTACGAAGTAAGTGATTTGTATTGACATTCTATCATTCTAACAGAAAAGACCGCTCTTTAGGAGCGATCTTTTCTGTCTGGATACCGGACTCGCCGGGTATGCAATGTGCGGAATAGTGCCTGGAGATTACGATCTGATCTGCTGACTTCTTGGACAAGTTCGTGTCCATGACTGGTTCTCAAAACTATTCCTCCTAAACAGCCGTTTTGGGCGTTTAGGTAGGTCTCACATGACTGCTGGCTGACTCGGTCTCGAATGTACCACGCAAGGCACCGTAAGGGTTCTTCCAGATCCCTTCTACTCCTTAGTTGAGGCGTCTCGGTCTGTAGGTCATTTTTCCGAGAATCGTACGGTCAGCCATTTTCACCCGTCTCGGTCTCCTATACTTTACAAACTTTACACCCCCTCCCGCCTTTTTAGTTGGCGTTATGTGAACTATATGAGTCGACTTTCCGACGATTCTGTTTCGTAGCGATGATTTGCGGGCTTTTCCACACGTACGCGAAAAACGCGGGTGTATAATGCAGATACAAAAGGAGTTCGCTCCAGCTGGTGACCGCTTAAATGAGGGCCGGCGCATTCTCGAAAGAGATGCGCGGGCCCTTTTGCTTATTCACTAAGCAAAAATGACATGAATCATTCATTGCAGTGGCGGACGGAAACACGCAAGGTCGACGACCTCGTGCCGAACGCCAAGAACCCCCGCTCCCTCTCGGCTAAGCAGAAGGCTGACCTTGAGGCGAGCATTACCAAATTCAATCTCGTCGAGATCCCTGCCGTGAACACGGACAATCAGGTGCTTGCGGGACACCAGCGGCTCAAGATCATGAAAGCCCTCGGACGCGGACAGGAAGAAATCGATGTCCGAGTCCCAGACCGGACGCTGACCGAAAAGGAGTGCGAGGAGTACATGCTCCGCTCCAACCGCAACACCGGATCGTGGGATATGGAGATGCTCCAGGCCTTCGATACGGAGTTCCTCCTCGACATCGGCTTCGACGACGCAGATCTCTCCGACATCTGGGACGATGTGCTTGAAATCGAAGACGACGAGTTCGACGAGGAGAAAGAGGTTGAGGAAGCCAAAGACACGGACATTAAGCCCGGTGACCGCTTCCAACTCGGCAAGCACAAGCTCATCTGCGGCGACTCGACCGACGAGACAGTCGTAAAGACGCTCACGGGCGAGGATCTCGCTGATCTTGTCTACGTAGACATCCCCTATAATATCGGCCTCGATTACGACAAAGGAGTTGGCGGAGACAAGACGTATGGCGGCGATGTCGATGACAAGAAATCGAAGCCGGAGTACCGCAAATTCGTGGAGACGCTGATGCGAAACTCGCTCATGGTCTCGGCGAAGGACTCACACCATATCTGGTACCACGATGCTCGCTATACCGGAATGATGCAGTCTCTCTTCGAGGAGGTCGGCATCAAGTACAAGCGCACCTGCCTCTGGATCAAGAATGGCATCAACCCAACCCCGAAGACGGCATTTTCGAAGATGTACGAACCTGCCCTTTACGGCGTGAAGGGACGACCGTACCTCTCAGAGAAGCACACCAAGTTCGGCGAGATCTTGAACAAGGAGATCGGTATCGGCAACGCGACCATCGACGACATCACAGACATGATCGACATCTGGCTTGCGAAGCGCGACGCGGGTCAGGACTACGAGCACCCGACACAGAAGCCATTGTCGCTCCATGAGCGGCCGCTCTCCCGTTGCACCAAGATCGGTGATGTGGTCTTGGATCTCTGCGGTGGTAGCGGCTCAACCTTGCTTGCATGCGAGCAGATGCGCCGCCGGGCCTTATTGGTCGAAAAGAACCCAGTGTTTTGTCAGGTAATCGTCAACCGCTATGAAAAATTCACCGGAGACAAAGCAGCCAAGATCGATTAAGCGCGGCGATGTGATCGCCCTCGGGGAGCACTTCCTCATCTGCGAGAACGCCGAGACGTGGTGGTTCGGCAACTACATCCAGGGCGAGGTCGACATGATCCTCACCGACCCTCCCTACGGGGTCGACTACGCCGCTTCCAAGCGCGGACTTGGCAAGATCGCCAAGGACAAGGACATCGAGAACGATGGATTCATGGACGACGAGGTATACATCGACTTCTCGCGCCGCTGGCTTGAGGCGGTCGTACCGTTTCTTGCCGCGAAGAACAGCGTCTACGTCTTCAACTCGGACAAGATGATCTTCGCGCTTCGCGAGGCGTTCCTCGAGGTCGGACTGAAAGTAGCCCAGCTCATCGTGTGGGTGAAGAGCCAGCCCGTCATCGGCCGTCTCGACTACCTGCCCCAGCACGAGCTCATCATGTATGGCTGGAGCGGGACGCATGAATTCCGCAGAGGCAAGGACAAGTCGGTGGTGTTCGAGAAGAAGCCGCGCCGGAGCGGCCTCCACCCGACAATGAAGCCAATTCCACTCCTTCGCAGGCTTATCTTGAATAGCACGCGGGTCGGCGACACAGTGTATGACCCGTTCGGCGGAAGCGGGTCGACGCTCATTGCGTGCGAGCAGACGAAGCGCCGGTGCATCATGGTCGAGATCGATCCGGAGTACTGCGAGACGATCGTGAAGCGGTGGGAGAAGCTGACCGGACATGGCGCGCAAATCGTCAGATCGGACCCTGAAGAGCCAGCGGTCTAAGGAGAAACTCCTTGGCTTCCTGCGAGACTCCGGCAATATCTCATACTCGTGCAAGCGGGCGGGTATTTCGCGCGAGGCGTACTATCTGTGGCGAGAAGATGAGGTATTCGCACTTGAGGCTGATGAAGCCATCGCATTCGGCAAGGACTTCGTGAATGATTTGGCGCACACGCAACTCATTCAGAACATCCAGCAGGGCAACATGGGTGCGGTGAAGTTCCAGCTCGCGAGCTGCCATCCCGACTACCAGCCAAGGAAGCCGTGGCCTCGAGAGCCGAAGGATCTGCTACCGCCTGTTACCGAGATCCACATTCACGAGATCGATCCAGCAAAGGTTAGAGTTGAGCGGGCTGAGGTGCGGAAGGACGCTGAAGAGAAGAGGCAATAGTTTCGGCTATGGCCTTCCAGTCCGACTTTGACATCCCGAAGGATGTTGCGTGAGGGACCACGGCATACACGGTGTCGTGGCCTTTCGCTATGTGAAGTTTCTTCGGGATGACTTCTTGAAATGGAACACTGGCGATCTGTTGCCAGTCTGAGAGATAGGTGCGGGAGTAAAAGAACACGAGCTTGGGTCTGTGTTTTTGGATAAGAGTGTGGAGTTCGCGGACGCGCTGTGGTTTGTATGTGACAAGATATTCCTTCCGCGTAGTTAGTCCTTCAACGCCAGAATCCGCATACAACCAGTCGCTTTCCTTGATCGACTTTGACGGAAGCGGCATAAGTTCGAGAACAGCGTGATCAGCGGTCTTTCGTCCGAACTGCTTGATTTGGTACTGGCGTATCTCTTCAAGGGTCGGTTCCCCTGTCTGGAGATACAGCTGAATATATATGAGCGGGCGGTATGTTGGCTGGGTCGGCGCATTCTCCTCGAACCAATAGACATGGCCGGGATCTACTCGAAGGTCTTCGTATATATCAAAAACGGCCGCATGGGCGGTCGCTTTAAAACGCTCGAAAAGAATCTCGTTCGTTTCGTTGTATCCCTCTTCCATGCCAACGAACCACGTATCGCTAGCGAGGTTGCCGTATCCCCAGAAGTTCTTTATTCGTTCTCGGATTAATACCTTGAAGTCGTCTCCGAACGGAGACTGATTGTTGTTCATATGCCCTTAGCCGGTTTTTTATTTGGGCGGGTAGCAGAAAGCCCGCCACTGGGAGCTCTATCCTTTCGGACAGAACGCAGGAGTTTCCCCCTACGACCGGCTAAGGAACCCCAATGACGGGTTTTCTACTCCTTAGCCGGATTTTTTGCGCCATACCCTAGGGTTGCTAGGGGTTAGGCGACTATATTCAATTGTACGAGGACAATGATAGCAAAATTGCTACCGTTTGGCACTCTAGCTTACATATGAAGGGTTGCGAAGTGCTACTTACCAACAGCTTCTGTTTTCACAGCGCCATCCTTGGTTAAAGCCCACCCCTGCATATAACTGAACAGGATTCCTGTTATCTCAAAAAATGCACGCACTGCTTCTAAATAATCGCGCTCCTTAATAAAGCCATCAGAAGCGCTGACCTTCATATGGAAGGTCCCATCGCTCTCGAGTTTTCCAAGGCTGTTGAAGATATGCTTTTCTGAGAGGTGGACATATCCTGATGTATGTTCGTAAACACTTGTCATAACTGGATACTTTTCTGCCAATTTATTAACCAAGTATCGATCGGTCATAGGGTTCCCATCTCTGTCTTTTAATTTCCGGATATGCGTGCCTCTGAGCACTTCCGTAGAAAATTCATGAGGATCCTCTGCAAGCCACGCGCCATGGAATCTAAGTAGATTATCTAATTGCAACCTCAAGAGTGGTGCTGCCGCAACGAAATTCTTGCGTTCAATTAGGTCGCAAAATCCAGTGAGCAAGCAGAGGGACCGATTAAGTACTGCTATGGCAAGCAGGTCTAGCGCATACATATTGCCCGATGCGGCTTGCATAATCTTCACCCCCATCTTTTGATGCTCATCAGCAATTTTTCTCAGATTCTCAACTGATGTATTTACATTATTCATTTCTCCCTGGGTTCTTAAAAAGTTGAACGGCTTCTTTCTGCTTGTCATTCAGCTTTTCGACATCCTCGTCAGAAATTTCATTTACTAGCTTTGTTACTTCCTCGAGAGAGTAAAGGCCAGAAATAGAATCAAGATTTATGGTGTTGTAGTTTCCGTTGGTTGAAAGTACCCTCCCAACGCATTTCTGTAGAAATTCCAGCAAACCATCACGCGTAGATATCCATCCCGCAATAAATTCAGATACCGCCTCTGGGGATGACCAATCCTTCCAGCGATAAAGGATAGCTAGTGCGTGCTCCTCCTTCTTAAGATTGCCGCTCTTGGCAGACTCAGCAGTCTTCTCAACCATTATCTTCTTTAGTTCTTCGGTGGTTGCGTCATCGAGCTTAATCTCGTTAGATCGCTTAGCATCTAGCATGACGCTCAATAAATGCACCGGGTGATAGATTCTCGTACTTGCCTTGAATAGATCTATCGCAAACTGATCGCGCTCGCTTTCCGGAATAGTCAATAACGCGTGGTATCCGAATCGCATGATTTGAGTATCGACATCATCGAAATCGAAAATTGCCTCGCGCTGCTCTCTGATTTCGTCTTCAAGCTCCCAGAGCGTTAGTAGTATATTCCGTACTTTATCCTTGCCTAAATCTGATCGACGGACGAGTAAGCGGCGCAAAATACGCCGGATATTCTTATCTTCTTTTGCCTTCAGAATTGCCGACTTGAATCCTTCGGCATCGCCTGCGATGTCAATAATTTCTTGGACACGACCTTCAGACACTTCCCCAGTTGGAACTCCAAGCTGGAAGTAGAATTTGAAACGATTCGGATGCGTAATCATCATCTCTTTTTCCTGTGTATCCTCGCTATAAGTGCCACCGCCACCAACTCGAGGGAATAAATATCCGCAAACTTCATTGATTGCATCCCGTTCCTTTGGAGAAGTGAATTCCTCTAGTAACGCTTTGTAACGTTCCATTCTCGCTTGTTGTGCTCTGCTGTCATCACCAAAGAAGCTCTTCGCTTTATAAGACTGGATGAAAATATCTTCGTTCGCTGGAATGGCGTTATAGAAAAGCGGGGCAAAAACTCTGATTGCTTCTATGCCGAGGAAATCAATCTTGTTAACATCTGCTGTTCCGACAACAGACCAATCGAGCCGCAACGAGCTTATGTAACGTTTGATATCTCTGACGGACTTAAAAAGATCTCCGAATCCGTGATAAAGGAGCTCTGACCATCGGTCTTCTTCGCGCTTTCCATCCAAGATCGGTTTATCCTGGTAGAACTTACCGATAGTCTTATCTAGCTCCGTAAAGAGAATGGTGCGAATATCATCCTGATCAGGCATTGGGAGCGTGAACGCGACTTGGACGATTTTTCTCAGATAATCTCCGCCGATTATTCCTGCCTCTTTATCTGTAATTCTCTTCTCGACCTGTTCTCGATCGTATGAAAGAACGAATATAGTGTTCTGGAAGTTGGCAGTCAGTTTGACGAGCTTGAATATGAGTTTTGTTTCCCTTTGATCGAGACGATCTATATCATCGATAACAACTACGATTTTCTTATTGACCTTAGACAGCTCCCTGTCTAAATCTCTCCGCAAACTTTGCAGAGATTGGTCTTTAGTGAAAAGGCTGAAGAAGAATCTAAGTAACTTTCCCCAGAAGCCGAGTTCGTCTATTAAATCAATGTTGGCAATCTTTGCCGCATAATTTCTTACCTTCTCTCCCAGACCTTTACCCACTACATCTTCAACGGCGCTAGAGAGCTGGATGAAGAAGTCTCGCAAGAGAGATGCTTCATCTGAGAAATGCCATGGGTTGAATATGAAATATGATGCTTTGTCGGCATCAATGTCGTTTAGAATGAGATTAATAAAGGATGTTTTTCCTGAACCCCAAGCTCCTTCAATCCCAATTACAAAACTCTCTTTCTCTTCAAAGTCGTTTATGGTTTCGGCGATTTTTTTCGCTAAGGGAGCTCGCCTTAATCTATCCTGCTCTGTATTAGCAATTGGATAATCAAGAAGAATCATGGTTTTGTAATTTTAGCATTTTGAGCAAAGTTGAGCATTTCTTGTACTACGGTCTAATCTTTTCGAGTTATCAACAGTTTATTTTAGGAGCAGATATCATAATATGATATCCTTTACCATATGAGTGAGACTTTGAGTGCTAAACAGATCTTTAAGGCGGTTTACTTCCCTGACAATAGGGACGAAAGAGCAAAATCAAAGTCTCTAACCCTCGCCTTTTCGGAGAACGAAAAGGATATCTACGATTCTATTAAGTACCTCTCTAGCCACGAGATCAGAAAAGCTCTCGGAGTAGGAACTTTAGACCTTTTGGAACAGTGTGCCACGCGCGAAGGTTTACCTTTAAACCGCTACTGCATATGGAAACTCAAGAAGGAACTTAATGACGAAAGGAAGGAAACGAATAAAATCAATTTTGATCCAGCTCACACCACGTTTCAAGGAGGTAAAGAGCTCCCTCTTCAAAATTGGTATCCCTATCTAGAGGGGTACTCACCTGACTTTGTAAGACATATTCTTAAAGACTATACCGGCCCGCGCACCAAAGTAATCTACGACCCTTTCTCTGGAACAGGCACAACTCCTATGGTATCCGCAGAACTCGGTTATCAGGCATATTACTCAGAAGTCAATCCATTACTACAGTTCTTAACTAGAGTTAAGACAAAAGCTAGAAATTCTAAGAATCGCAAGAAGGTTGCAGATGCTCTTGAAGCACTTGCAAAGACGCTAAAACGGGAAGTATTAAGCCAAACCGAGGACCAAGAACTCAAGAGAACATACGTAAGCACATTTGGTGAAAGCCAATTCTTCTCTGACAAAGTATTTACGTATGTTCTAAAGACAAGGACATATTTAAATCAGCTTTATTTTAAAGATATTCTCCTGTCTGAGCTCGCTACGGTGGCGGTACTTTCGAGCCTTGTTGAAAATTCTTATCTTAAGAGACAAGGAGATCTCAGGTTCAGGAGAGGAAAGGAATTTGAAGATCTAGAAAAGACGGACTACTTCGAGAGTGTTATTTCAAGACTGCATCGAATTGCAGAAGACTTGCGTGTCGTTGAGGAATGCACAGCCCCTGTCCTTATTACAGAGGATGCTAGAACTATAGGAAAACTGCCCTATATTGGTATCGATGCTGTGATAACAAGTCCTCCCTATTTAAATGGGACGAACTATTTCCGTAATACAAAGGTAGAACTTTGGTTCCTAGGGTATTTAAAGAGTAAAGAGAATCTAAGTAATTATAGAAGACTTGCTGTGACGGCAGGCATAAATGACGTATCTCTCACAAATAAGAAAGCTGTCAGGAATAAAAAACTATCCAAATTACTCCTCGATCTTGAGGAGAAGGCTTATGACAAGAGAATTCCGAAGATGGTCAACGATTATTTTGCAGATATGGAGACCATCTTTAGAAATCTCAAAAAGCAACTGAAACCAAAAGCTATCTTGGCTATTGATCTGGGAGACTCGATATATGGCGGTGTTCACGTGCCAACCGATCAAATTTTGGTGTCGGTAATGGAGGAAATTGGATACTCTTTTGAAAAGGAGGTTGTTTTAAGGAAGCGACAGTCTAACAATGGACAAGAACTTAGGCAGGTCCTATTAATCTTTAGGAACGTGCCCTCTGCTACCAAAAACACTGCCACAAAGCCTGAATGGGAGAAGTCGTGGATCAAATTTAGAAACGAGCTGCCACACCAATCAGGAGAAATGGCAAAGCGTAACTGGGGCGACCCCCTACACTCCCTTTGTTCGTATCAAGGAAAATTGAAACCCTCAATTGCTCATCAGCTTGTCCGAACCTTTGTCCCTGAAGGTGGACGGCTGCTAGATATATTTGGTGGTGTTGGAACAATTCCACTAGAAGCCGCGTTACAGAATAAGCTAAGTTATTCATTCGATATTAGCCCGACTGCTGTGGCCATTTCCAGAGCAAAGTTGGATACACCTTCTCCTAAAAAAATTCAGCAAATAATTAAAGACCTTGGGGACTTTATAGATAGCAAGAAACTTCCGAAGGAAAAAATTGATTCTGCAGCAAAATTTGGTCTTAACAAGACAATAAAAGAATATTTCCATCCTAAGACGCTTGAGGAAATATTGTTGGCCCGCGAATTCTTCGCTAAGCATGATTATGCATCTTCTACCGAACATGCGCTTGTCATGTCCGCACTAATGCATATCCTGCATGGGAATAGACCATATGCCCTCAGCAGGCGTTCACACGGGATTACTCCTTTCGCCCCTACTGGTGAGTTTGAATACAAGAACTTAATAGAAAAACTGAACGAAAAAGTCGATCGTACGACCGCTCAGTTAGAGAGAGACAATTTCTGCTCAGGGAAAGTTTTCTTCCAAGATGCCACAAAAACATGGCCAGCAGAGGTAAAGGAACTTGATGCAATCATTACCAGCCCCCCTTTCTTCGATAGTACGAGGTTTTATTCAGCGAACTGGATGCGTCTCTGGTTTGCGGGTTGGGATCCAGCCCATTTCAAGACGGAGCCAGTCAACTTTGTTGATGAGTTACAGAAAAAAGACCTGTCTATATACGACGTTATCTTCATGCAGGCACGAGAGCGTCTAAAGGAAAACGGAGTCTTTGTTCTTCACCTAGGAAAGAATTCAAAGTGCGATATGGCAACCTCTCTCGCTGAGCGAGCACAGAGATGGTTCAATGTGCATAGTATTTTTGAAGAAAGTGTCGAAGATGGAGAATCGCACGGAATTAAGGACAGGGGCGGAGTAACCAAGCACCAATACTTAGTGCTTACTTAATGTAACCGAGCAACCTCTTGTTTTCATCAGAGAGCTTCTCTACGAGTTTATAGTCCTCCAGAAGCTTCTTAAGATCCTTGATTCGCTTGGTTATATCAGTGGCACGTCTAACGGTTAGCATCCTTGTTACGCAAGCATCAACATCTATATTCTGATTGATGATTGGTTCAGGACTTGCCAGAAGAAAAAGATCGGCACCAAGAATTTTAGCGAGCTGCTTTAGTTCTTCGTTCGTATAGAACTGACTCGGCCAGCTATCTCGTTTATTATCGTTGGCTTCCTTCGAAAGAAGCACAGCATTACGAACACTCAGAGGGTATAGCCACCGTGATGGCAAAAGATGGTCGACAGCCCACGATTTCCTTTCTTCAAATTTAAGCGGCTTGCCCGTTTTGAAACACTTGCCTTCAAATCTCTCAAAAAGGGCTTTCAGATCGAGGCGCTCATTGGTGCCGGCAAGTAACAGTTCTGCTGTGCGACGACGAGCTGCAGACTCGTGCAACTGCTCTTTAGTTCGCTTCGGATTCAAACTTGCATTAATCACCGCCTTACATCCACGGCATTCCATCTGCTTCTCAAGAGGACCCCATCCTGTGTGACCACTAAAGGCACGAGATGGGAGGATGCGACCGCAGGTATTGCATTGCTTCCAATATGCATCTTTGTTTTCAGTTGCAGTAGTAAAGAAAGCTTTCCAGAAACGCTGTGCTCCCAACGAATCCGCAGACGTGAGTTGAGAATCCCATGCGGCAAATGAAGTCGAGTGCCCTTCGGGATCCTGTTGAGGAAGCGGTGACGATTTACTGTGTACGAAACCACAATGATCACACTTCCATGCCTGATCGTCGTAAGCCTCTGTAGGAGATAGGAGTGTATTACCGATTCTTACGAAATTATGCTTCGAACAATTCACGCACGCGTAAGACACCCAAGCTTCATGCACAGGAATTCCAGCTATCCGAGGGATATTTGTTTTGGGCTCTAGACTAGCTTAGAGTTTGATAAACTCTTTTAGTGCATTCAGTATATCAC
>CAZHFF010000005.1:0-48397 GCA_964531785.1 uncultured Candidatus Saccharibacteria bacterium
CTTTGTTTCATAACACTTCTTGGGTATTTTACCCTTGAAGTGCTAGTCTAGAGCCATAGGTATTCAATATTTGAGCCATGAATACATTATCTTCTTTGAAAGTGCTGTGGATATCGAGCGTTATAGTTGCTATTTCTCTATTTGGATACATGCTCTGGCACAACAGTGGAGTGACTGTACAAAATGAAATAACCGATCCACAGAATACGGACGCAGACCTGACGGTTGAACAAGCAAGTTCAGCTTTCGTTACATCTGTTCAGCAAGAGATCACTCCGGAAAAGGTTGTCTCTCCCCGAGCAGCCCTTGCTCTGTTTGAACTTGCAACAAGCTCTATCGATACGCTGCGAGAATACCATCTGGAACGAAACTGGAGTGACCACGAAGAGTGTAATGCACTATATTCCCAGGCTATCTGCGCATACGTCATTGCCACTCGAGTGAGTAATGACCCTTCCCTACCTGACAGTTTGCAGTTCGTTGGAGAGATGTATGGGAAGGTTAATCCCTTTGGGTTCGGTGTGGGCTGGGGCTGGGGTACATATGCCCAAGGTAACAGCTTCACAATGGTTGAGGATATCTGCAGTCGTGCATTGGAGACTGATCTTGAACCCGCGTTAGTCTGCTCAAGCAGAACTACCAAACAGGGTGTACCGTATACGCTCTACAACAGTACTAACGAAGGTTACCTATATCGTGAAGGGGCAGTCTATGGCTACATTTTTCGGCAAATCGACAAAGGCCGCTTATACTATGGCTTCAGATGGGAGAATGGCGATGTCGAAGCTGCAAAACGGTTTATGGAGGCACTGGAGTTCGTGCAGTAACAAGAGATCTTGGTTCGAGAACCACAGGGCTCTACCCCATGACTATTGATCTGGTACCCTTGATGCTTGAAAGGCTTGGCTGACGTTAGGGTGAGCGTCTGCGCTCACTTAATCAGTGAGCCGCACCGTCTTCCCCGCCCCGCTTGTCCAAGGCATCGCGAGAATGTCGTCAGCAACGAGAAGCGAAGGGAGGTCGGTAAAGAGGAAGATGCCCGAGCCCCTGCCCTCGGTCACCTTGCGGTTCGCTTCATTGAGGAGCTCGACGCGACGGTTCATCCGCTCCACGAGCAGTCGATCGACCTCCCCTTTCCGTCGGATCTCCTTCTGCGTTTGCGGTGCCATCAAGGTTGGCGTCGTGGTGACGGCGAGGACGCGGAAGTTCTTGAAGCCAAAGCGCTCTGTGTGGAGTTTTTGCTGCCACGTCGCATAGCAGACTGCGGAAATGGAAAACCTACTGGGGCAAGTGACGGGTGAAGTGCTTTTTGATGGTTTCGTCAAGCGCCTTTTGGAACTTGATCGCGTGTTGGGGCGTGAGCGCAACTTCGGCGACCATGACCCCCTGCTCCGTGTTCGGACGCACGTACGCGAACTGAATGGTGACCGCATCATCTGAAACCTGGATCTGCGCGGTGTTTGAAAATGCCGGACGAATGTCCTGTGGTACGTGTATCTGCACCTGTTGCGGCTGCTGTAGGTGGTCGTTGTTCATGGTATGAGTAATTACAGGTAATTAAGCGGGTTCAGGTATGCTTCGAAGCCGGCAACCGGGATCGCAGCGGGCGAGCACCCGGTGATGGGCCTTCCGGGAATGTCACCAAGACGCTGCACCTTAACGCCCTGGGTCGCGTACACGGTGAAGTGCAGGTGGGGGCCGGTCGAGTATCCGGTGTTCCCTGAGTGACCGATGAGTTGTCCCGTGCTGACCGCCTGTCCCGGTGACACAGCTATCGACGAGAGGTGCGCGTAGAGCGTCGATAGGCCATTCGCATGTTTGATCAGGACCCACTTGCCATAGCTGTAGCAGCCGGATACCGCGTCGGTATCACCGGTTCCGCTCACCGTGCCGGTAAGCGCTGCGAGGACCTTGGTCCCGACCGGTGCACGGAAGTCGATACCATTGTGTCCATTGCCATTGTATGCACCGCTCTGCGCGAATGCCGTATTGCCGAAGTACTGGGTGATGCAGTTCGGATTCCCAAGAGCGCCCGAGAAACCAGGACACCCCAGCATATATCCCGCTTCGAACGGCCATGCGAGCACCCCGCTCCCAACCGCAGGGATGGTCGACTTGTCCAGAATGAACGAGAGCTGCGCCTCATAGGAGCGCATCTCTTTCTCGAACTGCTGCCGCGCGGCCTTTTTCTCGGCCAGGAGCTTCTGGTAGTTCGCCTCTTTATTCGCCGTCTGGCTGAGGAGGCTGTCCTTTTGCTTTTTGGTTTGCTCGACCGCCTGCTGTTCACCCGACAGCGTTTGGTGGAGCTGGCTCAGTTCACCGCGCTTCGATACGGATCGCCCCAGTGCACGCTCGTATTCGGTCTTGAGCGCGAGGAGTGCGCGGATGTCGGCGCGAAGGCTCTCTTGGAGCAGGGTGTGTGATTCTATGGTATCCCACACATCGGCGAGTGAATTGTGTGAAAGCAGCATCTCGACCAGGCTGTCGTTCTCGATCAGGTCGATCGTGCGGAACGACTGGCCAACCACGGCGGTGTTTCGGTCGATCTCGAGCTGCTTGATCTTGATCTCACGGTCAAGTTCGGAGATCTCGAGATCGGTCGAGTTGATCTTCTGTTCGGTCGCGCGCACCTCGGACTGCACCTTGCTGCGCGCCAACTCGAGCTCCCGTATCGCTTTGTTGAGCGTCTGCTTTTCCGCGCCTACCTCATTGAGCTGTTTTTCAAACTGTCGTATCTCGGCCTCGATCGCCTGGAGCTGTTTTTCGCTCGCCTGTATCTTGGCACGCAGGTCATCCACGGACTCCTGGGCCGTGGTTTGGCCGCTGATTAAGGTCATTCCCGCTGCGAACATGCTCGCGGACACCAAGAGGGCAAGTAGGCTCACGCGCTTCATCCCTGCCATTATACCGCAAGAGCGGCGAGCGCAACATCGATGCGGGCGAGCGCTTCATCTTTGCCCAGTGCCTCAAGCAATAGGAACGGTGCTGGGCTGCGTTCCTTTCCGGAGAGCGCGACGCGGAGCGGCCAGAGCACGTGGCCTTTCCCTTCCTGCTCGACCAGTGCTGTGAGGTGTTCCTCCAGGCCCGCCTCCGTCCAGTGCCCCTGCTCAATATCGGCGAGTAGGCTGCGGACGAGTCTGAGCCGTCGTGCGGTCTCTTCCCTGCTCGGATCCTTTTTCCACGGAAGCAGGGCCGGATCTGGATCAGGTCGTTCTTCATAGAAACGGAACTCGCCCAGCTCGACGGCACGAACAAGCTCGCCGTACGTGGCGAATCGTTCGAGCGCATCGTTGAGGGCCTGCGGTGCGTTGCGGAACGTCCCGACCAGGCGCTGGTGCCGCTCGAGGCGACGGCAGACCTCGTCTCGAACCTGTTCACGGGGCAACCGCCTGCGGTGTTCTCGATTCATCCACTTAAGCTTCTCAAGGTCGAACACCGCGCCTCCTTTCTGTACCTGAGCGAGGTCGAACGCGGTCACAAGCTCTGCGAGCGTGAAGATCTCCTGTGCGGTGCCAGGATTCCAGCCCAAGAGCGCCAAAAAGTTGATGAGCGCTTCGGGTAGGTACCCTTCTTCAAGGTATTCACGGACCGAGACCGCTCCCTTACGTTTGGAGAGCTTGCTGCGGTCTGCGGCTAAGAGGAGCGGCAAGTGTGCGTATTGTGGGCGCGTAACGCCGAGCGCTTCCTGGATCAGTATCTGCCGGGGCGTATTGGAAATGTGGTCTTCACCCCGTATGACGTGGGTGATATGCATGTCTGCATCATCGACGACGACCGCAAAATGGTACAGCGGGTCCGTGATGCTTCTGGCGATCACAAAGTCGCCGAGCTCGGCCGTGTCGAAGGTAACATCGCCGCGGACCAAGTCGGTGAACGTGACACGCGTTCCCGGGTTGCGGAGCCTGACCACCTCTACGGTGCGATCAGGGTCGTCCTTCGCGGGCTCCTCACTGACATAGGCGACGTCTCGAGCAACGAGCTCTTTGAGCCTTTCGGTGTGTACCTCGACGCGCTTCGACTGGGTGACCAGGCCGTCGTAGGTGAGGCCCAAGCGCTCGAACCCCTGGAGGATATCTTGCTCGTACTCCTTGGTGCTCCGTGCACGGTCCGTATCTTCGATGCGGACAAGGAAAGAACCGCCGTGCTTACGTGCGAACAGGTAGTTATACAAGGCAGCGCGCGCGGTGCCCACGTGCAAAAGCCCGGTCGGGCTGGGGGCGATACGCGTGAGAACCTTTCCGTTGTCCATGATCCTCCTACCCTACCTCCTCCGGTCCAATTAGCCAAGTGCTAAGCCTGTTACAGCTCGTGTTCGAGCGACATACGGATCAGCTCCTCGGCAAGTATCCTCGCGGCGTCCGGTCGCTTGAATGCTCGGGCCCCATCCTCCATTCGTGCAAGTAGTTCCGTATCGGCGAGCACGCGCGTGATCTCGGAAAGGAGCACATGTGGTGTCAGGTTGTTCTGTTCGATCACGACCGCGGCACCGGTTCGCGCGTAGGCGAATGCGTTGTGGCGTTGGTCACGTGACACCGACTCGGGTATCGGTATGAGGATACACGCACGTTCCCAGTTGGCGATCTCATAGATCGACCCGGAACCTGCGCGGGAAACGATGAGGTTCGCTATGCCTCCCGCCATGCGAAGCGCGAGGCTATTGAGGGTCGGGAACGGCTTGTATCGCTGCTTGAACGCATGTGTCTCTATCGCCACATCGGTCAGCGTCTTGAACGCTTCGAAATTGTTGGGTCCGACCTGGTGGATCACCTGGTACTCGTTCAGGAGCTCCGGCAGTGCCTGGAGCACACAATCATTGATCGCTTGTGCACCCTGAGAACCGCCAAGGATGAGTAGGGTCGGGATGTTGGTATCGAGCTGCAGGTACTCGTGTGCGCCATGGATAGCCAATTCGCGCACCTCCTTGCGTATCGGGTTGCCGGTGTACGCAACGCGTTCCTTGTGCAGGAAGTGGTCGGCAGCTTCAGGGTAACTGATCGCGATCCGCTCGGCGAACTTGCCCGCCCAGAGGTTCGCGCGTCCCGGTATCGCATCCGATTCGTGGATAAAGACCGGTATCCGGAGGAGCCGTGCCGCCGCTACGACGGGCACTGAAACATAGCTCCCCTTTGAGAAGACCACATCGGGATAGATCTTGAACAAGATGCGAAGCGCGGTCGGCAGCCCGGTCAGGGTCTTGAAAAAATCGAAACCGTTCTGGATCGACACGTAGCGACGCATCTTCCCTGCCGAGACGTGGTGGAACACGATGTCGTTCTCATAAAGGAGCTCCTCGTCGTACGGATCGTTCGCAAGGTAGTGGAGCTCGGGCTTTACCAGGTTTCGCGCCTCGCTTATCTGGTTGAGTTCTTGCGCGACCGCTATGAGCGGATAAAAGTGACCACCTGATCCGCCGCCTGTGAGTACGATCTTCATGCTTGTTTTGTTTTCTGGGTCGCCACGCGGTAGCGGGAAACGTTCAATATGATACCGACGGACGCAAGTGCGAACATGAGCGACGTGCCCCCCTGGCTGATGAACACGAGCGGCTCACCGGTCAAGGGCACGACGCCGAGCATCGCACCGATGTTCACGAACGACTGCGTCACGATAAGTATAACAAGCCCGACCACGAGCAGTCCACCAAACCGGTCAGGAGCACGTGAAGCGATCTGCAGACCTCGGAGCGCGAAGAACACGAAGAGGCCGATGAGGGCCACGGCGCCAGCAAACCCGAACTCTTCTGCGGCGACGCTGAATATGGAATCGCCTACCGGCTCAGGGAGGTAGTTGAACTTCTGCACGCTCTGCCCGTATCCGCGACCGAAAACACCCCCCGAGCCGATCGCGATAAGGCTCTGTTTGATCTGGTACCCACTTCCGCGCGGGTCGCTTGCGGGGTCGATGAACGTCGTGATGCGCTCCATGAGGTAGGGCTTCGAGAGCGCGAGGAGCGAAATGACCCCAAGCGTGCAGACAGCCATGAGCAGGAGGTGGGAAATGCGCGCTCCTCCGGCGAGGTACATGGCGACTCCGGCTGCGGAGAGTAGGAAGAAGGTACCGGTGTCCGGCTGGAGGAAGAGCAGCAACCCGGACAGCGCGAGCAGTGCCGCAAGACCACCGAGGCCGTAGCGGATATCGTTCTGTCGGTCATGGAAGGTCGAGTAGAACCAGGCCAGGCAGATAATGAAGGCGATCTTCAAAAACTCTGCCGGTTGGAATGAGAGGCCAAAGATATCGAGCCAGCGACGAGCGCCGCCGGCTTCATACGAGAGTGCAGGTATGAACGTGCATGCGGTAAGCAGTAGGGATGCACCGAAAAGGTAGAGCGCATACGGGCGATACGTACGGTACGGGAGTCGGGAAAGGAGACCGCCGACAATGACGCCCAGACCGACACCGAGCACGAGTTGACTCATTGCGACCGATGAGAAACTTGCGCCGTCGCGGGCGAGGAGCCCAAGGCTGGCCGAGGAGAAAATGAAAAAGCCGACCACCACCAGAATGGCGGTCACGAGGAGGAACGGTCGGTCGATGTTCTGCGGCTTCATAGCGCAACAGAACCGCTGAGGGCGACGATCACACCGATGAACGCGAAGATGATGCTGAGGACCCAGTACCGCATGGTGACCTTGTATGGTGGCCAGCCAAGCGCCTCGAAATGGTGATGCACGGGTGCTATGAGGAACACCTTCTTTCCCCGGAACTTCTTGCTTGCAACTTGGATCAAGTCGGACACGACAGTTGCTACAAGGGGGAATGCAATGATGGGCAGTACGAGCACTCCCTGGCCGTCGCCGAGTGCGTCGGTCATGAATGCGACAACGGTGAGGGCGAGCGTGAGTCCCATGACACCTGTTTCCGACATATAAAAGCGTGCGGGCGGTATATTGAACCACAGGAACGCGAGCAAACCGCCGACGATCGTGCCGCAGAGGGCCGCAAGGTCTATCTGGTTCTGGTAGAACGCTATGGCTCCATATGCAGCGAATATAGTCGCAAAGACACCGCCCGCGAGCCCGTCTATGCCATCGATCACACCGCCTGCGTACACCGCGAGCGCGACGATGATGAAGAACGGTATGAACAGGAATCCAAGCTCCCAGCGGCCATCGAACGGTATGGAGATCACTGAGATGTCGAGCTTGTCATAGAACCACCACGCAATGAATGCAGCAACGAACCCGACCACCAAGAGCCTCGTTCTGAGCGGCATACCCCCGGCAAAATGTTTGCCGTTCCCGCGTATCTCGAGCAGGTCATCGAAGAACCCGACCACCGAGCCGACCAGGAGCGCAAAGACCGGAAGCCACGTTTGGCTGCGTGAGAAGAACTCCAGTTTTTCGAGTGTCGTACCACCAATGATCCGGTCGAGAAGCCAGATGCCTGCGATCGTAACACAGACACTTCCCCAGATAACGATGCCGCCCATGCGGGGCGTGCCGACCTCTTTGTTCTTGTGGAGCTCGTTGAAGAGCGGGGTTCCGCCGCCAGCGTACCCCATCTTCCCCGCCTTCTTCTTCCATGCCTTCAGGCTGTAGAGGTAATGGGTGATGACCGGTGTCAGTGCGATGCCGACAAAGAATGCTATTGCGGCAGGGCTGATCGCTTTGACCACGTCGATGACCATAGAAAAAATGCGTAAAACGCAACGTCAGTATAGCACCTTGCGGAGCGGACGAAAGGTGCCCAAGGTGAGCAACTTTGTCGGCGGAAAAATTGCTCGATCTCTACAATCGTGGCGTAGAACCAGCCTGTTCGTACGCAAACCAGTCACTCACCATGTACTCAGCTGTCGCCTGGACAAGCTTGTCAACGTCAACGAACCGACCTTGTCTCGATGACCCCAGTACTACGATCACGATCGGGTGGTTGAGCCCGCTGTCATAGACAATGGCAAGGTTGCCGCCCGCGAGGTCGGTGAAGCCGGTCTTGCTCCCGAGAAGACCAGGAACCTTGCGCACATACTCGTTCGTGTTCTCTGCAGGGTGGGCACGGCCATCGATCGACCTGAACACGACACGGTCCTCGGTGGTGTGCTCGAGCACCTCAGGGTGGTGTTCCCAGATGTACGCAACAAGCTTTGCGCTATCGGCCGCGGTCCCGGTCGCCCCCTCCCGCGCCGGCCCCTCGTCGAGACCGGTGGCATTGCGGTAAAAGGTGTTGGAAAGACCGATCGAGCGGGCGCGGATGTTCATCTGCTTCACGAAAGCGTCCACCTTTTCGTAGTCACGCGCGGGCGGTGTCGTGTCTTCGGTGATCATCCAACGAAGCCCTGCAACGGTCGCGAGCGCGTCCGCGCCATCGTTGCTGCTCGTCATCATCATGAAAGAGAGTAGGTCCCGCCAGCTCCAGGTCTCGTTCGCATAGAGGCCCGAGTCTCCCTCGGCTTCGAGCGCGCTCGGTCGTATGACGATATGCTTCTCGTGCTCGAGCGCCTCGCTCGCCAGGAGTCCGGTCATGAGCTTGGTGAGCGAAGCGAGGGGTTTTGGAGCGTCCGCGTTCTTCGCGAAGAGCGGCGCGTCGAGTGCAAGGTCATACACCATAACCGCATCAGCCTCGAGCGTGAGCACAGTGTATGGGTTCGGCGTAGTCGGGACAGGAGGCTCGATGTGCGCCTCAGCGACAGCTGCGGGCAGCTCGATCGCGGTCGGGGTCGAAGTGCTCCACATGGTCGTGCCGATCACGACGACCAGCCCGGTGACCCCGAGCGCGCCGACCATTGCAAGTAAACGGTCTCGGAACACGTGCTGCTCAGCGAACGGTTGTGGCAGGTACTCAGAGGGCGGTAGCGGCCCCATACCCTCTCCCCCGTCCAGGCTGTTACGGTCGCTTTCGTTCATGATGCATGGAGTTCGGCGTCACGCTCTCGTTTCGGTTCTGCTGGATCGTTCCGCTCTTCGAACGCCGCAAGGCTTGCACGAATTGATCCGCGGTCCGGCAGCTCGTCGACGCTCGTCACGCCAAGATGTTTGAGCAGATCAGGTGTGGCGCGCAGGAGTGACTGGCGCGCGTTCGCCGGGTTAATGACACGCTCGATCAGGCCGCGCACTTCGAGGTTTCGTATGATGAACGTTGAGTTGACACCTCGAATGTGGTCTACCTGGGTACGGGAGAGCGGCCCGCTGTAGAGGATGATCGCAAGGGTCTCAGCTCCAGCTTTTCCGAGGTCTTTGGTGAGTTCGTTCTTGCGTAAGCGAAGTATGACCTCGCTTGCCTCTGGGGCGGTGACAAGCTCGAGCTCGTCGTCAACGGCGAGCAGTCGTATACCCCGCTCGGCGAGTGATGCCGAAAGGAGCCGCGCAGTGGTATCGAGCTCCTCTAGGCTCACCTCAAGCAATGCGGCCAAGGTCGAGCGACGCTCCGGCTCGCCCTTGTAGAAGAGTAGCGATTCGAGCTTCTGTTCGAGGGCTAGCATGCTGAGTATTGTAGCAAAGTTGAAGAAACCTACCAAGCGCGTCCTGTCAACCGTAGTGCGGAACGCCGAGTGCGTCCTGTTCCATGGTAATGTCCTCGAAATGCGCCCGTTGCTCGACGCGTATGATGCCTTGCTTCACGAGCTCGAGCATGGCCAGGAACGAAACGACGATGTTCACCTTCCCTTCTCCCTGCATGCTCGCGAAATCGCGGAAGCTGCTGCGGAGGGCGGAGTTCATGCGTTCAGTAAGGCGCGTTACCATCTCTTCAAGCGAGATCACACGGTCGACCGTTACCTGAGGTGTGCGCGGTGTCGGGTCCGGAAGATTGTTGAGTACGCGACGTATTGCCTCCTCCAGGTTTTCTTTGGTCATCGAGCCATCCGGTGAGAACTCGACCGGGCGGCGCTTGTTCGGTCGTCTGCTAAAGAGCGGCTGTTTGTTGAATTGGTCAGCCACTTCGAGCGCGACGCGCTTGAACAGCTCGAGCTTTTTTAGGCGGAGCTCCAGCTCTTCTATGCTCACGGTCTCCTCGTCGGTGAGAGCCAGGATCGGTAGAAGACTCTTCGATTTGATGAGGAGGAGGGTCGAACCTATGAGGATGAAGTTCGCGGTCTCGGCTACCGGGTACTCGGGGTGCTGCTCTACGTAGCGTAGGAAATCATCAGTGACCTCGGCAAGAGCGATATCGTTGATGAGGAGCTTGCGCTTTTCGATGAGCGCAAGTAATAGGTCGAGCGGCCCGCTAAAGGCCTCCTGGGTCACGTGGAATTGCGTGCTCACGCCTCAAGTGTACCATTCTAGGCGCGGACGAGGTACGGGCACGCCCAACCAGGCCGTGCATAACGACGTTGGGCGCTGACATTGCTGTCGCGCCCGCCTCCCTGCTTCTTATGTTTTTTGTTTTCTGCCGTGTTTACGGCAGGAGATGCGGGCGAAAGTGGAACACCGTCCGCCATGCCATCGCTTTGGCCTTGACCCAGCGCCAGGTGGCGCGAGCCAACTTCCGAACCTCGGCGCAACGCTCGCAGTGCGCGAGCATCGGCGCATAGACGAAGAGCGTGTCGCGCTCTTCGTTTGTCAGCTCTTCGAGTTTCCTGACCTTGGTCAGAGCCTCCTTCAAAAGTACCATTGATACCTCCGTTTTGTCGCTCTTAGCGACGGTCACTTCAGGTACAAGTATACACAAAACACAAGGAATGTCAATGATGTGGATAACTCCCCTGCCCCAGGAAGGCTAAGAGCCTTGGCAGATGAGCAAGCGCGTTGCTCCTGTGGCTCACCATGTTCTTCTCGTCCCTGGTCATTTCTCCGCCCGTCCTTCCGGTTGCGCTATAGCAGAACAGCGGGTCGTATCCAAAGCCGTTCGTGCCGCGTGTTTCGAATAGGATACGCCCCTCCGCCTCTCCCTCGGCGGTCACCGCGCGCAGGGTCTCTGGGTCAACAAGGGCTATCACGGTGCAAAACCGTGCCGACCGCTCGGACTCAGGTACTCCGTGTAATGCCTTGAGGAGCGCTCGGTTCCGATCATCATCAGTACCGTCGACCCACCGGGCGGAACGTACCCCGGGCGCGCCTTTGAGTGCGTCGACCTCGAGGCCGGAGTCCTCGGCAAGGGTCAAGTAACCCGTGCGCACTGCATAGGTGTATGCCTTGATCAAGGCGTTTCCCTCGAGCGTGCTCGCAGTCTCTTCAACGTCGACCCTTGTCACGTCCGGTACATCGGCGAGGCCGAGCACCCTGATCTCGAGATGTTCACAGAGCTTCCGGAGCTCCGCGAGCTTTCCGGTGTTCATGGTCGCAATGAGGAGCTCTCTCACCATACGTTGGTTCTGTTACAATAGCGGTATGCATCGAGGACAGCAAGCACGGTACATACTCATCGTGATGATAGCGGTGCCGCTCTATGTGCTCGGCGTGTTCGTTTCGACTGCCGTTGCGCCGACCTTGACCGGCATCAGGTCCGAAGAGCAGGTGCAGACCATCACCCTCAGCTTTGTGGGAGATCTGATGTTCGACCGCTACATACGTGAACGTGCGAACATCATGGGCTATGACGCTGTTCTTGCTGAAACGACGGTCCTGTTCGCTTCGAGCAGTCTCATCATGGGCAACCTTGAAGGTCCGATCACCAGCAACCGGCCTGTTGCGAGCTATCGGGATGCCGGTCCTGAGCATTTTCGCTTTACCTTCGCAACGAGCGTCGCGCCGCTCCTCGCGCGGCACAACATAACCCTCGTTTCGCTCGGCAACAACCACGTGCGGAACTTCGGGCAAGACGGCCTTGTAGAGACCATGGAGCTTCTTTCGGAGGCAGGGGTCGGCTATGTTGGCCAGCCTGGCGATGTCTACCTGCCCTACCGCACGCTCGTTGGAGGTCAGCCGATCGTCGTCTACGCGTACGACCCGTGGAACGGTGCGGACCCCGAGGAGCTTCAGGCACGGATAGGCGGTGAGCCAGAGCGCGAGTTCGTCGTCGTGTACGCGCACTGGGGCGAGGAGTATGGGGCGCGACCCACCCAAGCGCAGCAACAGCTCGCCCGCCGTTTCATCGATGCCGGTGCCGATCTCGTTGTGGGGTCGCACCCGCACGTGGTACAGCCGAAAGAACTCTACCGCGAGCGCTGGATCTACTACTCTCTGGGCAACTTCGTGTTCGACCAGTACTTCAACGAACGGGTGCGCTGCGGTGCGGTGCTTTCTCTCACGCGGACGCAAAACGGTGTCGTTACCGTGCGCGAAGATTTCATCGAGCTCGCCCGTGACGGCCGGACGGTCCCGAGCACCTGCATGAGCGAGGTCCCGTTCCTTGATGACTAGGACGCGTACGTTGCACGCCACGCGATACGGCGTATACTCAGGCACATGCGTTTAACGAACGACAAAGGGCTGACGGTATCACGGACGAAGGTCGTGGCAACGCTCGGTCCGAACAGCAAGACAGAGGAAACCATCGCGGCAATGCTCCGCTCGGGGCTTTCAGTTGCGCGGCTCAATATGAGCCATGGCGACCACGCGTCTCATAAGGCGCTCGTCGCGGCAGCACGCCGTGCTGCTAAACGGACGAAGCGGCCTCTGGCGCTCCTTGTTGACCTGCAGGGTCCGAAGATACGGACCGGCGATCTTGCAACCGAGACGGTGACGTTGGAGTCGGGTAAACGGCTGGTGCTCACGACCGACCGGGTCGAAGGTACCGCAGAGCGTCTTGGGGTGAGCTACGCAAAGCTGCCGCGCGAGGTCGAGGCGGGAATGACGATCATGCTCGACGACGGCAAACTTGAGCTTACGGTGCGGGCGATACAGGGAAACGACATCGATACCGAGGTGGTGATCGGCGGCACGATACGTGCGCGGCGCGGCATCAATGTTCCAGGCGCCGACCTGTCGATCCCCACCATCTCAGAGAAGGACAAGAAGGACATCAAATTCGCCGTGGCGCATGGAGCTGATTTCATTACGCTCTCGTTCGTGCGCAGTGCGGCGGATGTAGCTGCGCTGCGCAAGCTGCTCGGGAGCGCCGGTCGCCACATCAACATCGTCGCAAAGATCGAGACCCAGCAGGCGCTCGATGATGTCGAGGCGATCGTGCACGCTGCGGATGCGATCATGATCGCGCGCGGCGATCTTGCGATTGAGATACCTCGTGAGGAGGTGCCGATCGCCCAGAAACGCATCATCCAGTTGGCGAATAAGGCTGGCAAACCGGTCATCACAGCGACCCAGATGCTCGATAGCATGCGCACCAGTACCGTCCCGACGCGCGCTGAAGTGAACGATGTTGCCAATGCCATCCTCGATGGTACCGACGCGATCATGCTCTCGGACGAGACCGCGATCGGTCTTCATCCGGAGCTCGCGGTGCTCACCATGCGAACGATAGCCCATCGCATAGAAGCGAGCGACATATTCATCCTGGAGCGTACCAAATGGAACTTTGTGCCGGTTACGAAGGTCGACGCGTTGAGCAAATCGATCGTGAACACAGCGCGTACCGTTAATGCAAAGGCTATCGTGGCGTTCAGCGAGAGCGGCTATACCGGGCGTATGGTCGCGCGTTACCGGCCCGAGCGCCCGATCGTGGTCATTACGCCAAACCCGGCCACGTTCTCACAATCACTGCTCACGTACGGGTGTGAGCCCGAGCTCGTGACACGGGTCAAGCGCTTCCGTGATGCGCTCACCGTTACCCGGCGCGTGCTTCTCAAACGCCAGTTGGCCAAAAGAGGCGACCTCGTGGTGATCGGCGCAGGTCTACCGCTCGGAAGTCCCGGTGAAACGAACATGTTGCTCGTTGAGGAGGTCTAGGTGCATGCTCTTAGCGGTAGAGCGCGCGTGCGTGCTCCCAGAAACGGGCGTCACCGTTCTGCTTGAGGAAATACCACCACTCCGCACCCCACAGGTACTGTTTTTGCAGTCTGGTTTCGCGGGCGTATCCGATGATCTCGTCGAACCGGTCGGGGTGCATACGCTCAAGCTGTTCCGCAAGCGGCGTGTCGACGATCGGTTTATTGAGCCACGGTTCGAGCGAGAGCTCGATCAAGAGGGTCTCTTTCTTGCCGAACAAAAGTCCCATGAGCGATTGCTTTGCTCGGTAGACGTGGGCCGGCAGGAACGAGCGGAACGGACCAGTTGCTTCGTTCCAGAGGTAGAGGTAGACGCTCGTGCCGAATACATCCCCGCGGCGGTATGCTTCTAGCCAGAGGCCAAGGTTGCCGCTGTCGGTCACGAGGACCGGAGTGTTCGGATCGAGCGTCCTCACGAGCTCGATCTCTCGATCAAGGAACCTGCGGTCGAGCTCACCACACTGCTCTTGTGCGTACACCGTGAGGAACGGCTCGTTCTCTACCTGCCAGAGCTCGAGCGCGGGGCTGTCCTTGTACCGCTCCACAATGGCCGTTATGAGCCGCATGATGTGCGCTTGTTGTGCTTCCCAAGACTTGTCCTGTGCCCAGTCCGGTACGTGGCACTCGGGCCACCTGGGAAGCCGCCGTCCGACGGCCAAGACGACCTTCGCGCCCCGTTCTTCGGCTAGACGCATCTGCGTGTCGAGCTCGTCGAACGTGTACGTCCCCTCTTCCCCTTCGACCATGGGCCAGTGGGCAGCGAGCCGCAAGCGCCGTACGTCTAAGTCATCGAGTATCGCCCGGTAGACCTCTTCCCACGCAAGACCCAGCTCGTGCGCATAGAATGTATTGAACGATACACCGTACTCGATAGCCGCGGGCTCTTTTGTGTTGATGAGAAAGAGGTAGAAGAGGCCGACAAGTGCCGCTATGAGCGCACCGAGGATGCTGATTCGGAGCACAAGGTCCATGGTCTAAAGGAATAGCAGGAAGAAACCTGCGGCAATGAGCGGTATGCTGATGATCTTGTGGATCTTGTCGCGTCGGCTCAGATCCTCGCCGAAATCGCGCGACAGGTAGGGACCGAACAGGACGCTGATGACGAGCAGAAAGAGGTACTGTATGCCGCCGAGGGCCTGGACGAGCGATACGTCGCCGTGCTCGATCGCTTTGAGGAGGATGATGCTCGCGAGCCCGGCCAACAGCTTATTGCCGAGCACGAGCAGACCGTCGCGCGCCCCGGCCTGTCGTGTACGTGAGGTGACCTTTTCATAGTACTCGGGAATGAGCAGCATCGAAAGCGCAACGGCAGCGATCGCGAGTCGTGAATAGAAGAATGCACTGTCGAAGTTCGTCTCGTTGAAAAGCGCCTTGATCGCTACGTAGTGGATGCTGTACATGAGGCCGGCATGGATCGTGACAAGGACCGTTTTCCAGGTGAAGCGGAAGCGCGACACGAGCACGGTTCCTGCAACAAGGAGGGCGAACCCGATGAGCGAGTTCTGGGCGAGCCTGGTCCCGTCGATGAATGCATAGGCTAAAAGGAGGGTGAAGAGGGCGTTGAGCCCGCCGACGACCGGTATCGCGTCCGATGCGTCCGCTTGCTTCAGTGCGACAAAGAGCGACAGGAGCGCGGTGAAGAAGCTGTACCCGGCGGTTATGGCAAGCGCCGCAACCAGGAGCGAAGGTCGTTCAAGGTTCGCGAAGGAGGGTATCGCCAGGCCATCGATCGGCACATCGAGCCAGCTAAAGAAGAAAATGATGACCGAGAACGCAGAGAGCACGCTTACCCAGAAAGCGTACGTGAACGGCCGAAGTACCACCGTCTTTGACGAGATGATGTACTTATCGACGAGCGCGACCAGCGCGTTCAAGAACTGCCCGACTATGACGAGGACGATCCAGAGGCTCATTGCTCTATAGTATATAGAATAAACGGACCAGACCGTACCTGTATATGAACACGCGCACGACCCTTCCCTGTGTTTGCCGCACTATGCGCCCTTCTCGGCTCGGACTCCGTGTTCGATGGTGTCGCGGTACGCGTATGCGCTCGGGCGCACGGTTCGCGCGAGCGTATCGTAGTCGACCTCGACGAGGCCGAAGCGTTGGCCGAAGCCTGCAGCCCACTCGTAGTTGTCGAGGAGCGACCAGTAAAAGAACGCGCGGATGTCGATCCCGTCGCGCACGACTTCTTCCACCGCCTGGACGGTGTTTTTGATATAGGCGGCCCGCTTGGTGTCGTGCTGGTCAGCAAGCCCAGCTTCAGCGACGTAGAGCGGTTTGCCGTAGCGGGCGAGCATACGGAGCCCGGTCGCTATCTCATGTGGAACGATATCCCAGTGCATATCGGTCTTGTCGTATGTCGCGGTATCGCCGAACTTCTTGTAGAAATAGTAGTTCAGGCCGATGGAGTCGGTCTGTTTTCCTACCCGATCCATGAACGAGTACGTCCAGTGGCGGTTCATGAGCCATGCTTTGAGCCGGTTCAGTAGACTGCCATCCGAATCATAGACAATGACGTTCTTCACGATGCTCACGTCGGCTCGGGGTCGCTCCTTTTTGATCGCAGCGTATGCGCTGTTATGTGCACGAGCGAGCGAACGTCGGACCTTCAGGTACGTATACGGCGTCCACCGTATACGCGAGGCGGCTCGCTCGCGCTCGACCGTCGTAACGATGGTAGCAAGATCGACCGGGGCGAACTTCTGAAAGGGGGGCCAGATGCCCCGTATCCAGCCGTTGCTCGCATAGACGATCGGTTCATTGATCGTTGCGTAGTTGTCCGCAAGGTCCCCGAGCTCACGAACTACGAATGTGCAGTAACGGGCGAAGACATCCGGTGCGTCGGTGCAGAGCCACCCGCCTCGGTTTGTAAACCAGACCGGCAGGGTGAAATGCCATAAGGTTACATAGGGGACCAGGCCACGTGCTCGAAGCGACCGAAGTACGTCGCGGTAGTGCTCGATCTCCCGTTCATCGAACTTCCCCTCCTCAGGTTCTATGCGCGCCCACTCTATGGAAAAGCGGTGTGCGTTATGACCAAGCCCCTTTGCCAGGTCAAAATCTTCCGCGTAGCGGTAGTAGTGGTCGCACGCCCTTCCGCAGACGGGTACCCTTTCCTCCTGTGCCGCCTTTGCCCAGTCGCAGTTCTCGATACCGCCTTCTACCTGGTAGCTTGCGGTCGCTGCGCCCCAGAGGAACCCTTCAGGAAATGTGTGCGTGCTCATGTCTTAGTTGGTCGCCGACGGGCGGCTCCGCTCTGACCACGCGGCATAGCTCGCTAGAGCAGAATGGTCGCGCTCTGTCCCGTTACCTCAAGTATCCCCTTGGTCACCTCGTGCGTAAAGAGCTCCGCATGGATATCGTCACGAACCACGAGCCTTCCGGGACGTAGCGTGGTCACGAACGGTACATGACCCCGAAGCACCGTGACCTCGCCCTCGAGCGCAGGTGCGGTAAGCTCCTTTGCGTCGCCGCTCCAGAGGACCCCGTTCACTTTTGCGATATGTATGAGCACGGTAGGAACGTTAAAAGTTAAAAATTTGGAAGGCACAAGTACAGTGTAGATCGTGCGTGGTATTCACTACTATCTCTAAGTTTCTCCTTGCACCTTTGCCTTTTGAGTTTTGACCTTTTACTTTTATAAAGCTCCCTTCATATAGAAGTCCTGCTCGTTCTTGCTGTCGTGTTTCCCCTCGATGATCTCACGGAAGCTCCGTATGGTATCCTCGAGCGAGACGTATGCACCCGGGGTGCCCGTGAAGACCTCACCCACGAAGAACGGTTGCGAGAGGAAACGCTGTATCTTACGGGCGCGATCGACCGCAAGCTTGTCCTCGTCAGACAGTTCCTCGGTACCGAGGATCGCGATGATGTCCTGGAGGTCCTTGTAACGCTGGAGGATACGCTTCACCTCATTCGCCACCGTGTAGTGTTCCTCGCCGACGATGGTCGGGTCGAGCGCGGTCGAGCTCGAAGCAAGCGGGTCGACCGCTGGATAGATCGCGAGCGCGGCAAGCTCACGCGCGAGCACCACGGTCGAGTCAAGGTGCGAGAACGTGGTCGCGGGTGCCGGGTCGGTGAGGTCGTCTGCGGGCACGTACACGGCCTGGACCGACGTGATCGAGCCTTTATCGGTCGAGGTGATGCGCTCTTGGAGCTGACCCATTTCCTCCGCCAGGGTCGGCTGGTATCCCACGGCGCTCGGAACGCGTCCGAGGAGCGCCGATACCTCACTTCCTGCTTGGGTGAAGCGGAAGACATTGTCCATGAAAAAGAGCACGTCCTTACCGAGGACATCGCGGTAGTACTCCGCCATGGTGAGGCCTGAGAGTGCAACGCGTGCGCGGGCGCCCGGGACCTCGTTCATCTGTCCGAACACGAGCGCGGTCTTGTCGATGACCTTACTGTCGACCATTTCATGGTACAGGTCATTTCCCTCACGTACGCGCTCGCCAACACCCGCGAACACCGAGTAGCCTCCATGTTCCGCTGCGATGTTGCGGATGAGCTCCTGAATGAGCACCGTCTTACCCACACCGGCACCACCGAAGAGCCCGACCTTGCCTCCCTTGATGAACGGGACCAGGAGGTCGATCACCTTGATGCCGGTCTCAAAGACCTCGGTCTTGGTGGACTGGTTCTTGAACGGTGGCGGGTCGCGGTGTATGGACCAGGAGTCTTCGCCCTTCGCCTCCCCTTTGCCGTCGATCGGATTTCCCACCACATCGAACATGCGTCCAAGCACGCTTTCACCAACCGCCACCTTGATCGGTGCACCGGTGTCGCGGACGGTATCGCCGCGACGAAGGCCATCAGTCGAGGCCATGGCGATGCACCGCACCTCACCGAGCCCCAGGTGCTGCGCGACCTCAAGCGTCATCTCCTTTCCTTCGCGTTCCGGGTCGCGCACGAGGAGCGCGTTCCTAATGGGAGGAAGTGCACCCGTGAACGATACGTCAACGACCGTGCCGATAACCTGAGAAATGCTGCCTGTGCTCATAGTCTGTGTGTAATGGTTAGTAAAATGCTCGGTAAGCCCTTAATACTGCAGTTGCTACAAAATTCCAATCTTAACTTACAAGCTCCAAATAAACTACAATTCCTTGACAATTGCGATCTATTTGGAACTTGTCATGCTTGTGCTGAGCTTGGTACGCATGCCCCACCCCTTACAACTATCTCATTGCTTCTATCCCCGTTGTTATCTCGCTGATCTCGGCGGTTATCGAGCTTTGCCGTTCCTTGTTGTACGCGAGCGTCAGCTCTTTGGTCACATCGCGTGCTCGGTCTGAAGCGCTCTTCATCGCGACCATGCGCGCGCTGTGTTCGGACGCGTTCGCTTCAAGTACCGCATGGTAGAGCATGCTCGCGATGAGGTAGGGGAAGAGCTCGAACAGCACCTGGTCCGCGTTCGGCTCGAATAGGTACTCGCCGGTCGTTGACACGAGCGCACCGGCTCGAAGCTCGCTGTACTTTCCGCGTTCGGGCACGATACCTTCTATGACCTCCTCGATCGCCTGGAACGAGAGCGGTAGGACGCGCCGCACGACCGGCTCCTGCAGAAACGTCGAGTGGAAGTTGCTGTAGACCAGCATGACGCGGTCATAGACCCCATGAGCATAGTCCTTGATGATCGTGCGGGCGAGCGCCTCGGGGTCGCCCATCGCAACACCCTCGCCCCACCGTTCGAGGTGGTCAACGATCGTGTAGCCGCGCCTCGAGAAGTGCTCGAACCCTTTTTTGCCGATGGCTAGGATCTTGACCTGGTCCTTTTCAAGCTTGCGCTCCGCTATCGCACGGGTGGCGGCACGCAGGACATAGCTGTTCAATGCACCGGCGAGTCCGCGATCCGAGGTTATCACGATCATGAGGACCGACGTTTCGTTCGAACGATGCTTCACCAGCGGATGTTCGCTGATCTCGGTTCGCTCCGTTAGCCGGCGAAGGATGCTCATCGCATGAAGTGCGTACGGCCGTCCCTCGATTGCCGCGTGCTGACTCCGCCGCATTTTGACCGCAGACACGGCCTCCATCGCCTTAGTGACCTGGGCAATCTTTTTTACGGCGCGTATCTTTGCTTTTACCTCCTTGAGCGACATGATCGTTACTGTTTATGCGAAGAGTGCACCGTGCGCGGTCTTCCACTGCTCTGCCGCTTCGGCGAGTTTCGTTTTGGTTTCGTCCGAAAGGTCTTTTTCCTTGCGAAGCGTCTCAAGAACGCTCGAGTGTTGGTTATCGAGGAACTCCACGAATGCTGTTGCGGCCGACATGGTCTTTGACACCGGTACGGCATCAAAGAGGCCTTCGTTGGCGGCGACGATGACCGCGACTTGCTTCTCGAACCCGAGCGGCTTGTTCTGAGGCTGTTTGAGGATTTCAACGAGCCGTGCTCCCTTGTTGAGGCGTTTGGTCGTTTCCTCATCAAGGTCGCTTGCGAACTGGGCGAACGCTTCAAGTTCTCGGTACTGGGCAAGTTCGATACGCATTTTGCCGGCCACTTTCTTCATGGCCTTGGTCTGTGCAGAGCTGCCTACCCGTGAGACCGAGAGACCCACGTTGATAGCGGGACGCACGCCCTTGTTGAACAGGTCCGTCTCAAGGTAAATCTGGCCGTCGGTGATCGAGATCACGTTCGTGGGGATGTACGCCGACACGTCGCCCTCCTGCGTTTCGATTATAGGAAGTGCCGTAATTGAACCGCCGCCGAACTTTTGGTCGAGCTTCGCAGATCGTTCCAAGAGTCGTGAGTGCAGGTAGAAGATGTCGCCAGGGAACGCTTCGCGGCCGGGTGGACGACGCAAGAGGAGCGACACCTCGCGGTAGGCGACCGACTGCTTCGAGAGATCATCATAGATGATGAGCACGTCCTTCCCCTGTTCCATAAAGTACTCACCCATCGAAACACCTGCATAGGGGGCGAGAAATTGGAGGGCTGCGGGGTCAGAGGCGGGCGCATTCACCACGATCGTGTATTCCATCGCTCCCTCTTCCTTGAGCTTGGCGACAATCTTGGCGGTCTTTGATTCTTTTTGACCGATGGCTACGTATATACAAAGGGGGCGCGTTTCTTTCGGTTCCGTTTTTTGGTTCAGGATCGTGTCGATTGCGATCATGGTCTTTCCGGTCCCGCGATCTCCGATGATAAGCTCGCGCTGCCCGCGACCGATCGGGACCATCGCGTCGACTGCCTTAAGGCCCGTATGGAGCGGCGTGTTGACGCTCTTTCGCTCGATCACGGGGTGTGCGGGACGTTCGACAGGGTACATGGCGGTTTCCTTCACCGGTCCCTTGCCATCGAGGGGTTCACCGAGGGTATTCACGACTCGACCGACGAGCGCGTCGCCCACCGGTACAGAAAGTACGCGTCCGGTCGAGCGCACGGTCATACCTTCGGTCACCCGACGTGTGTCGCCGAGCACTACTGCGCGCACCGAACCTTCTTCAAGGTTGAGCACCATGCCGTACAGGCGTCCCTCTGCCTTGATCGTGTCCTCGAGCGAAGCGTTGCTTCCGGTGTCGAACTCTATCATTTCCGCCATGAGCGCATGGGAGAGACCATCGATCTCTGCCACACCGTCACCAATCGCGACCACGGTACCGACACCCTCCGCTTCAACCACAGTCTCGAACGACTCGAGCTGCTTCCTTAGTTTCTCTACGATCGTCGTTGACATAGTTACTCTGCTCGCTTAAGGGTTTCGAATAAAGTGGTAAGTGTTCGCTTGTAGGTTCGATCAATGCGTTTCCCTTGTGATCGTACCTCGTACCCGCCGATAGCGGTATCGTCGAGAATAATGCGGGTCGGGCCCGTGCCCGCGCCGAGCGATTCCCGGTCCCTGGCTATCCTGTCGGCAAAGACCGATGCGTCATGTTCCCGAGCAACGCGCACGAGGCACTCCGCTCTCGTGGCACGCCGCGCTATGATGCGCTCGTACTCACGCACGACCTTGGGAAAGAGCCTGAGATGGCCACGCTCTCGCAGGAGATCCAGAAGCCGCGGCACCGCTTGTTCGAGTACCGACTCGTCCGCCCCGGTCGTGGCCTTGTAGAGTGCTTGTGCGTAGTGAGTCGCCTGCATGGTGTTATGCTGCTTTTTCTCGGAGAGTCTTCTCGACACCGAGGACTACGAGCTTCGCTATCTCCTCTTTGCTCTTCACCAGGGCCTCGCGCTCGGTCTCCTTGGCCTTGAGGGTAGCCTCACTCACGATACGCGCCGCCTTCTCCTCCGCCTCGCGCACGAGCGACTGCTCCTTCTGTTTGCTCGCCGTACGCGCGGTTTTCAGGAGCTCTTCAGCCTCGAGCGATGCCTTAGTGATGAGCTCCGCCTTTTTTGCGTCCGCATCACGGAGCGCCGCATCAGCACGTTCGGCCTTAGCGACACCCTCAATGATCTGGGCCCTCCGGTTCTCTACCATTGCCACGAGCGGCCGATACAGTAGGTACCAGAGTACGAAGAGCAGTATGCTGAAGTTAATGATCTGAACGATCAGTATCCTCCAGTCGATGCCGAATACCGCGAGTATCTGTTCCATGCGAGTAAGGTTAAGGTTGCTGGTGTGAGTGACGGGTCGCGGGTGACTTGGGCTTATGTTGCCGGACCTCGCACCCGTACACTAGGTGAACTTAATGATGAAGCCAACGACCAGGGCGAAGATCGCGAGGGCCTCGGTGAACGCGACACCGATGAACATGGTTGTGGTGATCTTGCCGGATGCGTCCGGATTGCGCCCGATCGCCTCAAGTGCCTTACCGACCAAGTGGCCGATACCGAGCGCCGGGCCAATGACACCGATACCGACGACCAGTGCCATCGAGAGTGTCTTCATTGCTTCTAGCTCCATATGTGCGTGTTGTGATTAGTAATGATTGATAATCAACTAGTGTGCTTCGCTCACGGCAAGTTTAATGAAAAACAGCGTGAGCAAGGTGAAGATCGCCGCCTGTATGAAGCCTACGAAGACCTCGTACAGCATGAGCGGCACCGGAACAATGTACGGCAGAAAGTACATCGCGACAAGTATCAGCGTCTTGCCCGCGAACATGTTACCGAACAGACGGAACGAGAACGAAACAAGGCGGGCGAGCTCGGAGAGGAGCTCGATGAGGCCTACGAGGAAGCCGATCACGCTCCTGAAGTTCAGGAACTTGCCCAGGTATGGCAGGAGCCCGAGATAGAGGACACCCGACACCTCGATTGCAACGAACGCGATGATCGCGAGCGCGAGCGTCACGTTGAGGTCGGTGGAGATGGGGTAAATGAGGGAAACCGCGTGATGCGACTCCTCCTTTTCTGCGTGCGTTTCAGCCTCAGCGTAGAGCGGGTCGCCCGGGATGCCGGTCGCTTCAGCATATGATCCAGCATGCGTGTCTATCGTGATCGAACCTATGCCGGGGATGAGTCCGTACCAGTTACCGAGCAAGATAAAAAGGAACAAGGTCGTGAGGAGCGGAAAGAAGCGGAGGGCGAGCTTGCGTGATTCGAGCACTTCTTCGATGTAATCGAGCAGGAATCCGAACAGTGTTTCAAAGAATGTTTGGACCTTGCTCGGTATCTTGGCAGGCGATCGGCCCACGAAGTAGGCGATGGCGATCAGGGTTGCCATCACGAGCCAGCTCATGAGCATGGTGTTGGTGATAGGCAACCCGAACAGGCTGAAGACCTCTTCTGCTTTGAGTGCGATATGTATGCCTTCTCCGTGCATGGTTTCTAACGCACAACACAGCCCACTGTGCGGTTGCCGACACTATAGCATGGAGTGCGTGAAAAATGAAAGCGTCGCCCCTTGCCTAACGACACCAGGTCCGTAGGAGCGTTAAACGCAGACTCGAGGTGTTATTCTGGCAGTGCCGATTTCTCGACCGGTCTTTAAGAAGTCGCGGAAGGTTAGGCGCTGCTTGAGCGTGATACTTTCACTGTTTCAGTACTCTTGGAGCTGCCAGGAGGCTGTGGTGCATGCCTCGTCACGACATCCGCACCGCCATTGTCCCTTGGTCAGAACACAGGTGAATGCGACCACGGAACCAGTTTGATCGCTCAAGATCGAGTATGCTCGCCCTCGCAGCCAGTTCGTTCCGAACGCGCTCGCTGCGCCGAATAGATCGATCTGCTTCCAACCGTCCGGTTTGCGCTCGAACGCATACCGGTAAACGAGCGTATCATTGCTGCCGTCCCCGACCCGGAGTACGCGACGTTCTCCCACGCAGACTATCTCGATGAGCAGCGACCGCATACTCGAGTGTATGTTCCATGGCAGGCCGAACGAGCCGCGTACCCTGTCCTCTGCATGTATACGATGACAAAGTGTGACTGGAGCCATAGTGCCGTTCTCAGCCTCCAGTAGCGGTTCCGTGCTGGATCCGCTCTCTGTGGGTAAGGCTGTCGGCTGGTCATCGTCGCTCACCTCTAACGGGGCCTCGACTACTGCTGTCAGGTTTACAGGCTTGCCCCCTGGTCGGTTACGCACAGGCTCCACTACCGTGACGGTGACACTGGTAGTTGCCGTACCCCCTTCACCAACACAGGAGATCTCATAGATGCTTGTTGTGGAAGGGGTCACCATTGCGGAGCCGCTCGTCGCGGCGGCTGTAGGAAACCCGATACCAGTACAGGAAGTGGCATGTTCGCTGCTCCAGGTAAGTGTGACTTGCTCTCCTGCCGCGATCGACCCCGGTGTGGCACTGAGGGAAACGGTAGGTGCGGGAGGTGTATACGTGTACTCGATCGCATAGTCACCATCCGTACCAGAGAACACGACGTACTCAATCCCCTTGATGGTTGTCGTCGAGTGTGCGTATGCTCCACCGTTCTTCCTCACGGTTACCAGTGATTCGCTGCCGACCTCGGTCGGGAGCATCACCATGAGTCCGTCAGCGTTGCTTGCTGGCTCGAGGGTAAAGCTCAGGATGCCGTTCGCGAAGGATAAGTTACGATAGGTTGATTCGTTGCGAGCGTCGGTCCATTTCAGTGCTTGTTCTGCGGTTATGAGCGGGACGTTATTTGTGTACGCGACGTTCTTCATCGCTTGCTCGAAGCCGTCACCCCGGTTATCCCCATGCGTGCCCAGGATACCAAAGTAGCCTTGTGTGCCTCGTGCGAGATCAATCATTTCCTGTACCTTGTCGGGGTAGATCATGCCGTTCTCGTTTACAAGCTGTGTCGGTGCTTGGTAGACGTTGTGGGCAAAGCCGTTGATGTTCGTGTACCGCATAGGAAAACCCGAGCCGGTGAAATAGCCCGGTCTGTTCTGGACCCAAGAAGCCGGCCAGTAGTAGTAGTTGAGATCTAGGCGTATGTCGCTGTCAGCCATCACCTCGACCTGGTCGGACCAATCACTCCAGACAATGCAGTGGTACCGGTGGGTGAGCTGAGTTGGCAAGCTCGAATAGAAATGATTGAACCCGAACAGTTGCTGTACATACGTTGCTCGGTAGATATCTAGTGAGTATGCGGTGCATGGTTCAGGACCGCGAACGTGGACACCAAACTCGAAACCCTGGGACGCAAAGCTCGATGCCTCATTGTTGGTGATCGAGTTGTTCGGTGCCACATACGTCCACACGGTTGCCCTGAGACATTCCCAGTCATCCAGTGCGCAAGCAGGAGTGCTCGACGCGATGAGCGAGTTAAAGTAGTTTTTTGTCGCACCTGATGCCGGACTGTGGTCATCTATCGTCATCATGATGGCAACCTTGTGGAGGTGGGGTAGGTACCAGAAGCGCGGGATCGGCATCTGGTCCTCGCTCATGGTAAGTATCAGGTGTGCGAGCAGGCGCTGCTGTTCGTCGGCTTGGGGTATGGCCACTTTGCTCAGGTCGACGTAGTTCGGATGGAACAGGTCATTTGGCCGAGGCACTCCGTCCCCATTCACATCGAGTCCAGCGTTCGCCGGGTTGCCTTGGCGCGAGTAGATGACACTGCGTGCCAGGTCGAACGCAAAGGTTGCGACCTGCCCTCCCGCTGTTCCAACGGTCCGTAAGATCACTGCCGGCTCGATTGCCGGTGTCGTACTGCCGGTATGAAGCGACGCGATTATGTCACCGCTTGCTGCGCTGTAGAGGTCTGCAGTGCCATGGTACTGTATCGTCTCATGGACGAGCCCGGCTCCTTCACGGGTGGTCGATGCAATGCTCAGGTAGCCGTCACCCTGTGTGCCGCTCACGGTAACGCCGGCAAGCTCGTGTAGGTCTGCCTCGGGCCGCATGAGGATCAGGTTACCCCCTGCCTCGACCCAGTTGATGATGTGATCAACCTGTGCAGTACTCAGGTTGATCGATCCAACGATCATGGTCACGTACAAAGACAGGTCGGTCGCAAGCAGATCATCAACGTCAAGCTGGGCGAACGCGGTGAAGCCTTCCGCTCGCAGAATCTCCGCATAGTATTGCGAAAAGCCGTCGGCTTCACTGTAGAGCACGAGCATAGGTCCGCCGGCAGCGGTGGGAAGTACCAGTTCCGTTTTGAAGGTCAGCACATAATCGCCCTCAAGTAGATTGCCTTCGATGTCTCGCAGACCACCGTCGCGTTCAATAGTCAGCGTGTACGTGGTCGTGCCCCGTAGAGGCTCTGACGGCTCGATAAAGAGCTCGTACGTGCCGCTCGTGTAGCGCCTGGTCACGCTCACTGATGCCCCATGTGAATCGACCAGCGAGATATTCGCACCTGCGACACTGGTCTCGTCAAGCGCTTCGCTGAAGTGGATACTGAACTTTTTGTGTATCGACACGTTCGTTTCGTTCTGTACCGGGCTGCTCTTCCTTACTGTCGGAGGATCGGTTTCTGCGAGGTCGTCAATAAAAACAATGTCAACGAAGTATGACGCTCCGTTCGCACTAGCTGTGTCTGGGAAGGAGCCGGCCGCACCGTTGTACACGCCGTTCGCCGATATCTCGTGTGCATAGGCGGTAACAGGGCCATTCGTGACCGGGTCATTTTGGAAGTAGCCAGGTGTCGCCACATACCGGCCGGAGCTCATTGCCGAGTAGGAAACCACATAGGTCGTGCTCGCGGTTATGGCGACCGGTGTATCGAAACGCGCTTCATACCAGCCAGGTATGCCGGGGGTCCCGGTAACAGCAACCAGCGTCGTTGATGCCAACTGCGTGCCGTCTGCGGTCCAGAGCCGGCCGATCTCTCCCCCTGTAGAATCAAGGTGCTTGTAGAACCGCACGGCAGTGACGTAGCCGCTTGTCACCGTCTCGAATTTGGTGCCGAGTTCAAGCGGTGTACCGTCACTGTAGTAGTAAGCAGGCAGGTCATCGGCGTCCCAGATAGAACAGGGACACCCTTCTACGGTTGCAGTTGTAAATGAAAGCGAAAACTCGTTCGCTAACGCATTACCTGCCCAGTCGGTAATGCCGGTTGTGCTTGCGAAGGTGAGCGTATATCCGGTGTTGTTGTCCAGGATACTCACCGGCCTGATCGTGAACTCGTAGCGGCCGGTGTCGTAGCTGACCTCGATCGGGACAGGCGCGCCCCCGTCTTTTGTAAGCGTGATCGCGTCGCTCGTCATCGAGCTCGTTGCGATGATCTCATCGAACCGCACGCGTACCGCGACCCAGGGGGATACCTCAGTCTGGCCATCGGCCACACTGCTTGCGACGACCTCGGGAGGTGTGGTTTCGTTCACATCTTCTACAAACACCACGTCAGCATAATATGATCCGCCCTCGAACGTGGCGGTCGGGAAGCTGCCAGATGCGCCGAATACGCCGTTTGCGCTCACATTCGTGTTGTATGCTGAAAGCGCACCGGACGTAGTGGTTGCGCCATTAAAGAAACCACTGGTAAAGACGTAGGCATAACGACTGCCGGCCAGAGCTGACAAAACATTATTGTATGAAACGATATAGGTTTGGCCGGCCGTTATAGCGATCGGAGTCTCGAGCACTGTCGTTTGCCATCCCGGGGTGGATACTGATGTGGTGGCGAACGTTGCTGATCCTAGTAGCGCACCAGCCCCGCTCCATAAGCGGCCGGTCTCACCCCCGTTCGAGTTCGCAGCCCTGTAATGACGTAGGGCTATGATGTGCCCATGCTGACTCGAAACGAACTTGGTGCCGAGCTCGCTAGCCCCGGCATCCGAGTGATTCACCGTAGCTGGAGTATCATCAAGCGCCCATATACTGTCCGCAGCAACGGCAAGTATGGGGGTTACGAACAGAAGCGTAACTATGCCAAGCAGGTAGCGAGCGCCCGAACTTTTCATCATCGTACAGGTCACTATAGCAAGTATCGGTCGGTATGTGCGAGCGTCGAGGGTGTGGAAAAGACATGGTTCGCTTGATATGTAGGTGTTACGTGCTGGTCCAGAGGCTTTGGACGTGCCCGTCCGGTTCATCCCTGCAAAAAAGCCCACCTTGTGGAGGTGGGCTCGGTCGGGCGTGTGGGTCCGACCGTAGTTGTGTGAGCGGTTACGGTACTAGCTCGGTGACGATTCGAGAGCTAGACTCACCGCGTAGACGAGGGCTTTAACGACCGCCGTTTGTGCGTCTTGGTCCGTCGCTTCACCGACGTACGGCCGCTCTTTGATGCTAACAACGACTCGTGCGTGGGCGAACGCCCCGGCGCCTTCCCCGAGGCTCTGCTGGTCTTCTGAGACCACACGGACCTGGAGTCCCGCAAGTTCTTCAACACATGCGGCAGCAGCGTGTACCGCTCCCTGTGATGACGCGGCTACTGTTTGCCTCGTATCCGTGTCAGCGAACGAGACCTTGAGCGTCACGATCGCCTGGCGGGTGCCGTTGGTGCCGCTGCTTTGCACCTCGATGTGCTGGGCCACAGCGGCACGATGCGTCATGCGGAACTGTACATCGCGAGCGAGCGCGACAAGCGACGGGGTGTTGAGGGTGTCGCCCCGGTCCCAAATTCGACGTACACGAGCCATCAGGTCTTCGAACATCGGCTCGGTAACTGGCACCTGGTGCTCATCGAGCAGTTTCTTGATCCCCTTCCTGCCTGATTCGGGGGTCAGCGCTATGTCGCTCGTTTCGGGCTTACCGAACATGCCGCGGGGGATCGCCTCGTAATAGGCTCCGGCCGCTTGGTGGATCCCCGAGCTGTGTCGGTGCGTATCGTTCCCCATGACCGGGTAGTTCACCGGCAGGGCACGGCCGGTCGCGCGTGCGATGAGGTCGTAGACCGAGTACAGGTAGGTCGGCTTCATGCCGGTCGTGTAGCGTCCCTCGAACTGGAGCTCGAGACTGGCAATGACCTGCGCCATATCTGCGTTCCCAGTACGTTCGCCGAGTCCGCCGATGCTGCACTCGATCTCGTCTGCACCACCAATGACCGCAGCGATGCTGTTCGCTACGGCCATGCCAAAGTCGTTATGGCAATGCACGCAGATCCGAACCTGTGCGGGATCGAACTCCTTGCGAAGGGGGCGCACGAGACGCTCCATCGTAAAGAAGTCTGTCTTCCCCAAAGTGTCCGGAACATTGATCGTTGTAGCGCCGGCGTCTACGACCGCTCGGTAGAAACGGATCAGACGGTCTATGGGCGTGCTCGTTGCGTCCTCGCACGAGAACCGCACCTGAGCGCCGAGCTCAACCGCGCGGCGCACGGCGTTCACTGCTCGTTCGAGAGCCTCGTCCTCGGTCAGTCGGAGCTTGTGCGTGAGGTGATTGTCGGACGTGGCGATGAATATATGGATCTCGCCTCGGTTCTCTCCGATCGCTTTTTCGAGGCATTCGGCAGCCTGGTTGACACTTTCGATCGTTGATAGTGCCAGGGCACCGACGACGATGGTCGTGGTGTTGTCGACGATTGCACGTATCGTGTTACGGTGCAGCTGGTTGCTCACGGGCATGCCGGCCTCAATGCGGTACACGCCCGCTCGTTCCAGAAGTTGTGCAAACTCGACGGCGGTCTGCACGGAGATCGGGTCGATGTCGGGCGTCTGTCGCCCGTCGCGCAACGTGGTGTCCGTTATCTGGATCATCCGCTGTGTCATGACTTCCTCGCTTGTCAAAGGGCGGCCGAGCGGTCACCTGACCGTCGGAAAAGAACAGGGTTACGCGCTGCGTAACGAACAAACCCTCCGGCGCGGAGGGTTTGCGTGTAGGTACGATGGAGTTAGCTCGCTCGCACACGTAAACCCTCCACCGTAGGGAGGAGTAGGCAACCTAGTAGTAGGCCGGTTCGGTTCATAGCTTCACTCTACGGACGTTTGCGTTTCTGTCAAGGGTTCCGGTGTGTCGGCACAACTTCCTGACCGAGGGGCGTGAAGTACCAGCCTGACCATGAGTTCTGATAGGGATTGGTCGTTCCCTGCCCTCCTTCCCGTAAGCACAACGAAGACCGGGCGCACTGTGGTGTCGAGGTGGGTCCGCTCTCGATATACGGTCTTAAGTGCTGCGTAGGCGCGACTGTTCGGGTTGATCGGGTGTCGCTCCTTGCTCGTGCATATGGTTAACGAGCCTGATTCGCCCTCGAAGGTGAGCTCGCCGAACAGCACGAGCTCTCCTTCCTCGATCGGACCAAGCAAGCGAAGGTCCGCGCCGATCGCGACGAGGTACGCTCGCTGCTCTATTTCTTGCAGTGCGTCCTCTCTTGGCTCCTCTCTGTGCTCAAGGTAGCGCACCGTGATCAGGCCAGAATGGACCTCGAGTGTGAGAGGGGTGAGGCCGGTGCCCAGGAAAACAGTGTTCGAACCAAGGTAGCCTTCGGTATCCCAGAGTGCGGCCGCAGCGTAGTACGCGGTTTCGCCATCTTGCTTCCGTATCCGTAGGAGAAGTGCCGCGTCACGTGCTGCTCCGCGGTCGGCGAGGTCGCCAACGGCGGGTGTGCCCCAGACCTCGACTGCACCCACGTCTGCGTGGGCCGTGCCCAGAGAGAGCGTTACCTCACTCCCTTCGATGCGGTAGGTGGCGTCCTGCGGTGAAGCGGGCAGCTTGTTCGCTTCCGCCCAGGTCGCGGGCAACGGTTCCTCAGGAACCCGGAACCAGTATGCGGTGCCCAATCCGCCTAAAAGAAGGAGGAGCACGATCGTGCCGTAGAGGACCTTCATGCGCTTTAGTGTAGCAACTGAATGCAGAGTGACCAAGCAACAGCCACCGTGCTTGGGAACGGTGTGTACCTACATGCCACACATCCACGTACCTTTTCTTGTCGGGGTACCCAGAATCGAACTGGAGTCTCACGCACCCGAAGCGTGTATACTACCACTGTACTATACCCCGTTACCTTGCTGCCTCGTACCCCGACCGTGGGGCACCCTCAGAAATATCCTTAAGCCGAACTGGAGTCTCACGCACCCGAAGCGTGTATACTACCACTGTACTATACCCCGTTACCTTGCTGCCTCGTACCCCGACCGTGGGTGTCCTCTACCTTGCTGCACGACCCTGTCGGGGTGCCGAGAATCGGACTCGGGTCACACGCACCCCATGCGTGCATACTACCACTGTACTACACCCCGACAGGATCGTTCATGCACGGAAGAGCATGGATGACATACTACCACACTTTTTCCGCTCCGAAACTGGTCCCGTGCGCAGTGCTCTGGTGCCGTACATGGAAGTGGGCCCGTCGCAAGAACAGGCCCGTCTCTTAGAGCTGGATCACCCTTCTGCCTTTGACAAAGAGGCGTCCCTCAAGTGCTGCTCGTGCCGCTTGAACGAGCGCCTTGCGCTCATTCTCTCTTCCCTTCGCGCGCAGTGAGGCGACCGTGTCAGAATGGTCGCACGGACAGCTCGCCTGGGCGATGATCGGTCCTTGATCGAGATCGGCCGTGACGAAGTGGGCGGTAGCGCCGATCATACGCACACCATGGTCGTGCGCCTGCTGGTACGGGTCTTTGCCCGGGAACGCAGGCAAGGACGCATGGTGCACGTTGATAATGCGCTCCGGGTAGCGGGCGACGAACTCGGGTGACAGGATCTGCATGTACCGCGCAAGCAAGATAAGACGCACGCCTGTATGGGCGAGAAGATCGAGCTGCACCTGCTCCATGCCGATCGTGTTTCCGTTACTCTTCGGCGTGTGAACGAACGGTATGTCGAAGTGGTTCGCGACCTCCCAGAGATCGGCGTGATTCGAGATGATCATACGAATGTCAGCCGGTAGTCGCCCCTGTTTGTGCTCAAGTAGCAGTTCATAGAGGCAGTGGTCGGTCTTGCCGGCGAATATCGCGACACGCTCTGGTTCGCTCGTGTCGAGTAGTTCGAACCTTGCGTTACGTTCCTTACTTGCGGGATAAAACGCGGCTTCGAGTTCGATACGCTTTACCTCGTCGATCGTGACGACATATCGCTGAAAAAAGGTTCCATTCTCCCTGTGGTTGTTAGCGTCGTCAATGTTGGTGCCCAGGTTGAAGAGCAGAGTTGAAAAATGCGCAACAAGCCCCGTTTGGTCGGGAGCGATCAATCGTACGATGAATCGTGCCAAGGCTGGTACTCCTTCTAGTTTCTCACGCGTACAGTACTTATGTAACGGTGCGTGTCAAGAAATCAGCACCAGATCGAGAACCCACAGGGTCTTGATCTGCGCCCCATTAGGACCGGGCGGCGTCGTTTCTGCCGCTCTCTGCAAAACAGTTCAGGTGTGGACTCGAGGGGAATCGAACCCCTGGCCTCAGCAATGCGAATGCTGCGCTCTACCAACTGAGCTACGAGCCCATACGCTACGTTCACAAGACATGTACCAACGCTCTTCCAAAGCCAACGCCCGCTGGGTCGGCTCCCCGGACCTCGCTTTCGAGCGAGCGTCGGGGCTGAGCTACGAGCCCGTCCGTGAACGATGCAAGTATACCATGTGCGTAGCCGTTTTCTAGGTGTTCTTGATGCGCTCTTTTTCTTTGCGGTAGTACCGGTTGCCACGAAAGAGTATGTAGAAGCCTCCGACGGTCGCCGCAATCGCGGTGTAGAAATAGAACGGATGCTCGAAGAACTTGAAGAGCGCGAGCGCAACGAGCCAAAGCGAGAAAGATGTGCGCCAGTACGCAAGGAGCGTGCGATGGTTCGCTAAGTGGGTTCTCTCGTACGCGAGATGATCAAGGCGCTTGATGCGGCGTTCCGATATCTCCACGGTATGCGTAACCGTACCGTTCTTCGTTTCAGTTTTTCTGTGTCGAAAGTGGTCGAGAAAGCTCATAGGCTGTTCATAGGTAAAGTATAGCATGGTCGATTTGTGTAGTAGTATCAATGCATGAGCTTACGCTCCATACATCTGGGTAAACTGGCCGCTTCGGTACTCCTCGCGCAAAGTGCAGGCCTCCTGGGTGCGGTCTTCACGGCAGACGCAGTGCGCACCTGGTACGTGACGCTCGAAAAACCGTTCTTCACGCCGCCAAGTTTCGTATTTGCACCGGTGTGGACCCTGCTCTACACGCTCATGGGTATCGCGTTCTACCTGGTGTGGGTCCGCCACGTGGGTGGTGCGCGTCGTGTTCTGTGGCTGCGGGTCTTCTTGGTCCACCTCGTGTTCAACACGCTCTGGTCGTACCTGTTCTTCGGACAAAAGTTGCTCCTCGCCTCGTTCGTAGAAATTCTGGTGCTGTGGCTCTTGATCGTGTTCCTCATCGGTCTTGCGGCTACGTTCGACCGACGCGTGTCGCTCCTCCTGGTTCCCTACCTGCTCTGGGTGTCCTTTGCAACAGCCCTCACCTACGAGTTCTGGCGCCTGAACGGCTAGCCCTCCACAGCGCTTGCCTTGCGCGGCTGGTGCCGCAAATAAGCTCCGTCACGCGTACGGAGCGTTCGCTGAACAGATTACGTGCTTACTGTATGCCGTAGACCCGGCGTATCCCCTCTTCTATAGTAACCACAGGGACGCCCTTTTGAGCGAGGTAGGCAACAAGCTCTTCGAGGAATGCCGGAGTATTGGAATATTCCACCCCGGTCTGGTCGATCTGGTGGAACGAGAACACGAACCATGTGTCGTCCTTGATGGCGCGATCAACGAGCGCCTTCATGTTCGACATAGACGAGGCAATAACTGGTGTGGTGGAATGGAGCTGATAGCGGTCCGTGTTCCGGGTGATGTAGCCCTGGAACGTGTTGCGTGCGTTCTTATACCCGGCCTCTTTCACGAGCGCGATGGTGTCGGCGTTGTACGCGCCGTACGTATACGCGAACGAGGGGACTTCTTTACCGAGGAGCGACTCAAGCGCGCGCTTCGATTCACGGAGCTCGGTCTGTACCTCCTGCCTCGTTATCTGAGTGAGGTTCTTGTGGTTGACGGTGTGCGAACCGATCTCGTGGCCACGGCTCTGTAGATCAAGGACCTCGTTGCTTCGCATGAAGCCGGAATAGTTGCCGGTCAGGTACACCGTGGTGACATAGAATGTGCCGCGCATGTTGTACTTCTCAAGGATCGGTGCCGCAGCTGCATACTGCGACCGCCACCCATCGTCGAACGAAAGGGTGATCATGCCCTTGGTCCCGCTCGTACCGCCGGTCGGGGTGCTTGGCGCTGCGGGCACGGTCTTTTGCACGCCCTGCAATTGCCAGTACGGCGTGGCACAAGCAGTGTCGCGGCAGCCGCATTTCCAGGACGATCCAACGAGCTGGCAGGTGTATCCCACGACGAACGTGGTGTCGCCGGACAGGTCCACCTGCACGTTCCCTATACCGGAGATCCAGTCGCTGTTTACTTGGGTGCCGCCGAGCGTCAACTGTTGCCAGGTCGTGCCGTTCCACCAGTAGCCTTTTGTGTAGGTGTACTGTGTGTACGGTGTTGCATTCGAACCCACCGCGATCGTGGCCTTGGTTTCGGTGCAGCTCGTGGTTTGAACGAGGAGCTCGCGCGTCTGAGTGAGCACGTTCCAGGGCACCGCGTAGCCGTTTGGTATAGACGCGCCGACGGCGTACTGGTTGGTGCAGGTGGCAGCAGCAGCGTCGTCGATCGCGAGCGTGAGTGCGATCGTGCATGCGATACCTATCACAACGAGAGAACGTAGGAGACTACGAAGAAGAACAGGAGCCAAAACACGCATTAATTACACTGTAACCCAGCGTTTAATGACCGGAAAGAGCACTATGCACACCTGGTAGCATGGGTCGAAACGCCGGATCGAGCACGATCTGTTCATGGCTCACGGCGCAAAGAGCTCACGCACATCGTCCCAGGTGAGGGCGCCGCCAAGTTCACCGTTCTCGGTAACGAGCGCATCGAAAAGACGCTGCTTCTTTTGTTTGAGCGCCTCCATCTTTTCCTCCACAGTGCCCTCGGTCACGAGCCGGTAGACGTGGACGCTCTGCGTCTGTCCGATGCGGTGGGCACGGTCGATCGCCTGGTGTTCGACCGACGGATTCCACCAGGGGTCAAAGACTATTACCGTATCTGCGGCGGTGAGGTTTAGGCCGGTGCCTCCTGCTTTCATGCTGATGAGAAATGCGGTCATGTTCGGATCGTTGGTGAAGCGCTCGATCACTTCGCTACGCTTTCGGGTCCGACCTGTAAGCTCGACGTATGGTATCTCTGCTCGGGTAAGTGCATCCGCGAGAAGGTCCAGCATACCGGTGAATTGGCTGAAGATGAGCACCTTGCGCTCGCTCTGACGTACCTCCTCGATCAGCTCGATACACGCGTCAAGCTTCGTCGAGGGATACGGGTCATCTCGCTCGCTAAGGATGAGCGCTGGGTGATCGCACATTTGGCGGAGCTTCGTGAGGCCAGCGAGTATATGGATGCGCGACCGTGCGAAGCCGCGCTCCCCGATCGCGCGTTCTATCGTTCCCTGAACGTCGTCGAGCAAGGTTTCGTAGAGCGCTCGCTGTTCGTCAGAGAGTGTGCACTCGATCGTTTGCTCCACCTTTGGCGGTAGCTCGCTAAGGACTTCCGTCTTGGTGCGTCGGAGCATGAACGGAGCGATCTTTGCACGCAAGAGCTCGAGTACCCGAGCGTCAGCTTGTTCCATGACCGGCCGGTGGTAGGTTGCTCGGAACGTTTCTTCTGTTCCGAGGAAACCGGGCATGAGGAAGTCGAACATCGACCAGAGCTCGAGCACGTGGTTCTCGAGCGGTGTGCCGGTGAGCGCGAGCCGATGCAGAGCGGGTACCGCTTTCACCCGTTGAGCGAGTTTGGTCATGTGGTTCTTGATGTGCTGCGCCTCATCGAGGACCGCATAGTTGTAGCGAAAGGGTGCTGCACAGAGTGCATCCGCGTCCTGCTTGAACGTGTGGTAGCTCATGACGACCACGTCATGCTGGGTCAACTCGTGCTGCATGCGTTCACGTTCCGTACGGGTGCCGTCATAGGCAAGGACGCGGAGCTCGGGCACGAATCGTTCTGCCTCCTGCTGCCAGTTGTGCACGAGCGACTTCGGGCAAAGGATGAGCGACGGTACGCCTGGTTCGCGGGCAGATCGGAGTACCACGAGCGTCTGCAACGTTTTGCCGAGCCCCATGTCATCGGCAAGTAATCCACCGAACCCGTAGGCCTTGAGGAATGATAACCATTCGACCCCTTCTTTCTGGTACGGGCGCAATAGGGTTGCGAGCCGCTTGGGGAGTCGCAGTTTCGTATCAGGTTTGCCGGAGCGGATCTTAGTCACGATCGCTTCGAGCGTAGCGGGGTTTTCTACAATGAAGTGCGGCGAGCTCTGTGCCACGTCGGCGAGCTCTGGCGCGTGGTAGAGCCTGCCCTCGAGCAGCCCGTCCTTCCCTATACGGAAGTGCTTGAGGATGTGTGCGAGCCGCAAGACCTCGGTCTGGTTCGTGAGCTCGAGCAGTCCACCGTCGTCGGTGTGCCAGTACGTACCGCGCTGCTCCGCGTGCGCAAAGAGCATCTCCAGCGGAACCGGTCGCCCGCCGCAAGCGAGCTCCGTCCTGAAGTTGAGCCAGTCATGCAAGGGCGCTGCCTTTTTATGAAAGGTGAGCGTTGCCTGGAGTGCTACCTGTTCACGCGGGGGGACGTCGCGTGGGAACTCCAGCGCGTAGCCTTCGCTTATGGCGAACTCATACAGGCGAGGATAGTGGTCCCGTAGGTATTCCTCGACCATCGATCTTCCCTCACGGTGCACGGTGAACGTGCGTGAAAGGTCCAATAGGTCGCGCTGTGCTTCTAGTGCTCGATACTGTGCAAGCTCCGCGTCGCGATCGAACGGTACGAAATGGAGCGCCTGGTCGACCAGTACAAGCACGTGGGTCTCGGGGTGTTCGAACCGTCGCGTCCGTTCGTACGTGTCTCGTCCTCGGAGCGCTCGGTGGCTCCAAGCGGTACCGATCTCTGTTTGCCAGGGACCGTACCTGCGTATGGGTGAGATGGACAGCTCGTAGGACGTGAGATCTGCATCCACGACGAGCACGGGCGTCCCCTTCGACTCGTGGACGACCAGACGCTGTACGGTGGGGTCGATGGTGAGGTCGAGTGCCGAGGGGATATCCCGCGTAAGCGAAGGGATGCTCGCGAGCGTTTCGTGTGAAAGGAGCGTCGCGTGGTATAGGTACTCAGGTTCGCGTGTACCGGGTAGTGTGCGGTAGTAAGGTGTTGCGGTCACGATGAGCTCAGCCCAGGTCTCCCCGACGTCATACAGGCGGAGCGCCGTGTCGGTCTCTTGCACCAACACGGGACCGAACCGGCTCCAGATCGACCGACGAACAGTGTGTCTTGGATCGCGCTCGTCTTCGAGCACCGCCCGCACCTCATGCCGTTCGTGACCCGGTCGTGTTTCTTCATGTACGGTCTCGTGCGCCAGCCGCACCCGGATCTCTTTCGGGTCAAGGTCGATGCTCACCGGCCGTACGTCCATGCTCTCGTGGTCGAGCGACAGCACCGGAAGACCGGCTTGGTAGGCTCGTGTGAACAACGCCCTCACGTCTCCGGTACACTGTTCGTCGGTGGGATCATGCGCCAGATGATCGAGGAGGCGGGTGAGCTCAGGGCGAAGTCCCTCCTGCTGTGCTAGGGTCGTCGGCGAGAGGGCGGTGTAGTAATTCCCTTTTGTGTGGAGCGACGGAACGTAGCCGTCGACCCTTCGCGAAAGACAGAGGACCAGGTCCTCCGGATCCGCATAGCGGTCGACTAGTATCCCCGAAGACCGACGGTCATCGCTCGCACGTTCGGCCAAAGGATGCCGTCGTGCTGTTCTTTGCTGTGTGTCGGCATCGTTCGTGTCGCTTGAGCCTTTTTCCCCCTCGGTGCGCTGGAGGTAGGAAATGACGAGCGCAGCCAGGTGTTCGCAAGGTGCTTTGGTCGCACATGTACACCGAGTCTTCGTGAAACGGCCCCGCGAGCGGTCGAAGGTGCCCTGTACCTGGTACGGCAGAATGCCCTCGACGACACCCTTAAGTATTAGGGTGCGGGCACTGTCTTCCGTCACGATAGAGGAGAGCACCTTCCCGCGCCGAGCGTGTTCCTCGCCGCGCATAACGCGAACGGACCCGACCGCTCGGCGTAACGCATGGTGTATCGAAATGTCGGTCGACATGGGTAGACGAGCGTGCCTGCAAATAGAGGCAGGCTTTACTGGTTTCATGAGGCGTACCGGGAGAAGGTGTGCCTGTTCGATACCATAGTACCTGAAACCGTTCCCCGTTCAAGGGTCAGGTGCTGTGTGTTTGTTCTCTGCGCTCGATCCAGATGAGTGGCAAGAAAAGAGCCTCTATGTGAGGCTCAAAGCGCTGACCCTACCGCCGCGTGGTTCTGTGCGATATCTTCGCCATTCACACAGTGCGACCCTGGGTATCGGTTGTCCGACAGCGGACATTACCTACCTTAACCACAGGTCTGGGCTCGTCCCTTTAGTCACGTTACTCCTACCCTTTTTGCCGCGAAGTACAAGAGCGGTAGTGACGTTCGGGTCTGCTCTGATCCTAGCACGATTCCTCGGCTCAAACAACATAGTTCGATCAGCTACCCATCCGCAGCGGGAACGCCTGCCGCTTAGCTGGCTGGTGTACCTGAGGGTGTCGGGTCGCCCTTCACCGTGGGAAGCGAAACGATGAATTTTGAACCGACCCCCTTCATCGACTCGACCTGCAGGGTACCCTTGTGCTTTTCTATGATCGCTTTCGTGATCCAGAGCCCCAAACCGGTGCCGCGTATCGATGCGGTTTCCGCGGAACGGACGCGGAAGAACTTCTTGAACAGCTGTTCTTGGTCCTCTGCGGAAATGCCGAGCCCGGTGTCGAGTACGGCGATCTGTTGCTCTGCTCCGATGACATTGAATTGAACGGTGACCGTGCCGCTCGGTGTATACTTGATCGCATTCCCGATGAGGTTGATCAGCACTTGTCGCATGCGCGTGCGGTCGACTAATACGTACGACTCGCTGTTGTTCTCTAACCCAAGCGTCAACAGTTTCTCCCTCGCGACGCCCTCGAACTGGGTGAACACGTCAGCCACGACCTCCGAGAGGCGAACTGGTTCGAACGTGAACGCCATTTTGCCGGTCTGTAGTCGCGCGACGTCAAGAATATCGTCGATAAGCAGGCTGAGCTGTTCTGCTGATGTCTCGATCCGTTCGAGCGACTGACGGCCCGCATGCGCTTTGTCGATGAACGGTTCGAGCATTTCCGCATGGCCCCGTATCGCGGTGAGCGGTGCCCGCAGTTCATGAGCAGCAAGCGATATGAAATCGTCCTTGAGCTTGTCGACCTCCTGAAGCTGTCGATACAAGGTCGCGTAATCAACGATACGCGCTTGTCGGAGTACGAGCGCAAGCATGATGAGCACCAGGAGACCTAAGACCAGGTACGCTATGACGATGTTTTGAGCAGCTACCGCGTCGATCCGCGCAAGCGACAGGTCGAGCAAGAGGACATGGGGTCGTTCGCCTGTTTCGACAGGGACGGTGCGGAACGCGACCCAGTGCCGTCCGTCCGCCGCCGGTGTCTCGAAGATGAGCGATCGTGATGGTTCCAGCGCGACCTCTCGATACCCGAGTAGGTTGCCAGTATCAATGGTCCCGATCTCGTTAGTGTCCGATGAGGCGACGATCTCGTACGTGCCGTCGGACGAGAGGCGAACGAGGCGCATGAGCGCGATGCTCTCTGAGTACTGGCGGAGTGCGGCGAGTTCGCGCGACACGCTCGAAAGGTCGTCGAGCTCCCGTCCTACGACATGGACGATCGTGCTCTGGAGCAACCCGATGCTCTCCCGCTCGATCCTCTCCTGGTTCTCATTTGCGACGGTCAGGAACCACTGTGCTGAAATGATGTACGCCGTAGGGATACAGATCAGGAGGAGTATCGTGTAGATGATCTGGGGATGGCTGCGGATGAAGGACCATCCGCGCTCAAGATGCTGCATGAGGTTCTTCATAGCCGCAGCTGCTCGTCAGGAGTTTCGTCTCCTTTGGCAGGCATATCCTGCGCTGTCCGGGGTGTTCGTAGGCCGAAATACAGGAGCAGGAAGAGTAATATCAGAGCCGTCACACCGATCAACAGCTGAGCAGCGAGAAAACCAAAACCTGCTGCGGGTGCGGTCGTTGATCGCGCGAGACGTTCGACGTCGATCGAGCCCGCGGTGACCGCGTTCGCTTCTTTTACGAATGGGAACGGTGTGCTCTTTGCCACCACGGCACCCCCACTATCGGTAACCGCTGCATAGAGTATGTGCGAACCATCGGTAAGCTCTTCGTTGAACTCGAAACGCCAGCCGCCATCCGGTCCTGCTTTCACCGAAACCACAACGGGTCGACTGAAGAGGTAGATCGTCACGATACTGTTCGGCAGTGCTCTGCCGGAGGCAACAAAGGTGAAGGCACCCGGACGCTCTTCGCGCGGCACGAGGTCGATGTGTGTCGTTTCGAGCACGTTCGCGACCTCGGTGCCCGCCACACGAGGGTCCTCGTGGCGGATCGTGGCATTGTAGAGCGTGTTCGTGTTCTGGGCGACCCGTGGGTCGGTGTGACGGAGCACCTCCTCGCCGTCCGATACTCCATCACCGTCGGTGTCGGCCTGATCGGGGTCGGTAAGATAGAGGGTGACCTCGTCGTAGTCGGTGAGTCCATCACCATCGGTATCGATCACGCTTCGTGCGCCTGTGCGTTCGCCAAGCACGATTGCGATGGTTTGCGATGTGTACGGGGCCGCAGCGCGTACGTGCTCGACGCAGTTCGCCAGAGACCGTTCACACACGCTACGGCACAAGTCTGGTGTCGAGCAAGTCGAGAGATCAGGCGCAGCTACCGTGACGGGTACCGGTGCGGTCGTTGGTGACTGCTCGCGTGTCGTCGGGGGAGGTGTTGCCGTTGTTACGGTTCGGGTCGGCGTCGGTTCGGCCGATAGAGGTTCTGTTGTGGCGGATGTGGTCGGAAGGGGTGCGGTGGTGGTCACCTGGAGGACCTCCACCTCGCGTCGATGGGCGATGTACCGTTCGTAGGTCGAGTCAGATATGAGTACCTGGAGCTGGTACGTTCCGTTTGGAAGATCGTTCGTCCACCAGTCTAACGACCAGGCTGTGCCATCTGTTGCTAACCGTTCGGCTGTAAGCACGGTCCGTGAACCCCGCGGATCGAGCACTGCGGTATGGACCGCACGTGCCGGTGTGGTCTTGATGTAGAGTTTTACCGTGCCGGTCACGGACCGCCCGGTCGGCACGAGCACGCCGTTCGAGAGCAGACTCATCGTTGCAGCCGGAATGACTGGCGTCGTTTCCTGGAGTTGGTCGGTCGTGGTCGGCTCGGTGGTAGCCGTGGTCGTGTCGATCGGGTCAGGTGACACCGTCGTGCTATCGGTGTTCGAGCTCGTTTCAGTGGTAGCAGTCGGGCTCGGGTCTGTGTTCTGGGACCCGTCCGTGGTGCTCGTCGTCGTGTCGGGCACGGTTTGTGTTGTTGACTCTATAGGGTCGGTCGTGGTTGTGGTAATGGTCGTGGTCGTTGATCCTGACAGTATCGGCGCGGTCGGTATGGTAACGTCGATCTGCGCGGTCGGCGCTGAGCAACCGCTCGACGAGCATGCCTCGACCCAGTACCCGTAGGTTTGCCCGCGTGTGACCGCTTGGTCGATGTATGTGGTGGTCGTGAGTTCGAACCGCTGCCGGCCGTCACCCTCCTTATACAGGAGGTAGTACATACCCGAGAGCGTACTCGGCTGCCAGCTGAGCTCGACCCGGAGCGGATCCTCTTTCGCGACCGCAGTGAAACCGCTCGGTGCGGTGAGCGCGTTCTTTACCGCAGCGGCCTCAAGGCGCAATGTTTCGCCTTGCTTTGAGTGCACGATGAACACTTGGAACACGAGGAGGGCGCTGAGCAACAGCAGCATGCGCTGGAGGAGTGGGCTCTGGTCCATAATTGACAGGTGTTCATATTGTAGCAAGGTGCCTCAGTGAAAAAAGGAGTTGTACACACGATACATCGCACGACCGTCTGTGTTGACGCATGTATCGAGCGCAAAGGTTCTCGTATTCGGAAGGGTGGCGTCACGCAGGTTCGTGCAACTTGTGCTACGATGTCGTGCATGGCAAGCAGCGGCCGTCTCCACCTAGCCACGTCGACACGAGCGGACGGGAACATGTCGCTACGGTACGGACAGCACGATGAGGTCATGCAGGCACGCGGTCGTTTTTTGGAACGCCTCGGTCTGCCGACACCAAACCACATCATGCTCGAGGTCGAGCACGGTTCGCGTGTGGTACCGGTCGATCGTAGGGATGCACACAAGGGGACGGTCGCCGCAGAGGCGCTCGTCACGGATGATCCAACGTGTGCCCTGCTCCTGCTTACGGGGGATTGCCTGCCAATCACAGTGTGCGACAAGGCGCGCGGCGTCTTTGCGCTCGCGCATGCCGGCTGGCGTCCGACCGGTCTTTGCCTGCTTCCACGGGTGATCGCTGAGATGGGCGATAGGTACGGTATACGTGCGGGTGATCTATCGGTCACGATTGGTCCGAGCATCCGCGCTGCTTCGTATGTGGTAGAGGAGGCGCTCCAGCTGCACGAGCCTGCGTGGGCGCCCTACCTAGTGAGGAGCGCAGAGGGTATCCATGTGGATCTCGTTGCATATAACATCGATCAGCTCGGTGCTGCAGGCGTTGCGCGCGAAGCGATCATGGTCGACCCAAACGACACCGCGGCCTCGGAGGCATACTTCTCGCACTACCGAAGCATTCGCACCGGCGAACCTGAAGGGCGTATGCTGACCGTCGCATGGCTCGGGTAACGCAAGCTGAGGCGAGTGACACCGCAGGTCGCGTATTGGTTTCTTGTCGCGTTGGTGGACCATACCGGACTCGAACCGGTCACCTCACCCATGCCATGGGTGCGCTCTACCAGATGAGCTAATGGCCCGCATACCCTGGTATCATACCCTCCTACTCTCTCATGAACCTGCGGCTCATCCTCACCCATGCCATGGGTGCGCTCTACCAGATGAGCTAATGGCCCGTATGCCCTGGCTCAGCAGGCGCACACGCGTGACCGCATGGTACACATCCCGGTCGCTCCGCGCAAACCTAGCGTGACGCGAGCCGGTCCTTGACCCGATTGACCACCTCATCGAGCTTGAGCTCGGTCTTCACGATGAACTCGGACATCCCGGACGTCACCGCCTTCGAGATCGTTTCGAAGCTCGAACTGTTCGTGAGCAGTATGACCGGGACGGTCTTGCCCCACGCATCTTCCTGCAGGTGCTTCATCACATCGAACCCGTCCATCTCGGGCATCATGATATCGAGCACGATGAGGTCAGGATGCTCTGCGAGGGCAGTTTCCAGACCCTTGACGCCGTTCTCTGCGGTCAACACGGTAATACCCTCCTCTTTGAACTTGGTCGCGAGCACGCTTCGCAGCGCTTCCTCGTCGTCCACGATGAGCACGGTCTTTGACTGGTCGGTCATAGCGTAGGCATGAAGTAATGGTTAGTATGCGCTGAGTATAGCATAGTCACTACCGTGGTACATCCCGGGGTACGTGTATGGTGAACGTGGTGCCTTCCCCAAGGACGCTGTTGAAATCGATGGTTCCCCCGAGCTTTTCAATGAACGCTTTGGTCATGTACAAGCCGAGGCCGGTTCCCTTTGCTTCGATCCTTTTCGCGTTCTCGGCCCGATACATTTTGGTAAAGAGCTTGCCATATGCCTCTGCAGGGATGCCGCACCCGGTATCCTCGACCGAGAGCGAGCAGCCGTTGTCGTTGCAGGTGGCGGACACGCTCACACGACCGTTCTCGGGGGTGTAGCGGAGCGCGTTCGTGAGCAGGTTCTGGATCGCGATCCGGATAAGGTTGTGGTCGCTCCTGATCGGCTGTATGTTCTCGAACTGCGTATGGACAACGATGTGTTTTTCGGTCGCCGCCTTCGCGACCTCGTCGAGCACGTCCTGGGTGAGCGCATCCAGGCGGACCTCGCCTATCTCGATCGGTACGGTGCCCATTTCGATGCGGGAGACGTTGAGGAGCGTGGATACGAGGTCGATCATGCGTTGATTACCGATGTAGATCTTTGCAAGGTACTCCCGGACGGTCTCGGACATCTCGATCGAATTGCTTGTGAGAAGCAGGTCGATGTACCACTTGACCGCAGTGAGCGGGGTGCGCAGCTGATGGCTCGCGAGCGATACGAAGTCTGTCTTGATACGATCTATCTCCTTTTCCTCGGTGATGTCGAACAGCGACACCAGTCGCTTATGCGCAAGCGGCGCTTGCTGGTCGACGGTAAAAATGGACGTCGAGACCCATCTTGGCCCGCCGTGTATCGGATTGATGCGCATCTCCTCGCGTGAGATAGGTATACCGCGCTCGACCTTAGACTGTATCATCGGCAGCGCATGCTCCATTTTTTCGTCCATGATTATACGATCGAAGAAATCCACCTCGTCGAGCTGGTCATCCGTTGCCCCGAAGAACCGTAACGCTGCTTTGTTCGGATTATGGATCAGCCCCCGATCATCGACCAGGAAGTACGGAATGGGACTGTTGTCATAGAGCCACCGGAACTGTTCGCGTGAGTGAATGAGGTCCGACATCATTTCTTCGGCCAGGTGGTGGGCTCGTGTGTGGAGCGCGAACTGGAGGTAGACCATGACCGCCGTCGCACTGCTCGTGAGGATGCCGAGGAACAGAAAGAGCCAACGGATCCGTCCGTGGACGGTCGGGTCCATCAGTTCTGCATGGTAGAGCAGCCCGAGGACCGGGTCCCGGACCGACCAAAAGAATATAACGAGCGCAATGAACGTGAGCGCTGAAATGATGTCTCGGTAGTCTTTTTGTTGGGGTGTAGCCACAGGCTGAACGAAAACTGCTACGTTACGCGCAACTATGATCGATGGGAGGTTAGGCAGTTACCTGCTCGCGTATCTTGTTCACGATCTCTTCGATCGACCAGTCAGTCTTCAGGAGATAGGAAAGCGGTCCTCCCTTCTCGGTAGCTGCGCTCACGGACTCTGGCTCGTTCACGTTCGTAAGGAGGATTGCCGGAATGTTGACACCCCATGCCGTCGCACGAATGTGTTCAAGCATCGCAATGCCGCCCATTTTTGGCATCATCACATCGAGTACGACGAGATCGGGGTGGAGTTCCTCAGCGCGCTTGAGACCCGACTCTCCCTCGTGTTCGACCGCAACATCGAAACCTTCTTCAGCAAGTATCTCTGACACCATGCTCGACAGGACCAGATCGTCGTCCACGATGAGTATCTTCTTTTTTGGTGCATCCATATGATGCCAGTATACCGCACGTGTGCGTGCTGTCACCAGGGCATCTGGTGCGTCTGTGGCTCTGGTGACCGAGTACTACTCGTGTTCTGTGTGGACCGAGAGTTCCAAGATAGCGGCGTAGTTGTCGTCGGGGGCAGTCCTGTTCCGTTTTTCGTGTGAGCAGACACAACAGCGGTGGAGAAGCGTATACTCAATGCCGCGCACATACACCTCGACCGGTTCCATGAGCCCCTGGCAGCGGGCAAGACGATCCCCCGGATGCACGTCGACGTGCTTGCTCCAGAGGCAGTGTGGACAGTGATTGGTGTACCCGTTGCCCGTTACCCGGGCACCGCAACGTTCACAGTCGAAGTCTTCCGTGGTTCGGATAAAGGTCGGGTTACCCAGCATAGTACGTCTCGTTCTCCGGCGGTACGTCGCTCACTGCTCGACTCTTGTCAGACATGCAGACCCCGCTCGCCTTCTTGCGGTGCACGTCTCCCGGACTCGAACCGTACCGGTAGAGTACCCGTTGCAGGTCTTTTGCTGCGCGCTTGCGCGTGCAAAACACCTTGCACCAGCTTCGAATCCGCGCAACGCCTTTCTTCGAAAGGTTGCGCCCAGAATGCCTCGCTCGCCGGCTCGCGGTGCACTCTGGAGGATTCGAACCTCCGACCTCACCGATGTGAACGGTGCGCTCTAACCAGCTGAGCTAAGAGTGCAAGTGCAGCAAGCGCTGCGTACCCGGCATCGTACTATAAAACAGTCTGCCGATAAAGGTCCCGGTCAGTACTAGCGAGTAGGCAGTGTTACCGTAAAGGTGGTGCCCTCTCCGAGCTTGGTCGTGAACCCGATCGACCCGCCCATTTCTTCGACCAGGGCTTTGCTCATGTAGAGCCCGAGCCCGGTCCCGCTTGCCTCGAGCTGCTGTGCGTTCGAGGCGCGGTACAGCTTGGAGAAGATCTTGCCCTGCTCTTCTGGCGGAATGCCGACACCCGTATCCTTGACCATGAGGTGCACCTGGTCCCCCTCGATACCGGCCGTGACCGTGACCCGACCACCCTCTCCCGTATAGCGTATCGCGTTGGTGACAAGGTTCTGGAACACGATCCGAACGAGCTTCGGATCGGTCACGAGCGGCAGACTTTCGGGAACCTCACGGTCGAGCGTGAGGTTCTTTGCTGCTCGTGCCGGGTCGAGCTCCTCAAGGATGCTCCCAATGAGGTGCGACAGGTCTGCCTGCTGCTTCTCGACCCGGACATGACCCATTTCGACGCGCGACATGTTAAGCAGCGTATTCACCAGATCTATCATGTCCTCGTTCCGTGCGTTCATCTGGAACAGGTACTTCTTGATCTCGTCGGTAAGTTGTTCGCTCCGACGGTGCAGGAGGAAGTCGATGTACCATTTCAGGTTCGCAAGCGGTGCGCGCAGTTGATGGCTCGCGAGCGAAAGGAACTCCGTCTTGATACGCTCAAGCTCCTTCTGCTCGTGTATGTCCACGAACGTTACGAGTCCCATGTTCGCGCGGCTTCCTGGCGTGCTGATGTTCTGGATCGAGAGCATGATCCAACGGACCTCCCCGCTCTTCTTGCGTGCCTGTACCTCAACTTGGTCGACCGGGATCCTGCGTCCGACCTGTTCCCTAATAAACGGCAGCCGGTCCTCCTTGGGCGGTGCGGTGAGGAAAGCGAACAGGTTCTCTCCCGTGAGCACATCCTCAGGTAGTCCGAAAAAGCGCACCGTCGCCTTGTTCGGCCGGTCGATCATGCCTTGGGGTGTGATGAGGAGATAGGGTACCGGACTAAGGTCGTAGAAGCGCCGGAACTGTTCGCGAGACCACGCGATGTCGCTGGTCATGGTTTCGGCAAGGTGACTTGCGGCCACTCGCACCGAGAGCAAGGTATACAAAAGAAGTGCACCGAGGACAGCTGCCGTCACGCCGAGGATAAGCAGCAGTTCGAGCAGCGAGGTGCTGATGCTGAGCGCGCGTTCAGGCTCGGACGTCACGAGCGAGTACTGCTTGTCGAAATAAGTCCATGCAAAAAAGACTCCTGAGGAGAGGATGATGCCAGCAGACGCGGCTGCGAACAGTCGGACAATGAACGAGTACACCATGCCACATATAGTATAGCGTCATTGCGTCCTGTCCCGCCATGAGAGTTGTGCAGTGACCGTTTGTGATCCATGCACCTTTGCATACTTATCGCTGACCGATACACTGGTCACATATGGAAGGCCACGAGGAAGATGTCGTTCTGGTCGACGCCGAAGATAATGTGCTCGGGACCATGCCGAAAAACGAGGTGCACGGTAGCGTAACCCCGCTCCATCGTGGCTTCTCAGCATTCCTATTCGACCAGGAGGGACGGCTGCTCATCCAACAGAGGAGCCACCATAAGAAGACGTGGCCCTTGATGTGGTCGAACAGTGTCTGCGGCCACCCCTTGCTTGGTGAGTGCGGCGAAGACGCCGTCGCACGCCGAGCACACTTCGAACTCGGGCTCGAGGTGTTCGATGTGCGTTTTGCGGCACCGTACCGGTACCAAGCAACCAAGGACGGTGTCATGGAACACGAGATCTGCCCGATCTATCTCGGCACCGTGCACGATACGCCCAGACCGAACCCGGACGAGGTGGAGGCTATCCGGTGGGTCGCGTGGGAGGTGTTCCTCGAAGCGATGCGAGTGGATCCCGAGAAGTACTCGATCTGGTGCCGCGAAGAAGCGGACATCATCGAGCGCGAACGACAATTGGGTACCCTGCGGATATTTTGACCAAGTACAGGAGCTGTGCGACCGATGTAGTTCGCTCGATTCACACGGCTAAGTAACCTCTAGCTTTCGAGTCCTCTACACAAGCTCCACTGGAGCTTGTGTACGTTCATAGAACGCAATAACCACCCTTTCGGGTGGTTGCGTTTGCTGTGGACCTGAGAGGACTCGGTCACGAGTTGCTTAGCAATTCCGATCGCTCTGCTCTGGCATTTGCTAAGCACTCTCGACCCCGCCTCGGCCTCGCGCTACGCGCGGCTTCGCGGCCTCCGGCTTTCGAGTCCACTCATGCCCGACCAACATGCAACAAACCCGAGGCTTGTGCTTCGGGTTTGGCAGTTGGTGG
>CAZHFF010000006.1:0-42836 GCA_964531785.1 uncultured Candidatus Saccharibacteria bacterium
TCACCGACGACAACCCCATACACCTCAACAACACGCTTACCTTCCAGGCAGGGTATTCATCGATCATCTTTCTGCCGGGGATCAAGGGGAGCGAGTTGTGCAGGCCCGGTCTCCTCGGTACCGAGGACAAACTCTGGTTTCCTTCAACTAAATTTAGCAACGATGTTCGACAGCTTGCGATGAACGCAGGGGGAGAAAGTCAGGTTATGAACATTTACACGAGGAATATTCTTGAGAATGTCCTTTCGAAAGAAATATACAGGCCATTTGTACGTGACTATTTACATAAGATCTCACAAGAGGGTCTTGTACAAAGAGCCGTTTCTTTCCCGTACGACTGGCGCTATGACGTGCTCGATATCGTCGACAACCCGGTTCAAACGGGGAACGGCATGTCGTACTCCATGCCCAATCGTCTTAGAGAAATCGCAACAAGCTCCGATTCGGGCCAAGTGATCGTTATAGGGCATTCAAACGGCGGTTTGGTAGGTAAAGCGCTCATCGCTACACTTGTAAAGACAAACCATGGTGATAAGATTGAGAAATTTGTTATGGTCGGCGTGCCACAGTTAGGTACCCCAGACACGATAGCTGGGCTGTTGCATGGCCATGATCAGAGTATTAAACTCTTCGTCTCTACTTCCACTGCACGTGTTGCTGGTCATTACATGCTCGGCGCATACGGCCTTCTCCCTATCGGCTCGTACACGCTCATCCGTGACATCCCGCTCATTTCCTTCGACGAGTCCCCGTTTCTCGAACCATACCGTAATACGTACGGTACAACGATTGAAAACCCAGTCGAGCTTAAGAAATTATTGGCTGGAGCGGAAGGTCGTGCAGTACCTGATGAGGATTCACTCAATGAGCCGATCATTTTGGCTTCAGAGTTAGTGGACAAAGCTGCACAAACTCGTCAATTCTTGGAATCATGGACACCTCCTCCCGGTCTCGAAGTCATCGAGTTTGCAGGAGGTAATCTGCCTACCATCAGTAGCATCCAGTACAAACAGAAGGCAGGTTGTACGAAAAGTGTAGAGAAATGTCTAATGGTTGATCCACGTCCGAACGGCACCGGCGATGGGACCGTGGTATTGGAGAGCGCTCAGGCGCAACATGGAGCGAAGAGCCATGTCATCGATATGTGGGAGCCTGGTGCTTATCAGCATTTCAATATGCTCAATAACCCAGCCCTTCAGGACATGCTCAGGCAGCTCATTACTACTTCCGATCCAACCCCCACATCATGGATCTACCCTAAAGGTACATCACTTCCCGCACAGGATTTTACTGTGCTTCAGACATTCTCACCCGTGGCCATTGAAGTATCAGACGCTCAAGGCAATAAGATTAAACGGGAATACATAGCCGACAGTGATATCGACATTGTCGTACAGGACATACCAAATGCTCAGTACTACAGTATAGGAGACATGCAGATGGTCATCGTTCCTTCACATCAGCTATACACTGTCCAACTCAGCGGGACGGGAACAGGAACTCTCCAGCTCGAGCTTGAGCAGTATCATGGTACGTCCACCGTAGCAGAACGCATACACACAGAGATACCGGTCACCCCCAAGCTCGTGAGCATATTCACGCTCACGCACGTCGAGAACATAGGGACGATCGAACTTGATGCCGACGGGGATGGGATCAGTGATATGTTTCTAACTCCGCCGACACCAGAGCAGATACTGCAAGAGCTCAAGGCATACATCAATGCACTTTCTGTCAACCTTGTCACAAAAAACCTGTTATTGCTTGAGGTGCGAAAGATCGAGACCGCCCTTGCACAAAACAAGATAAAACAAGTACTTGCCGCGATAAAGGTGTTCAAGCTAACCGTGGACTTAAATGCTCAGTTCAGAGCACTTAGCCAAGAGCAACGGAAGACCATCTTGAGGTTTATGGAGCAGGTGGAAACGTTGATTAGTAATTAATCACTGAGTGTATGATCGTGAAGAATAATCCTATTTTTTTTGGTCTTATTTTCGGTACAGTTGCTAGTTTTACTGTGCCGGTCCTTTTCGCACTTTACGTGTTTGATGGAACCTGTGGACTCGGTGGTTGGTTTGGCTCACACGGTTGTACTTTGAAAGAGTATCTGTTCTTAGACAAAGAGGGGATGTATCTGTTCCTTTTATTCTGGTTGCGCTATGTTTCCTGGTGGGCAACACCTGTTATCATCGGTTTAAGTGTCTTGGTAACTTGTAGGTACGTAACGCGAAAATAGAAGAATTGGACTTTTGGGAACCAATACAATAATAGTAACTCCTTCGACTCGCACGTTCAGTGATGTCCCGTGACACGAGCACTACTGATATGACCCCCATTTTGGGAACATGGAAAGACTCTGTTTTCCCAGTTTGATAATTATGCCGATAATGATACTACGTGCTCATCCGACCGCAACCGCACACGAGGAGCGACATGCTCATTGAGCCATCGCTCCTCGAACTCCTCCGGTGGCACGTAGCCCAAGGATGAGTGTAGCCGCTTCGTGTTGTACACGTCCTCTATGAAGCACTTGATTGAGGCGCGCGCATCCTCCACCGCATGGTACTCTTTGAGGTACACCTCCTCCACCTTGAGTGTGCGGTTCAGGCTCTCGGCATAGGGATTGTCCACCGAGAGCCCGGCGTCCGCCATGATGATCTTCACCCCGCGCGAGCTGAGCAACTCGACGTACTCGCGTGCACAATACTGGCCTCCCCGGTCGCTATGGTGGAACTCGGGAGCACCCTTTGCAAGCGCCATCGTGAGCGCGTGCATGACGAGCGAGGTCTCCATGTGCGTCTCGACCGCCCACCCCGCCACCTTCCTCGTGAAGGTGTCGATGATCAGCGCGACGTAACAGAATCCCACAGCGAGTCGCACGTACGTGATGTCGGCCGCCCACACATGGCGGGGACGACCGGGAACAATGTCCCTGACCAGGTTCGGGTACGTGGGGAGCCGGTGGGTGCTGTCGGTCGTTTTAGTGAAGCGACGCCGTTGTTTTTGCGCAAGCCCGTTCTCTTTCATGACCCGAGCCACTCGCTTCTTATTCACCTGCGTACCGGCCCGTTTGAGTGCGGGGGTGACTCGCCGGTATCCGTAGCAGGGGAAGTCGTGGAGGATGCAGACGATCTTCTCCTTGAGGTCGGCGTCGCCCTTCCGGCGCTCGCTCTCCCTTGGCGGCTCTGTCCGCCCGAGCATCTTGCGCGAGAGGCCGATAGCCTCGGCGAGCCATGACGTCGGCACGTCCGGCTTGCCGCGTATGATGCGTGCCTGTCGGTAGGTTTCCATACGCTGTTTCTTCTCCGCGACCGCAAGCTTCAACGATCGCAGAGCTGCTCTAAAAAATCGTTCTGCACGGAGAGCTTGCCAATGAGTCGTTCCAGCTTTGCGATCTTCGCGTCTTTCTTCGTCTCGTCCGCTTGGCGCTCAAAGATGAGCGAGCCGTTCTTCTCAAGCGCCTCCTTCCAGTCGACAATGATGGTTGGATGGCAGCCGATGTCTCGGGCGATATCAACCGCCGTTCGTTCACCTTTGATAAGTTCGAGCGCGGCGTGCAGTTTCTGCGCCGCCGTGTATGTTTTCCTCTTTCTCATATACCTATAGGTTACAGGAAAACGAGCATTGACTCATGCTCCCGGGGAGGGGTCAGGGCACGAGGGTCTACGCGGTATCCTCTGCACATTCATTTTTCCCAAACTAGAGTACAAGGTCCATGAGTCCGTTGATGGTGATGGGACGGTGGTTGTGCCAAGTGCTCTATGGAAAGGCAGTTTGGTTGCAAGTGAATATTTGATTGATTTACTACGCTATGACACTCCTGCTCGAGTTGGCAGAGAGCATGCTGACATTCTCGAAGTCACTCATTTACTGGAGCACATCCAGAACATCCTTGAAAGGAATGTGGACATCTTACCTCAGTATATTTCCAGATCGATTCCACCTCTCGATAACAGGAAAAGGTTACGTTTTACTCTGCATTCACCACTATCACTTCATCTCTACGATGCTGTCGGCAATCATACCGGTTACACCACCACTGCTGGGGCCTTAGAGCAACAGATATCAGAGAGCCGTTACCAGACGTTCGGAGAACTGCAACACATTACGGTGCCCGCACAAGTGGGGTTGCGGCTGGAGCTTCGCGGATATGCGAGTGGATCCTTTACGCTTGACGTAGAGGAGTTAGAGGGCAATTTAGTGCTGGCCTCGACTACGTTCGCAGCAATACCAACCTCAACCAGTACTATCGCCACCCTTACTCTTCGACACGGTACACTGGTTACGATGTCTGCACTATCACTCGACTACGATGGCGATGGTCTTGTAGATGTGACATTTGAACCAAAGTTGGGGGAAATAGTATTACCTGACGTAGTACCAAAGTGCACATTCTCCGGTTTCCTTCCACCAATCACGTCTAACGGTACGGCGATTCACAAGTTTGGAAGCACTCTACCGATCAAGTTCAGATTAACCGATCCAGACGGCTACTCGGTTCCGAACGTTAAGGCCACGCTACGGTTGAGAAAGGTGCAGGACGGTATACTTGGAGGCACTGTAGCGTTACTCTTAAGCTCTGCTGCGAATACAGGAGCACTGTTCAGGTATGATGAGTCAAATCAACAGTACATATATAACCTTTCTACCGCTAATTTGAGCAAAGGAATATGGCAAATCTCGGTCGATCTAGAAGATTGGGCGGAGTACAATGTAATAATTAATCTGCGTTGATTTTAAAGTTCAAGTCTAGTCTGTACAGCCGAGTTTACCAAGGTCCTAAATTAAATTACATAATATGCACTTGAGAAAAATTACGCATGAAAAAATCATAGCACTAGTGGTTGGATCTATTGGCTCGATACCAGGGCTGATCATTGCATTTAACCACGGTATGTTTGCAACCTATATACCACGTGACATACTGAAATTTGTAGGAGAGACGCTCCTATTACAATTTCTTGCGTTATTTATAGTCGCTCTTATGGCTTTATTAGTATCAGAGCGTTCATTCAAAGTCTGGCGCACGTTCGCACTCTGGTATATTCCGCTCGGTTTAATTCTATCCGTACTTGCAGGAAATGGTGAAAGTGGGTTTGGACCCGGACCCATCATAGACGGTGAAGGTATGGCCATATTGATGTCAGGATTATTCGTCTTGATCTCACTCGGCATCTTTGGGCGCAATTATCTCGTTCTCTTATTCAGAAGTGAACGTTAAGCGGGTGGTCTGTTGTCAATTGTTACTTAGTATTCCTGTCGATACTGGTGCGATAAACACTATGACAGCACAAAATATTGCAGCAGCATCGTCACTAAAGGTCTATGTGGACGGGAAACGGGTATAAGTACAGTTTAATCACCAAACGCGTGGCATGATAAGCGTATACAGGTACGCAAACCGGGGAGGCCGAGGAAGGGATGATATTACAACACATAGGTCGAGTATAAACTGTCCGTATCCCCGTTTACATCGCGGTTAGTAAACTGAGCTCAACCTTTGAAAGCTAGACATACAAGCGATATCGTTGTATGCTCTGTGCCAGTTAAGTACGGCTTCAGCCGGGTCGTCAACGACTGGAAGCCCCAAGGGTCTGAATACGCGATGTCCTTGCTGATGCGACTTGGCGCTTTCAATCCCGTCGTTACACGTATAGGTTGAACCTGGCTGGTGCGGTATATTTGCCTGAGACAAAGGAGGTGATGCGGTGACCAACAAAGAAGTACAAGAGATCGTGGATGAAGCGCGCAACTCTCTGCAGAGCGCTCAAGCCCAGAATCGCGAAAATAGTAACCAACGCCGATTCTTGCGCGGATGGATCGATGACCTGCTGGATCAGCGTAGCAACGATCATCAACGAAGATTTAGCACGAATAGGTAACTGGAGCTAGCAAAAACCTGACCCGGGCGCAAGCCCGGGGTTTCCATTGCTGCATACAATCCCGTTTTTGTGGGTGCACCGGTTTCTACTGTTGGACACACAGTGACACACTGTAGATAACAGAGACTGAAACGGTGATGCTGTTACACAGGCATTGATGGAATATCGCCTCTGTTTCTAGAAGGCCACCGTTTTACATGCAGACCCCGCGCGACGGTGCTACACTGGGGCGGTGACTAGACTCCTCATCGTGACCCAGGTGGTAGACCAGGATGACCCGGCACTCGGCTTTTTTTGCACCTGGCTTGCGGAGCTTTCGAAGCACTTCGACCGGATCACGGTGATCACGCTCAAAGAAGGAACGCATTCGCTCCCTCAGAACGTAACGGTCTACTCGCTCGGAAAAGAGCACACGCCTTCGCGCCTTGCGTACGTATATCGTTTCTATTCGCTCATCACACGGCACCGTGCCAGGTACGACGTGGTATTCGTGCACATGAACCAGGAGTACGTACTCCTCGGCGGCCTGCTCTGGAGGTTGTGGGGCAAGAAGGTCACGCTCTGGAGGAACCACTATGCTGGGTCGTCGTGGACTAGGCTCGCAGGTAAGCTCGCGCATACCGTGTTCTGCACGTCGAAGAGCTCGTACACCGCGCGGTTTGCAAACACGGTGTTCATGCCGGTCGGGGTATCGCTCGAGCGGTTCGCCCCCGTGCCGGGCGTTATGCGCGACCCGGGCTCCATTCTCTGGCTTGGACGCCTCACGCCGGCAAAGCGCCTCGAGGTGCTCTTTGACGCGCTCGAGCAGCTTGGTGAGCCGGTGCCCATGACGACCATATGCGGCGATACGCTTGATCGAGACCGAACGTACGTGCATGACCTGCGCAATCGCGCGCAGGTCATAGGTATGGGCAGGATGGCCTTCGTGCCTGGCGTGCCCAACCACGAAACACCGCGACTCTACAGTGCGCACGGGGTGTTCGTCAACACGAGCCCGTCTGGCATGTTTGACAAGACCATGCTGGAGGCCATGCTGTGCGGGGCGATCCTCGTGGCGTCCAGTCGCGATCTGGTGGGGTACATTGACGCGCGGTGTATTTTTAGTGAAAATGACCCGAATGACCTCGCGCAAAAGCTCAAAGCACTCCTCGCGCTTAGTGAAGAAGAGCGCACTAAGCTCTGGGAAGCGCAGCGCGAATACGCTGAAAGCCACAGCCTCGAACGGCTCGGCGAGCGACTCAGAACAGAGCTTACACGCTAGTTCGTCATACCGCCCCCTTACCATATTCCTGGTCAATTTCGACTGGCGGGACATCTACCGCACGAGCCGCATCGAGCTAACAGAAAAGCTCGAACGCGATCGGTGGGACGCGCAGCATAACAACTTTTTCTTTTTCTCATGGGCGCGTAAGCACTACCTGGCGCTCGAAGGACAGTATCGAACCGTGCACCAGCGCACCTTCGGGCTCGAGCACGTGCGGCCGCTCCTTGATCTTTATGCGTGTTTTGCGGTGCCGTATGCGGCATGGAGGTACCGTGTCCGGCCGGATGTCTGGAGCACCTATGACTTTGGCAACGTGCCCGCGCTCTGGGTGTGTACCAAGCTCTTCGGTGGCGTGCTCGTGCCGGTCATCAATAACCAGCCGACCATATACTCGGGCACGAGGAGATTTGGAAGGATCAAGCAGACATACTCGTGGGTCGTCGAACGTATCGGTGCGCGCCTCGTGGACCACGTGCTTACCCTCAACGCGACGATGAAGCAGTACCTCAGAGGTGTCGGTGTTCCAGGTGACCGGATGACTGTCTTCTCGATGAACACTATATCCCGCGATCAGACAGACATCGAGCGAGCGGTGCCGGGCAGGATACGTGCCGAGTATCAGGTGCCCCACGACGCCAAGGTGCTCCTCTGTGTCGCGCGTCTTGAGGCAGAGAAAAACCTCGACACGCTCCTCACGCTGTTTGCTGCGCTCGGACCAGGGTACGTGCTCTTCATCCTCGGTCGCGGGAGCCTGCTCGACCCGCTCAAACGAAAGGCAGAGGAGTTCGGTATAGCCGATCGGGTGCACTTTACCGGTTACGTACACCGGGACCATATATGGAACTACTACCGGGACGCAGACCTCTTTGTCCTTCTGTCGAATGCAGAAGCGCTCGGGGTCGTGTTGTGGGAGGCGATGTACCTCCATGTTCCGGTCATCGGGAGCAATGTCGATGGTATCGTTGAGTCGGTCGGCACAAATAGCGAGCGGGGGCTCATCTGGAAGCATGGCGAAGGGCCGGAGCGGTTCAAAGAGCTCGTAGTGCATGCGCTTGCTGATTCACCGGAGCGAACCCGTATGCTCAGACAGGCGCGGGAGTTCGTGGACGATCAATTGCGCAACCCAGCGAGCATATACACGGTGTACGAGAAGCTCATCGCGCGGTAGGATGGATACCATGAACTACGCACCGAGCCTTCTCTACATCATTCGCACTCGGCTTTCGGGAAAGAGCTTCGTGTATGAGTTCTACTGCAAGGGGAAGAAGACGCTCGACCTCGGGTGTGGTGAGGGTGAGTTCCTGAAACATGACAAAGAGCGCATGCACGGCATCGACCCGAACAAGCGGGTGATCGCGCGTCTCACGGGGGAGGGGTACCATGCGCTGTGCGGTAGTGCGACCGACATCCCACACGCCGACGCGAGCTTCGAGGTGGTGCACTGCCACAACGTGATCGAGCACCTGGATATCGCGACCGCGTATACTATGCTCGAGGAAAGTGCGCGGGTACTAAAGCCTGGAGGACACCTCTTGCTTTCATCGGAAGTGGTGACTAAGAAGTTTTGGGAAACATTCGGCCACGTGAAGCCATACCCACCTGCGGCGGTCGTGAAGCTGCTGCGTCCGGATAGCAGGGAAGAGTTTGATGGTATAGACACGCTCGAATCCGTGGGTCTCTTCTACATCGGCGACCATCACCGAAACAAATTTGTGTACCTGGTGAAATTCGTGCTCGGGTACCTCACGCCGCTTTTCCGCCGTGAGTACTTTCTCATACTCAAAAAGAAGTAATGAAGGTTTGCTACCTGTTCAACAACCCCGTCGGCCATATCCTTGAGGGGCTTAGAGAGGGGAAGACGCATGACAGCCACCTCTACGGCATGCTGCGGCTGCGTAAGCAGGGGGTCGATACCGGCTACCTTGAGATAGAGCGCTTTGTCCGCCCCTCGGTTGCCCGGTGGCTGCGGCGGCATCTGCTCACCATGCACTATGTGCATCTGCCGCTCTTTCCGCTCTTGTTCCGCTACGATGTGGTCGTGACGTCGACCGCGTACACCTGTATGCTGCTCAAGGCGTTCTTTCGCATCAGGTCGTTCAAATGGGTGCTGCTGGACTTCAACGTGCTCGGAACCATAGGTAGTGGCACAACGCTCAGGCAGCGGCTCTTTGCGTGGGCGGTTTCGAAGGTTGACGGTATCGTTGCCATTTCCGAGGCAGAGGCGAACGCGCTCAAAGAGCGGTTCCCGCACCTTAGAGACAACATCATCTTTCTCCATGAGGCGACCGACCTTGCCTTCTTCAAGCCGCAGCTCGACGTACCCGAGCAAGATGTCGTCATCTCGGTCGGCATGTACGGGCGTGACTTTGACACCGTGATCAAAGCTACCGAGGGCCTCGGGGTGGAGTGTCGGCTCGCGACCAAGCTCATTACGCCCGAGCAGGCGAAGACGCTTCCCAAGCACGTGACGGTCAAGGTATACGGCCACACGGAGCTTTTGCGTGCCTACAATGAGGCCAAGGTGTGCTATATCGGCATCGAAAAGCCTGATGACTACTATGACTCGGTCGGCACCTTTGCGCTCATAGAAGCGTTTGCGATGGGGAAGGCAACGGTGGCAACGCACATGAAGAGCATGGAGTCGTACCTTAAGGACGGCGAGAACGGGGTGTTTGTTCCGCACTTTGATGTCGAGGCGCTTCGCAGAGCGCTCAAGGACCTCCTGGCAGACGATGCACAACGCAGGAAGCTTGGTGCGAATGCCCGGCGCTTTGCAGAAGCACACGTCGACCCGGACCTGTTCGCGAAGAACCTTGCGACGTACCTCGAACGTTTCGCCGCCCGCTGATTGTGGGGATATCACGTAGCTTCCGGGTCCCTAAGTGTGCGACTTAGGGACCCGGAAGCTAAGAAACGAAAATCCGGCTCGCGTGAGCCGGGGTACAGGTTAGCGGTATGCCGCCAGACGCTCCAACTTCTTGAAGCCGCCCGGGCGAAAGAGTTGGAACGGGTGGATCTCCCACACGACGCGACCCTTCCAGCCACTCGCGTGTACGTGGTCGAGGAACGCGCCGACGTCGAGTCGTGGTGAGTTCCAGGGCCATCGGTTCATGCTGGAAGCATCGAACTTTTCGATGCCGTAGACATGGATCTCGTCGACTTGGTGCCTCCAATCGCTGAACTCGTCTGTGAGGCACTGCAACAAGTGCGCCTGGCCGTGGCGATATATGTCGGGGCAGCCTGGCCAGTATGCACATTGTAGCCAGTGACCGACATCGAACACCAGGCGCGTTTGGCGCTCGTGCATCCAGCGCTTAAGCTTTGCGAACCCCTCGAACTCGACTCCTGTCGGCGTGGGCTGGAACAGGCCGTGCTCAAGAAAAAAGTACTCGTCTTTGCTTGTTGCGTCGTGGCTCGAGACCACGACATCGTCTGGAAAGTCGTCCGGAAGTACATCCCAAATGCGTGTTTCGGCATCTGGGAACAGGTAAGGTGTCACGAGCTTGTTGTGCCACCCGTCGCCCCCGGTCGGCCACCACCGGTGGAACGATACGTCAAGGCCCGCAAGGAGCGCCTCATCGGTCAGGTCCTGTAGGTTCCGCAGGACGTGTTTCGTGAGGAGGATCTCCACGCCGTTAAAGCCGGCTTGGTAGACATGCTCGAATAGCCACTTTGCGGGCGGCATTTTCGGTCCAAGCAGCTGTACGGCAAGGAACGTACTATGCTCCATGGAAAGGGCTCCTTCGAATTGATACTGTTTTAATGATACCACGATTCACAGAAATATCAACAATACGTCTTGCAGCGTACCCGCCCGAACCCTCTTATGCTAGGATACGCGTACGGCTATGAAGGTATCAATCGTGCTGCCCATATACAACGAGGAGGAGAACATCGAGCCCTTGCACCATGAGCTTGTTCGCGTGTTCAAGCAGCAGGGACTCGCGTACGAGGTCCTTGCGGTCGATGATGGATCGCGTGACGGTTCGTTCCAAAAGCTCGAACAGCTCGCAAAAAAGGACAAGAACGTGAAGGTCCTCCGCTTCCGCTACAATGTCGGACAGACCGCGGCCATGTCGGCAGGTATGCAGGCCGCGACCGGTGACATCGTCATTCCGATGGACGCAGACCTTCAGAACGATCCTGCCGACATACCTGCTTTTCTGAGCAAGGTACATGAGGGCTATGACGTCGTGTGCGGCTGGCGCAAAGACCGACAAGATGCGTTCATTCTGCGCAGGGTCCCCTCCGTCATGGCGAACTGGATGATACGTCGGGTCACAGGCGTGCATGTGCATGACTATGGTTGCACCATGAAAGCGTTCCGGCGCGAGGTCATCATGGGGGTGAACCTCTACGGCGAGATGCACCGCTTCATTCCGACCTACACCGCGTGGAATGGCGGCAAGACGACCGAGATCGTCGTGAACCATCGCCCTCGGGTGAAAGGTGTATCGAAGTATGGACTTTCGCGCGTGTACAAGGTGCTCCTCGACCTCATCGTCGTGAAATTCCTCCAGAAGTACATGAACAAACCAATGCACTTTTTTGGGGGCTTGGGCTTCGTGTCGCTGTTCTTCGGTTTTCTTGCTGGTGGCACCGCGATACTCCTCAAGGTGCTCGAGATCCGCTCGCTCGTCGCGACGCCGCTCCCCATCTTTTCCGCGCTTCTTATCATCGTCGGGGTACAGCTTGCGGCTATGGGAGTCATAGCAGAGATCCTCATGCGCATCTACTACGAGTCCCAGGGCAAGACACCGCACGATATCATGCAGCGCATCAACCACGAAGCTGAAACCGAAAGAAAAGGTACTTAGTACCTTTTCTGTGGCTACGTAACCATTTGCAGCATGTGCGGTATCACCGGATACGTTGGTAGGGGGGACGCAAAGGTGCTGGCCTCCATGAACAATGCTCTGCGGCATCGCGGCCCGGACGATGGAGGTCAGGAGATCTTTCCTCGCAAAGACCGCGGTACGGGTACGGTCGGCCTCGCGCAGCGGCGGCTCTCGATCATCGACCTCTCGCCCGCCGGGCACCAGCCGCTCTCGAACGAGAACGGCAACGTGTGGGTCTCGTTCAATGGCGAGATCTACAACCACGCGACGTTGCGCCGGGGCCTCACCCAAGAACACCGCTTTCGGGGGAAGAGCGACACCGAAGTGATCGTCCACCTCTATGAAGAACTCGGCGAACGCGTCTTTGAAAAGCTCGAGGGCATGTTCGCGATAGCGCTATACGACAAGGCGCGGGATCTGCTGTTCCTCGCGCGCGACCGCATGGGCAAAAAACCCCTCTACTATGCGGTTATGGACGGAACACTCATGTTCGGTTCGGAGCTCAAGGCGCTCATGCACCACCCATCCTTCCGGAAGGAGATCGACCCGTCTGCGCTCAATGCATACTTCCTCTATGAGCATGTCCCCACGCCGCAGAGCATATTCAAGGATACCCATAAGCTCGAGCCGGGCACGTACCTTATGTGGGACGGACAAGCGGCAACGAAGACTCAGTTCTGGAAACCGACGTTCTTGCCGAAGCATGCCTCCTTTACTGAATCGCTCCGCCTCCTCGACGAGGCATTCGAGGCGAGCGTGCGCGACCGGCTTGTCGCCGATGTACCGCTTGGCATATTCCTCTCGGGCGGCATCGACAGCAGTACGGTGGCATACTATGCGGCAAAAGAGAGCAGCCGAAAGGTGAAGACCTATGCGATCGGCTTTGAGGAAGCATCGTTCGATGAATCCGCGTACGCACGAAGGGTCGCAGAGCACCTTGGTACCGAGCACCATGAGCGTCGTTTGACCGCACAGGATTCGCTCGACCTGATACCCGAAATAGGCGACCTCTTGGACGAGCCGATGGCAGACAGTTCGATACTCCCCACGTACCTCCTCTCGAAGTTCACACGCGAGCACGTGACCGTTGCGCTCGGCGGCGACGGCGGCGACGAGCTCTTTGCCGGATACGATACGTTCCTTGCGTACCGCTTCACCGCGCTCTACGAGCGGGTACCCAAGCCGCTACGTTCGCTCGTACGCACGCTCGTGCACCAATTGCCGACCTCTCACCGGCACATGAGCCTCGACTTCCGCCTCAAGCGCTTCACGCAAGGTTTCGAGGGTAACCCGGCATACCGAAACCAGCGCTGGATTGCAGCGTTCGACCGTTCTGAACGCGAGCAATTGTTATTGCCTGAAGTCTGGAACGAGGTCAGTAACACGGATGAGTTTGCGAACCTCGCACGGTATCTCGGCGAGATGGATTCGCACGACCGGTACGATGAGCTCGCTTACCTTTTCCAGCGGACGTACATGATGGACCAGGTCTTGGTGAAGGTCGACCGCGCGAGCATGGCGCACGCGCTCGAGGTACGCGCGCCGTTCCTCGATACGCGCGTCGTCGACCTCGCGAACCACCTACCGCCGTCGTTCAAGCTCCGCGGCCTCACCAGGAAGTACATCCTCAAGAAGCTCATGGAGGGGAAGCTGCCCGACGACATCCTCTACCGCAAGAAGCAGGGCTTCGGTACTCCGATCGGGAGCTGGCTTAAGGGCCCGCTCGCACCCTGGATGCAAGAGGTGCTCGCGCCTGCCGAGCTTACGAAGACCGGTCTCTTCAACCCAACGTACGTTGAGCGCTTGGTCGCGGAACACCTCGACGGTCGCCGTGACAACCGCAAGCAGCTCTGGACACTCCTCGTCTTTATGCTGTGGTATAGGCGATGGATGGTGGGATAGGGGTTGTGAACAGATCACATTTTAATTGCGCGTACATTCAAGTATCATACTAGCCATATGAACGAAGTGATAGACAAGTACAGCGTTCGGAACGCGAAACTGATTGATGGAGGAGAGGGTCTGTACACGCGCGAGCGTGTGGAGCTGTTCAAGACGGCTATCGGTCCTAAGCGGTGTAAGGTGCTCGACCTTGGTTCAAACCACGGAACGTTCACCAAGCATTTTGTAGATGACTACAACGTGACCGCGGTCGATTTTGATGCGACAAACCTTGAGTTGCTTGCAAAGCGGTTCAAAGCAAAGACAATCGTCTTTGATCTGAACCAAGATATCAGCAGGCTCAGCCAAGAACGGTTCGACGCGATCATCATGACCGAAGTACTGGAACATCTCTTTTGGCCAGAGGAAAAGGTTGTGCAGATCGCAACCTTACTCAAAGAGGAGGGTGTGTTCGTAGGCACTGTTCCGAATGGCTTTAGCTTGGCTAACCGGGTTCGGTACCTGTTCAATCAGCCTGAAAAGACGACCATGGCGGAGCCGACACATATCACTCACTTCAGCGAGCAGCGACTTCGGCGTGCGTTGAATGCAGCCTTCCGAGAGGTGACCATTCGTCCGATCGGCAAGGCTAGTCACCAGTGGCTCGCGACACGTACTCCAAACTTGCTAGGCTACCTTTTAGCGTTCGAGTGTCGGGGACCCAAAAATAGGTAGCTGTAAAGCGACAAGCATTGCGCAGACGCGCACCGCCTTTTCCGATCGGCATATTTATGCTCTGGTATAGGCGATGGATGGTGGAATAAGGGTTGTGAACGACCTCTCCAAAGATGCCACAACAACCCCTGCGTTCTGTGATACTATTCTGGCTACCTATGGCGGTTACAGACCAAGATACTGCGCAAGCGTTCGCTACGTCGTGGAACAATCTGCCCGAAGGCAGCGTGTATACGCGATCCCAGTTCGAGGACTGGATGGCACCCTTGACCAGGGCGGATATTGAAGGGACTCGGGTGCTTGAGCTTGGGTGCGGAAATGGTTCACTCATGACGCACATGCTCGAATGGCGACCAGCCTACCTCGAAGGGGTAGACCTAGGCGCTTCTGTGCTCACCGCTGAAGCAAACCTTGCTGGTAGATCGGCGGTTGTCATCAAGCAGGAGGATCTCGTATCCTATGCTGCTAAGGACCCTTTCGATCTTGTCTACTGCGTCGGTGTTTTGCACCACTTGCAAGAACCGCACAAAGGGTTCGAGTCGGTGGTGCGAAACACGAAGTCCGGCGGCAAATTTCACTGTTGGGTATATGCACGGGAGGGTAATGGTGTGATCGTGTACATCGTGGATCCGATCCGTAAGGTGGCATCAAAGTTACCGTGGTGGTTTACGAAGTACTTGCTTGCGACACCGCTCGTTGTGCCGTTCTACTTGTACGCCAAACTGTTGCGCATACTCCCAAGCTGGGCATTCCTTAAATCGTTGCCGCTATTTGAGTACGCGCTTTGGATAGGGCAGCGCGAGTTTGCGTTTTTCCGCCACGTTGCGTTCGATCAGCTTGTTACTCCGCAGACCACGTATCTTCCCAGGAAAACGATAGAGCAGTGGCTCATGAGCAGTGATCGCATAGACCCGTCTTCTACGTATGTGATAATGCGCAACGGCAACTCATGGAAGTTTGGGGGTACCAAGGTTCAGAAGTAGGGAAATAGAATCAGCGCCTATGCACACCACAACTACAAGTGAATGGAATAAGGATACCGCAGTAGTATTTGCAGTTGTATTGCTGTTGTTTAATGTATCGTTTACAAATAGCTACGTGTTAGCTGCTCTAGTCCTGCTAGGGTTGTCGCTTCTTGCACCCGTCACGTTGCGGCCACTGGGTTGGATTTGGTTTCGGGTGGCGTACTTGCTTCGATTCGTCGTACCGCTTGTGCTGTTTACGTTCTTATTCTATGTCGTTTTGACTCCCATAGGCGCGATTAGACGAGTGATCAAACGCGACATGAGTGTTGATGAAGAAGGGAGTACGCTTAGCGACGTACAAGCTTGTGTCGATTTTGCAGATACATTTACCAAACCATATTAGTACTGTATGGAATTCATCAAAGACATATGGGGTTTCATGAAAACACGAAAGAAGTTCTGGCTTCTTCCGATCATAGTTATGGCTGTTGTGTTCGGATCGCTAGCTTTGGTCGGCAGCGGTAGTGCAGTGTCTCCATTTATCTATACGCTGTTTTGATCATGAGTCGACCAATTAAGATTCTTGGAATCTCAGCTTTTTACCACGATAGCGCTGCAGCCTTATTGGTAGGGGACGAAATCGTCGCCGCTGCGCAAGAAGAGCGGTTTACAAGAGTCAAGCACGACAGCGCGTTTCCAGAGAACGCGTGCAGATATGTTCTGGCCGAATATGGTCTTTCTGTCGATGATCTTGATGCTGTGGTTTTCTATGAAAAACCTTATATTCGCTTCGAGCGCCTCATGGAAACGTATGCACAGCAATCACCATTTGGCTTGCGTAGCTTTCTGAAAGCCATGCCTGTTTGGTTCCATGGCAAAATCTTTCCGCGTAGCGAGATAAGAAAGGGCTTGGAAGCAGTTAACGGCGGAAAAATGACAGCAGCACCTAAACTGCTATTTTCTGAGCACCATCTTTCTCACGCAGCAAGCGCCTACTATCCATCGCCATTTGATGATGCAGCTATTCTTACAGTAGATGGTGTTGGCGAATGGGCAACAGCTACCATAGCACATGGCAAAGCTGGAACGGTTAAAATGCTACGCGAGATGAGGTTCCCACACTCAATTGGTCTTCTCTATTCTGCTTTTACGTACTACTGTGGTTTCAAAGTCAACAGTGGTGAGTACAAACTAATGGGATTAGCCCCATACGGGAATCATAACAGTCCCCAAGTTGCTCAATACAAGCAACAGATCCTAGAGAATCTTGTACGTATGTATGACGACGGTTCTGTCCGGTTGAACCTTGATTACTTTGATTTCACGCGCGGACTGACCATGTGTGTTGACCATAGGTGGGAACAATTGTTTGGCATAAAGCGTCGGGCATTGACAGATGAAGATATAGAGCAAAAGCACATGGATCTTGCGTTGGCGATACAACAGGTGTTGGAAGAAAGCATGATGAAGCTGGCACGCACCGCACGTGATATCACGGGCGCTGACAATCTGGTGCTTGCGGGTGGCGTTGCTTTGAACTGTGTCTCAAACAGTAAATTGGTTAAGGCCAATATGTTCAGCAAGATATGGATACAACCTGCTGCAGGGGATGCGGGCGGGGCAATCGGTGCCGCATATATGGGCCGTGAGTATTTTTGTAAGGACACCAAGCAAGATCGAGTTCTTAATTCAACAAGTAATTGGAACCCATACCTTGGCCCCACGTTTTCATCAGTGGACGCGGTACGGCTGGCACACAAGTACGACGTGCCGTTTAAGGAATACGCAGAGTATTCTGACCTCTTCAAGACAGTTACAGAGCATATTAATGAAGGTCAAGTAATTGGTTGGTTTCAAGGACGAATGGAATGGGGGCCGCGCGCGCTCGGTAACCGCAGCATACTAGCAGATCCGCGTGATAAAGAGATGCAAAAAAAGTTGAATCTGAAAGTTAAATTTCGTGAAGGTTTCCGGCCATTTGCTCCTGTTGTTCGAGAGGAAGACGTAAAAGAATACTTTGATTGGGAAGGTGCCTCCCCTTACATGTTGTTTGTTGCTCAGGTCAAAGAAGGTATTCGTAAAAAGGCAAAGGAAAATGGGGCGCTTTACGAACGACTCTATAGCCCACGGTCGACCATACCAGCCGTGACGCACTTGGACTACTCGGCTCGACTACAGACTGTGTCACAAGAGGACAACCCAATTCTTTGGGAATTGATGCGGACATTCAAGGAACGTACCGGATGCGGCGTGTTGATCAACACAAGCTTTAATGTGCGAGGCGAACCGATAGTGTGCACACCTGAAGATGCCTACCGTTGCTTTATGATTAGCAACATTGATTACCTTGTCATAGATCGGGTGTTATTTAGTAAAGTAGCCCAACCAGACCGGGTAAGAGACTTGTTTCAAGACGTACAGTATGCTCCAGATTAGCGCTCGAAAATTTGTGTTCACAGGCTTGTTACTATTGGGTAGCGGCTTGCTAAGTCTTGTTGCGCTTGAGGTTACCTTACGCATGTTGCCAATACGCAATAGCGTAGATCAACCGAAAGAGTCAGCAGGGTACCATCAGGACCATGCAACAAGAGGATACGATATTAAGCCAAACGTAACAGGCGGCTCGCTCTCATTTTACGGGCACTCTTTTCCTATTTGGTCCAACACGCTTGGTTGCTTTGATCGTGAATATGACGGTGAGAAACCTTTTGTATATCTAGCTGGTGATAGTTTTACCTGGGGATATGCAGCCTTTGAGGATAAATGGGGCACATTGCTTGAACAGGCGCTAGGTATGCGTGTTCTAAAGTGTGCGGTGACCGCCACCGGAACTTATCACCAATACCTCAAGGCCCTGGATGTGCTAACTCAGTACCAGCATCCGAAACTCATAATCGTGGGTTATTTTACCGCAAATGACGTACATGATGACGCGGCCTTCCCTGGATTTGTTGTGCGGCAGGGTGTACGCTTTGACAATCCTACCCCTGGTAAGCTTCCTACGGATGAAGTATATCAAGAAGTCGACAGACGTATTCGCAATTACAAACGGTATTGTATGATAGAAGTTCCACAGAACCGACTTCTGCAAGCGGCGAAGTGTTGGTTCACAAAAAACTCTGTCTTGTACGTACTTAGCGCTAGAGGTGTCAAAACATCTCTTCATTCGATTCTTCCGGAAAACATAGTCCGGTACCTTGGTGTCGATCCGGTGTACATAAACGGATCAATTTTTCCTAGCGCAACTGATACAGAATTTGAGAAGCATTTCACTTCCATTCGGTTGTTCCAGCAATTGGCCGAGGAGCAAGGATCGAGACTCCTGTTCGTACTTATACCAAGTAGAGAGGAAATTTACCCTGAATTATTTGGTGCTGTTGATAGTGAGAAGCGCGACCGCGTACGAGCGTATCTGGATACGTTACATATTCCCTATGTCGACATGTATGCGCCGTTCCTTGAGGTGAAGGAGTATCGGTCGCAGCATGACATCGGTTCACCGGGGGATCTGTACTGGCCGGTAGAGTTTCATATAGCCCCTCTTGGAAATGAGGTAATTGCCAAATATGTTATGGCCTATATTGAAGAGCATGGTCTTGTATCTGATGCAGCCACAATAAACGTGCCTGAGGAGACAACAATCACACCATGAATTTATTACTACTCAATTACGAATTCCCACCACTTGGGGGTGGTGCAGGCAATGCGACAAAGCATATTGCCCGAGAGCTTGTGTTGTTAGGACATGAGGTAACGGTCGTGACAGCGTGGTTTCCAGGAGTAAGTAAAGAAGAGCATGACGAGGGATATACTCTTATTCGTGTTCCATCATTACGAAAGAGGAAGGACGCGTCAAATATTGTAGAAATGCTACACTATGTTTTCTGTGCCATCAGGACATGCAAGCGCCTGACGAAACGAACAGTCTTTGATTGCAGCATCTCTTTTTTTGCATTACCAACGGGACTTGTGAGCTATTGGTTGTATAGAAGGAACGGTATTCCTTATATACTTTCGCTGCGTGGGGGAGACGTACCTGGCTTTCTTGCGATGAGTTTGCGTTGGCACCACAGGTTTTCTGCGCCTCTAACGGGCATTGTGTGGCGACATGCTAAACAGATCATCGCAAATAGCCGAGACCTTCAGAGTCTTGCAAACAGGACTGCACGTTTGTACAACACCGAGGTGGGTTATATTCCAAATGGAGTCGATACAGACTGTTACCACCCCCCAGAAGGGGTGCGCATGGACAGCGGCATACACTTTTTGTTTGTGGGGCGGTTGGTCGAACAAAAAGGTGTGAGTCGTCTACTTCACGCACTCGGAGTCATGCAGCAAACAGAAGCTGTTCTACTAACCGGTGTTACTGTTACGATTGCTGGTGACGGTCCTTTGCGTACGTCGCTTGAAAGCCAGGCTACATTACTTGGGATTGAACACTTCGTTCGTTTTATTGGTTGGGTGAGTAGAGAAGATCTACCCAAACTGTACCAAGAGCATGAGGTACTGGTACTTCCCTCGTACGAGGAGGGGATGCCAAATGTGGTGCTCGAGGCGATGGCTTCAGGACTTGCAGTCATTGCAGCCAGGATCGGTGGAGTAGACGAATTGGTCGAGCACGAGCGTAACGGACTTCTGTTTGAAAGCGATCAAGAGCTAGAGCAAGTGCTACGTCGATGTATTAAAGATAAAGGCTTGATAGGGATGTTCAGTAGTGTCTCACGTGCTGTTGCCGAAACCTGGTCCTGGAAGCTTGTTGCTGAACAGTACGCACAGCTTTGCCAAGAGTCTGTTCGTTCATGACGCATTACATGTTTACGAAAGTATGGGTGAAAGTGCTGGTGTCGTTCAGTATCATGGCCTTCTTGGTGTGGTATGTCGATCTCAATGAGGTCGTCCGAACGCTTCAGAACTATCGACTGACCACTGTACTGATCGTTATTATCCTGCAGGTGCTTCTTGTTGGCGTTGCGGCACTCCGATGGATGATCTTCTTACCCGGACATAGATTCTCTTGTGTACTTGCATACACGTTCATTGGCCAATTGTACGCCTTAGTGATGCCTGGGCAGATAGCAGGTGAAGCAGCAAAGATCGTACGGGTTGCACGAGGCATACGTACCAATGTCGCATACGTGGGGACCTCTGTGATGCTGGACAAGGTCCTGGGACTTCTTGGTTTGTTGCTCGCAACAGGCATAGGTTTGTTATACTCACTGACACTTCCCGCACCTTTTAACGTGCTTACAGGGCTAGTTTTTATTCTTTGTACGGGTATCGTAATGGCAATAATCACGAATCGTAAGTTTTTTGATTGGTTTGCAAGACGGGTCCGTATCGTACTAGCATGGGCGCCATACCGTGTGTCGATACTGAAGTTTTTCGATGAAACAGTAAGCGTTGTGCGGCGTACCCAAACAACCCCCGTGTCCTACCTGTATAGCCTTGCTTTAGCGTTGCTTTATCAGTTCGGTGCTGTCCTTTGTACTTTCATACTTGCACGAGAGCTTTCGATACAGATACCTCTCGTGGACTGGCTATGGATTTTTGGCTTTGTCTCACTAGCAGTCGTATTTCCAGTTACGATCGCAGGTTTAGGTATTCGTGAGGGCACTTTCATTGCGCTACTTGCACAATATGGCGTTTCCACTGAGCTCGCCTTAGTACTGTCTCTCTCGATACTTGGACTCCAGATTCTGGTGGCACTAATCGGTGCCTGTATTGACCTTTGGTTGTCATGGCTTGAAGCCATTCGTCAATATGTAACACCATGCCCATGAGAATACACCCCGTGCAACTTGCCATGCTTTTATTTGTAGTTGTGTATGTCACGGTACATCTTCCGGCGATATTCTATGGCACGCACCAAACACCACTTCATGTCTCATACTGGAGCGCTGACGAGCAATCGCCAATAAATGGTGCACTGCACATGCTCCAGAATAAGAGCATCCTCGGGATGCGCAATCAGCACACGCTCTATTACGGTCCCGTGTTCGCCCTCCTTGCCGTGCCTGCTGTGGTTGTGGACTATGGTGTACATGTTGTGACAGGTGGATCAGCAGCCGCGGATGCATACAAACAGGATCTCATATTCGACTGGGGCAGCATACTCGTGTTTGCACGATTCACGGCGGTTTTGTTCAGCTTGCTTGGTTTGGTAGCCGTGTTTCTGCTCTTTCGAACCGAGACAATAAACCCAGCGAACATATGGTGGCTACCCCACGTGGTGTGCGTACTTCTTGGTAGCAATTACCTGTTTTTCGAGTATGCATCATTTGCGCGACACTGGATATACCTTGTATCGATCTTACTGTGGCAGATGTATCTAGCCGTTTTGATTGTTGAAGGAAAACGTAAAGTGGACAAGCGTATTTTGTGGTCAGCACAAGCACTTCTTACTATTGCGTCATTTGGCATAAGCTATTTAAGTATAATCTACCAATCGTTCTGGATTCCAATTATTTATCTGTGGTTTAAACAAAGGTCTTGGTCAGAGTTGAAGCAGTTCTTCGCTTACCTCGCAGGGTCCTTGGGAGGATTTCTGATTGTGGTGTGGTGGCATCCGTACGGTTTCTTTCGCACCTTTAGATTGCTCGATAATGCAGCTGTTAGTGATGTCGGTATAAGCTCTGTTCCTGGGGATTGGCCGCTGATGCTAATTGGCCAATCGTTCATATTCTACGGTCAAGTGCTTATAGTATCTGCGGGTTTCCTACTTGTTTGTGGCGCATTATATTGCTTAGCTGCAAAAGGCGGCATTTTTGCGTATTTGCGGCAGTGGTGGGTGTATATGCTGCTTACACCGGCTTGTGTAAACGCGGTGTTGTTTATAGTGAATGCACATAACGAAGCTCGATATTTTTTGCCTACCGTTGCACTAACCATCCTGCTAGTGGGTGGGCTAAGTAGCTTGAGTATTTCACATGGTACAGTATACCGGGTCGCAGCTAAGGTGGGTACAGGGTTTCTTTTGCTCTACCTTGTGTTTAGTTTGGTTCAAATAGTAGGTTGGACGCGGATGATGGCTGCAGGGCCAGTGGAGCGTCGTGAGATCATTCCCCAGATACTGGCGTGGCAAGAGGAGAACCCAGATGCACGGATACTGGTGAGCAAGGACTGGCCGCTCGGTTGGGTTCATACCAGGGAGGCATATCAAGACTACGTGGCTCGGTACGAAAAGAGCAAGTACGAGCTCTGGCAGTACTTGATCCAACACGAAGGACCAGAAGGGGTACCACAACTCAATGTATACTACATCCACGAGCCCCGCGAGGAGCTCACGGATGAGCTGATGGCCGAGTATGATCATGTCGTGCGCCACGTGTGGCCGGCGGTCGGAAAGGACATAGCAAGGGAGAGTCCCCAGGACGAGTTCGACATTCGGCCGTGGAACGTGTGGCGCTATCGCGACTTCCAGGAACGGTACGAGATACTAAAATGACCATGCAAGAGAAGAGGATCCTCTACTTCGGCAATATCGACATGGAACAGGGGCGCAATAAGGTGTATGCCGAGGGCCTGCGCCAAAACGGTAGTACGGTCCTTGTGTGCGTCGATCGTGCGCTGGGTTTTCAAAAGTATTGGAACCTCTATAAGAAACACCGGACATTTCGGGGCAACTACGACGTGATTATCGTTGGGTATGGCGGCTATGTGTCCGTACCTTTTGCACGTCTCATAAGTCGCAAGCCAGTCATTTTTGATGCCCTCTGCTCGTTCTATGAGCAGGAGATATTGTCGCGCGATGCGCTCAAGGAGGTGCCTTTCCGTATTGCCTTCGTACGATTCATTGATTGGATGGCGACTCGATGTGCGCACAAGGTGCTGGTCGAGACCGAGGAGCAGAAGCGGTACTTCGTGCGTGAGCTCGGTGTCTCGGCAGACAAGCTTGTGGTCGTCTATACCGGTGTTGACGATACGGTGTTCAGGCCTGATCCGACGATACAAAAGTTCAACACGTTCACCGCGCTGTTCCGGGGCAGGATCATGAGCGAAGCAGGCGTGCCGACGGTCGTGCGGGCCGCAAAACTCCTCGAGGGGAAGGGGGTCGAGGTGCTCATCATTGGGTATGGGTGCAATGAGGCGATGCGCGAGTTCGAAGAGGTCATGCGTGAGCTTGCACCCAAGAACGTGCGCCACATAGACCAGCATCTGCCTTTTGATGAGCTCGTCGCGACCATGCAGAAGTGTCATGTTTCGCTCGGGCAGTTCGCGGACCATGAGCGCCTGGAGCGTACGATACCGCATAAGTGTTTTGAGTCGCTGGCGTTACGCCTGCCCTATATCACGGCGCGCACCAAGGGCGTTGCTGAGATACTTAAGGAGGGGAAGCACTGTCTCATGACGAAGCCGGGCGATGCTGAGGATCTGGCGCAAGCCATCCTGGAGCTTAAGAACACTCCCCATAAGGCGGAGGAAATGGCCGATGCGTGCTATCATCGGTACCAGGAGCGATTCCTACCGAAGGATGTGATCGCACCATTGCTTTCTTTACTCTAAATATAACAAGTAGCACATGTCGCTCAAGCAACTCATACCCAAGCCGATCCGCCTCGTATGGTGGCACCTCCGCAGGTTGCTGTATGAGCTGTACGTACTGGTGAGTCCTGTCGAGCAGGTGCGCGATTACTGTGGTGCCCAACTTTACTATAGCGCTGGCAGCTCTATCATGCAGCGGCTTATAGAGGAACCGGTATTCGAGCAAGACATGTGTCAGCAGATCGTGCGCGACCTTCGGTCTTCCCCGCACAAGAGTTTTGTGGACGTCGGTGCAAATCTTGGCCTCATCATCGCGTACGTGCGCCATGAACTACCTGACTCTGTTGTGTACGCGTTCGAGCCGGGGAGACGACAAGCAGAGCTTCTAGAAAAGACGATCAAAGCGAACCCTCACCTTAGTACTGTCTTCCTGGACAGACGAGCATTATCCGACAAGAACGGTACGGCGAAGTTCTACGTACACCCGACTCGTGACTATGCGAAAGATGGTTTAGCGGACACAAAACGAGGAGAGCATACAGTGCCTGTTGAGGTCGAGACGATAACATTCGATACTTGGTGGGAAGAGCAGGGTAAGCCGAACATAGATGTCGTCAAAATGGATACCGAGGGGGCGGAGCTGCTGATCCTCCGTGGTGCGGGTCGGTTGCTGCAACATGCCAGGCCCGTTCTCTACCTGGAGATCGAGCCAAAGAACCTCGTCGCGTATCCGTACGGCGCAGAGGATATTGTGAAGCATTTGCACGGATATTCGTATACGGTCTACACGCTGGGCGGATCGGAGGTCACCGATACAAATCTGCAAGAGTGTCTCGCGGGTTGCGACACGTTCCGTTGCGTGCCGCGTTAGCGTAGTCCGAGGAAGTCGATCACCGTATCCGTGCACTGTTTCCAGGTGTGCTTGGTCTCGGCCGTTCTCCTGTTCGCGCTCGTTGCCTCCAAGATGGACGTCTCGTCCATGGATTGGAACGCGGTAAGCAAACGCACGTTGTGCTCGGTGTCATGCATCGAGAGTTGCATCAATGACGGGTAGTCGTACCCTGATTCGGGTGTGCATGCAACGTACATGCCAAAACACATCTGCTCGAGGACAGTAGTCACCTGTGCGTCGCAGCTCACGTTTACGAAACAGTCGTACTCTTGTGCCAATTTACCCATGAACACTTCGTCAAGGTCGGCAAAGTCCGCTATCTTGGTCCAGCCGTGTATCGTTCCCAGCCCGACATGGCCGAACTTGTAGCCGGGCATCGCGGCGGCTATCTTTTCGAGCTGCTCTATGTTCTTGTACCAGGAGGTGTGACCGATATACAAGTACCCACGATCGCCTTTCGGATTGAAGGTGTGCTTGACCAATGGGTAGTCTGTAGCATCTATCCCCATCTCGAGGCGCACCTTGCGTTCGATCGGGTACGTGCTCCAGGGCGAATCGTTCCACTGGTCGAACCATATTCTTCCGGAAAACAGCAACAAGCGCTTCCCATACGATCGCACTAATTCGTCGGCCCACCGTACGAAGTGTGGGTCGTTCGAATACGGCATGATGATGTAGGTGTTCTTGTGCTCCGGGTATCGACGAAGCGTACGTACCATCACGGTGCGCTCGTCCGGGGCTTTCCATGGCATTTCACCTTGCTCCTGGGCCGGCACGCCAAGAAGTATATCCTCTGGGGCCAGGGTGATCGTTCGCTCCTCGTATAGGCTGTAGTAGCGAACATTCGCGTGTTGTTGCAATGCGTGTATGAGATTGTATGAGATAGAATGAGGCGCGCGTATCGGTTTTCGCCAAGGAATGAGCGCGTCGTGCGCAGACCTGTACAGCGGCGGCAAGACACCTGTCAGGCTGATCGCCTTGTCGATTCCTCGTCGGATGAGATTCCCGGAAAGAGGTACGCTGTAAACGAAATGTACGGTCGGCCTAGGCATTGGCGTGTTTCCATACCGTGATCGAAAACGCTTCGTCGACTTTCTTCAGCCTTGGGTCATGCTCCAGTTCCTGGGCGAGCCTGGTCGGCCCCGGCCATCCACGGTTAAAGGTTTCTGCTGGACTGCCTTTCTCCTTCCGTGAATCGTGAAAAAGTATGACGCCGTCCTTTCGGACGTGCGGCAGCCAATCCTCGAGGTCTTGCTTCACAGCATCATAGGTGTGATCGCCGTCGATAAAAAGCATGTCGATAGGCTGCTTCCATGTTTTGACCACATTGTAGCTGTAGTCTGTATGGAGTACCCACTGTTCAAGGCGATCTAGCCTTCGGGTTGCTTTGAGCACTAGGCGCACGTTCTCACGACACTTCTCCTCGGTGGCTTGAAAGTTCGCCATTGAATCAACGATAAATGGGTCTATCGAGTGGACGATGGTCTCGGGTCGTTTACTGACTAAGAGGAGTGCCGGAGATCCTCCGAACGCGCTTCCGATCTCGACGATCGTGTCCTCTGCCTGCGATGCATACTTCGCAAGGAGCGGCACCTCGTCATCATGGAGGTACGCTCGATCATTCATGAGCACGGTTAGTTCCGACGCCTTTCGAAGCAGCGGTTCATCACGGTGAGCGATATGTCCAAGCAACATTCTGCGCTCGGCATATTTTCGCAGATGCTTATATGCTCTATACACTTGGAGTTTGCTTTTTTGCATGCAGTTTGGGCCACGTAACCAGTTCGCGTGGCAGATCGTAGTTCCCGTTGCTAAAATATACCTCAAACACATGTCCAAGGATAGCGGCAAGATTGTCAGCTATGGCCTGGTGGGAGTAGTGCTCGGTGACGAATGCTTTGCTCCTCGACGCTATTTCGCTAAGTCCTCGCTGGTCCTCCAGAGCAGCCAGAACTTTGTGCTTTAGATCGGCAAGATCGAACTGTTTATGGACAACGCAATTTTTTCCGTGGAAGAAACCATACTCCTGGAAGCACGGGTGGTCTGAGCAAACCGGAACAGCACCGGTTGCTCCGCCCTCGTACAACTTTGCGGGTGGGAAATAGAACAGCGATTCACAGCTCACGAACAGCTGATAGGTATTCAGTTTCTGTACGATATCATAGCTTCCGTCTTTGTACTTCGGATACACAGGAAGCATGGAGTCCAGCTCGTGGTCGAGCTCCTTCTCATGCTCAACGACCATCCGTCGGAACTTGTGGAACCATGTTTCACTCCGGTAGAAGGCTGCAGATTCAGCATAGTTCAGCGGACTGACGTCCTCGGGCCGCAGAGGATTCACGCTGCCCAAGGCAATGCATTTCCTGGTTCGGTCTCCAATAGGGACGCTCTCTTTGAACCGTTCTGTGTAGCCGAAGGGAACTGGCAGTACGCGCTCCATATAGGTGGGGAATGCGTACTGAAAGTAGGCACAATACTTGTTCGGGCTGCCGTAGTTCATGACGTAGTGTACCCCATGGTCCACAAGTCGCTTGTGCTGCACGGACCCCGGCTCACGCCAGAAGTAGTCCATGAGGTGGAAGACCTTCATACCCTGGAAAGCCTTCACTGAAGGCGTGAGCTCGTTCTCGAGGGAGGCATTGAAGTTGAGCAAAATATCAACGTTACGTTCGAGCGAGCGTCGCGTAAAGAGAAAACGCGCCTTATCCAAGCCGAGGCCCGCGTATCCGTAGCGTTGACGAACATGGTTCAATACGGATATCTTTTGCCGTGCGTTCTTGAACCAGCTGTTCTCGTCGAAATACAGGTACTGTACGTGGCCACGCTGTAACAGTTCGAGCACATAATTATGTAGCTTCCAGCTCGTGAGATTCGGCAGGTTGTGGAGGTTCTGTATCGCTATCCTTGGTTTCTGTGGCATGGTCATGGTGTGCTCGGATGGTTGGCAATGTATTGTTCGAGCTCTTCCGGCGTGCCCATGACGCGGTAGACGTCTGCCGGGACAGCACGAACCTTCTTTCCCAGTTTTATCAGCTCATTGTATACCGGCGCTACATAGTACTCATTACCAGAGACGACTCCGGTTGCGACCATGCGCTGTGCTCCGCGGACGAAATCGCGTCCGTGCTTGAAGTAGTACATGCCCGTACTTGCATTCGTCGATATTACTCGCTTTTCCGCCGTCTCGAGCACATTGCCGTGTTGGTCGATCGAAAGGTAACTGTATCGTGGATCTGATGCCTGAAAGTAGGTGAGTGCACCATCTGGGTCGTTCTCCACGATCTCATCCCAGAGCGCTGCGGTGGAGTACGTGTCACAGTTATAAATGAATAATTTGTGAAAATTGTTGATCTGATCTTCTGCAGCGAGACAGGTCACGGCCTGGCCTGTGGTCGGTTTATCGATAGTGACGATCTCGGTAGGGTGCGCAGCGGAGAACAGTTTGATCAGTTTTGTTCCCAACCCATGTGATTCCTCCTCCTCTTTTCGTATGACGAAGATCAGTCGGTACCGTGTGACCCTATCCAAGAAATCAAAGGAACGCATAGCATGCTCTACCATGGGACGGCCGAGTACGTCGATGAGCGGCTTGGGTCCCGTGTATCCTTCTGCCTTAAACCGACTCCCGAGGCCTGCCATTGGTATAAGCACATTGACCATTTCTCGGTCGAACGCAGCGGGGTCTACTTGGTCCCAGCCAGCGAACGCTTGACCAAGATCATCGAGATAGACGTGCCCATAAGGCTTGCCGTAGTGTAACTCGTCAAATTCGACACGGTGCTTCTTGAGCCATGCTTCCGTGTCATGACCCACCTTTGCTTTCACCTGCTCGACGTCGCCTTCGCACGTTTTCATGTGCCGCGCAGTGTAAATGATGATGTAGTGTCCCGCCTTTTTTAGGGCACGTATCTTTTCGACCGCACCTGGTAGCGGGCGAACATCACGATATGCTTCATGAGCCTGTCGAAGGCTACAGATCGTGCCGTCAAGATCGATGACTATTCGCATAGGAATGCTTCGTTTAATCGCTGTATGCCGATCAGGTACATAGCTTTTTGGCGGGCCGTGTTCTCAGTATGCAGCGGGATCATCGAGAGGAACAGGAGCGCCTCCAAAACCTTGATCTCGTTCTGGTCGTACCCATTTACCGAGACTTGCTCTTCAAATAGTTGAGCGACGTTCGCATTGTACTTTTCGCTATGGATCGTGAGGTCAAATACATTGTTCTTTTGGCTAAGCGAGAACAAGCCGGCGACCAGAAAGTCATATCCCCCTACGAAGCTATGGCGAAGTTTTGCAATATCGTACCTGACATCACCGAATACTGAACGCTTTCCAAAATTACCTCGAGGGTCAATGAACTTAAATATGCGATTCGTGGGGTCATATAGAATGTTGCTGAGACAAAGGTCGCCGTGGAGCACGCCGGGACGGGTGGTCTCGAACATCGTTTTGGTAAACTGACCCAGTTCCTTGGAGAAGTGCTTCAGGTTGTGATGCTTCTTGCCGTTGATCACAAGGTTTTCGTATGAGCTGATCGCGGCATACCACGCGTGGTGCTCCATTTGAGCAAGGCGTCGCCTGACCTTACCTGTAAGCATGCGGTCGTACTGTGATCGGGTCAGTGCCACAGTAGAGCCGTAGGCCTCGAATTCGCGAAGTATCTCGAAAAGGCGACGTAACATAGCCTTCCAGGCGGATTCGTCGATGGTCTCAAAAACGAACAGGTCGGCCAGTGACTGGTAGCCATAGAACTCGATCGAGTACTTGGGTTCTCCTGCAAGCACATAGTCAACGATCCGCGGGGAGAATATTCTTAGATGAGCTGGCACTTTGCGATACCACTCGATCTCGTCCCGTATCTTCTGAGGTCGATCCTGACTCCATTTTGTGATCGTGCCGTACAGGTCGTTGTATGCGACCTGGTTGAACTTACGCAATTTCAGAAAATCGATCTTAGCTTTGTAGTAGTTCTCGATGTTTCCACAATCGTACCAGCCAGAAGCGTTGATCAGGGTGAAGTGGTGGACCTTGCCGTACCTTGTCAGGATATCGCTCATTTCAACCGTTTTGCTCCCAGATCTGGTCTTCGAACAACGTTTCAATAGCGCAGCATCACTAAAATGGTAGACGCCTGCCAGTATCCTGCCGTCGGTGACCGGCTCGTGCGGTCGGTCAATGAATGTGAGCGACCTGTCGTTCTCACGAACGAAGCACCATTTCTTTGGATACTCGGTGTAGGGAGCGACAACGAGGAGGTCCTTGGCGAGGTTCAAATGCCCGGTATATATAGTGTCACCGAGGATAACGAGTACTGAGCGGTCGCGCTTGGTGCAGCCTAGGTGCACTGAGTGGCCGACACCAAGCTCGAGCTTGTCGTTGTAGACAAAATTGATTTCCATTTTCGCTGCATACCTGAGCGAGACGTATCGTTCCGTATAGTTGTCGCTGTGGTTCAGCACAATGGAGGCACTTTTCACGCATCGCTTGAGAAGATCGTCCAAGATATACGCAATCACCGGCCTGCCGTTTATGGGCATCATCGTGTCAGGCAGCTCGCTACGGAGCATGAGTTTATTTGTAGAAAACCCAGCTGCCGGGATGATCGCATGAACTTGAGGGTTGGGTGTGTGTTGGGGCATGGTGTTATCGCACCGCTAAATAGGTCGCAGCAGCGAGGTGAATCCAGTAATACGCGACCCTTGCCAGTATGGCTCCCCATAGGCCGAACGCAAGTATGCCTGCTAGGGTGAGTAGCACCTTGCCGATAGGGATACCCACACTGACGATCCAGAGACCCAACTGCTTACGCTCGGCAAACAAAGCAGGTACCGGGATGTTGCTCGCGATCGCTAGCAGGGAAAAGGCATACACTTGAGAGTACACGATCGAGTCCGTGTACTCAGGAAATATAAGCATAAACACAAATGGTGCAATGAGTACGTAGAGCAGCGCGGCAACAAGGCCTGCCAACAGAAGCCTGGCGACCTTCTGAAGAATGAGCACCTGGTGATGTTGCGACGCTTGCGCAGCGATCTTTGGGAATGCTGCGGTCGCTATGATGCCGGACATGAGGCGTAGGCGTTCGGGTATCAGTGTTGCGAATATGTAAACGGCCAGCTGGACCGGTCCGAGCAAGTGGTAGACCAGTATCGTGTCTGCTTGTGCTGCGATCGTGCTTGCAATGTTCATGACGCTCAGTTCCTTTGCGTACCGCAGATCTTCCTCCCGTTCCGGAGACGGTGTCGCTCGTTGTTCCCTGAGCACCCTCCATAGATACCACCCGCTCGTTATGCTGAGGGTGAGGTAGTATGCAAGCACGAGCGTGATCACGCTGGGAACGAATACACAAACCAGCACGAGTATTGTCGTGTGAATGACGTGTTGCGCCGACGCCAAAAGGGATGATCTCTTGAAATCAAGTCTGCCTTCGAGGAACGGTGCATACGTATTGCCTATGGTCGCGAGTGGGGCCAATAAACTGGCGAACAGGAATGCGACCCCATAGACGGTATGGTCTTGGGCAAAGTAGTAGACGCTGAAGCCAAGACATATGAGGACGCGTGGCATGCTCCAGCGTATCTGCGAGTACACAGCGGGCAGGAGTATGCCACTGTACCCTTGTGCGACAGCTCGGACCACGGCAGCATTGGCTCCGGTCAAGGAAAAAGCAGCAGCGACACCGGCCATTGAGAGGACATATCGGTACATACCAAAGACATCCTTTGAAAGCAGATTGGCAAAGAGGATCGAAAGCGCAAATGCGCCCAAGGCACCGATCACCTGATTCAAGGTGAGCCAGAAGCCGCTTTTTCCGGCATAGACCATATCGGTCTTGGTGTACTTCTCGGACCACCGGAGGAGTGTATAGAGGCGGGATTTAACGGACTGCATAATGTTCGTAGCTAGAGCATACGCGACCGTGGCGAGCGTCGCAATATAGTGTCAGTATTGCACAGGTCAACGCTACGCGGTCGTAGTGCAGAGGAGTATGCTACAGGCATTACCATTGTTCTTTTCGTATGTACTCCATGCTAACTCTTGGTTGTAGGTGTCGGTTACTCCTGATGCCGTTGTATATTGTGTTGTTGTGTGTGCTGTCGTTCTCCACGGCAAACGCTGCGGGGAGCATTAGTGCCGACCCGACGCTTACGGACGGCCTTGTCTCATACTGGCCACTTGATGAGAAGAGTGGGATAAGGAAGGATGTGCATGGCAACAGTATCTTGTCAGAGTCAGGCATTGGTGGGGTTGGTTCAGAGGGCGGAGTGATTTCTACAGGTGCCGAGATTCGGTTCGAGGATGATGATTATCTCGAGGTCGCAGACAAGGCTGTGCTTACAGAAGACCTCGACTGGTCTCTTTCTCTATGGGTACGTTTTTCAAGCTTGCCCGGAAATAACCAATACCGCCAGTTGTTTTCGAAGATACAGAATTACGCGCGTAACACGGTGTTTATGGGTGACATCTATAATAATGCAGGCAGTTTCCGCCTTCGGTTATATGAGGCCTCAAACGCTGAGTATGTTGCGGAACATTATTCATCTGATCTTTCTGTAGGGACTTGGTACAACTTCGTTTTTGTCCGAAAATATAACACGGCATACGACGGGTTACGCGTCTACCTTGATGGTGTACCAATAGCTACAGGTAGCTCAGGCACATACGGAACAACAAACACTGGCGGGACTCACTTCCGAATCGGTAGTTATATCGATGGTAACGACAGGGTGCTGATACGTCGGCATGATGGAATCATAGACGAAGTTGGTCTTTGGAACCGTGCACTGACCGCTGAGGAAGTTGCGCGGCTCTACAATGACGGTAAGGGGTTACCCTATACGCTTACGGCCGACCCCACGGATAAACTGTCCTCGGTCGCGTTCTTGCCGGGCATCATGGGCAGCAGGCTCTATACAGACTATCCGAACGGAGAACGCCGTTGGCACTGGGAGAGTATATTTGCCTCGGACCTTGCGGAACTTGCACTGAATCCCGATGGAACGAGCGTCAACCAAAAACTCTACACCAAGGACATCATCGATCTTGTTCGGCCGCTCTCCGGATTCACGTCGCTCATCACGAGGGGTGAGGGGTACCGCGGCTGGATGACCTTCATGGATCGGCTTGTAGCAGACGGACACCTGCACGAATGGAAGGTTTTGCCGTATGATTGGCGGCTCGCAACAGACGAGCTCTTTCTCAGGGGCGTCTCTCAGGAAGGAGGTAAGGTGAGCTATGTGCAGGAGGTTTCGGGTGCGCCCTATTTACTTACCGAACTCGAAGGCCTTGCCGAACGGTCGCCTACCGGCAAGGTTACCATGATCGCGCACAGTAACGGCGGGCTCGTTGCCAAGAACCTGCTTCGGTATTTGAAGGAAACGAATGACCCGCTCCTTGCCAAGATAGATACCCTGGTCCTGGTGGCGTCGCCACAGCTTGGGACACCCAAGGCGGTTCGTGAGGTGCTACACGGCATAGACATGCCAGGACAAAATACGGTGCGCAGTGTACTCCAGAATATGTCAGGTGCCTACGGGCTCTTGCCCTCGGCGCGGCTCATGTCGCTCCTTCCCGAAGATGAACCGGTCGTCGTGGTCGATGATGCAGTGCGTGAGCTCAAGGTCCTTTCGGATCTGGCCGGCACCTCGCTCACCGCGCACGAGGCACTTACACAGTTCTTGCGTGGCGAGACAGGAGTGCGTGACACGACCGATGCCGCGGGGTATCTGCACCCAAGCAAGCTCAACGCAGCATTGCTCGAAAAAGCAGATGCGATGCATGCGCAGGTCGATCAGTGGTCGGCGCCTGTGGGGGTACGCGTCGTACAAGTGGTCGGGACCGGCCTTTGGACACCGAGCGGTGTGCACTATGGTGTGAAGTATACGCCGAGTCGTCAGGGCAAGCTCCCCAGTCTTCTTACCGAATGGCGTGCAAATACTGTGGGCGACGGCACGGTCCTTACCATTTCAGCAGAGAGCGGACCTGCAGACACCACGTACTACCTCGACCTGAGCGGGTATAACGCCCACAAAGATGCCTCGTTCGCGCATGGTACCATGCTCTCTGCTCCCGTCGTGCAGCAGCTCTTGTACGAGAATGTGCTGCGTGGAGGGACGGAGCTGCCCCTGTTCACGAACAAGACCGGAGGCAAGAGCTCATTCCCACGCTTTGAACTGCGGGCGTACTCGCCGATAGATATCCATCTGCATCAGCAAGGGAAGCATACCGGCATTCTTGAGAATGAAGAGCCGACAGAGCTCGGGCGATACTTCGAGCAAGCTATACCGAACAGTCACTATGAGGAGTGGGCCGATGTAAAGTATGCAGGTGCGGACTTTTCGAACGGTGAGGTCGACCTGGAGGTATATGGCACAGGAAAGGGCACATTCACCCTCGAGTACGATGTCTTTGATGGAGACACCTCGGTCGGGCGGTATGCGTACAAGGACATACCGGTAACAGAGAAGAGCACGGGTCGCATGGTGCTCGGCGACAGTGGCGCCCCGGTACTCACATACGACATGGATGGTGACGGAGATGCGGACCTTAACCTGTCACCAAAACTTCCGGACGAAGCGCTTTCTGTCTCGGACCTATTCGCGCGCCTTCGCGCATACGTACAAGCGGCAGATATGCCGACAGCGCTTTCCGTATGGATCGACTTCCGGCTGGGGCTTGCTGAAAAACAGGCAGAGAAGGGCACGAAGGGGAACTTGACCGCGGCGCAGGCGATACTCCAGACCGTGCTCTGGACAGTAGACCTAAGGAAAGGGTCGCTCATCACTACAGATGATGCCGAGGTGATGCAGGCACTGCTCGTTGAGCTGATCGATCGGCTATAGGTCAGGCACCCATACACAAGGCGTACATACGAGGTATGGCATGCATATAGCACAACTCTACGGTCGTAGAGTTGTGCTATCATGGTGCTTATGTTACGAACAAGCAAGAAAGTGAGTAGGGAAGCGGTGAGCAAGAGAAAAATGGGCGACAACAAGGTGGATAAGGAAAGGAAAACACATGTTAGGTCGATGAAAATCCTACGCACGCAACACGTTCCTGCTCAGGCACTGGCGCGTCTGGAAGAGCAGGTTCGTGCACAGAGCAAACGGACAAGAGTCGAGACCGCGATATTGGGCACCCTTGCCCTGACGGGACTCGCGGCGTTCGCTGTAATGGCACCGAATGCGCTACGGCTGCTGCAAAACGTAGTTCCCGACCTACGCCCCACGAGTCAAAAACAATCGATCAAACGTGCGATCGGCCGTTTGATCCAGCAAGGTTTGGTACATAAGCAGCAAGGTGGCTATGTGCTCACTAAGAAAGGTACAGACCGACTCGCTGCACATACTAGGTTCGTTACTCCTCAAGCAGTCAGAGGGTCGCGTGGCAAGAAGTGGGATGGTAAATGGAGGGTAGTGGCGTTTGATGTAAAAGAGTCACGCCGACACGTGCGTGACGAGCTGCGCGGCCTGCTCGTCAGCGCAGGTTTCGTAAAGTTACAGGACAGTGTTTGGGTGTATCCCTTTCAGTGTGATGAGGTAATAGCGCTTATGAAATTTCATTTACGACTCGGATACGACCTTATTTATATGATCGTTGACGCCATAGAAGGTGATGCATGGCTGCGTGACCACTACTCGCTTCCCAAGCAGAAGTAGCACAACTCTACGGTCGTAGAGTTGTGCTATATGTACGACGTACGTACTATACGTGCTTTGTTGCCTTTCTTTAGTGCGCTGCTGCACGCGTTCTGGGGTTGCATGGAAAGCAAGTGCCTCTCGCTCGCGAGCTCGTCCACTAGATGGAGAAGTCCATATCCCGCAATTCTGCTACGGACTCTCTGCGGGACGATGTGAAAGGCTATGATCTCAAGGAGCTTCGTTGCGCGTGAGCGTATCGACCTTACACTAGCACCTTGCCCGGGGTTCTAACGCAGCCCAGGAGTAGGTACGTACGTGAACAGTACAAGGGCGCCGCCGCAAACGGGGTGGCGTGTTCCGGTAAAGGGGCACTCGCGTACGAAACGGGGCATTCTATCACAACACGCAACGGGTAGCATAGCAAGGGCTGTTTCAGGGAGCGTATGGTACATTTGGCACACTTGTATGAAAAAAGCGCTCATTACCGGAATAACCGGCCAGGACGGGAGCTACCTCGCCGAACTGCTCATGTCGAAAGGGTATGAGGTGCACGGTATCGTACGCCGTTCATCGAGCCTCAACACCGAGCGCATTGACCATATCTACCAGGACCCGCACGAGCGCGGTGTGCGCCTCCGACTCCACTTCGGAGACCTTGCCGATGGGAGTAGCCTACGCAAGGTGCTGGAAGCTGTTGGGCCGGACGAAGTCTACCACCTCGGTGCCCAAAGTCATGTGCGGGTGAGCTTTGACATACCCGAGTACACAGGCGACATCACGGGCCTTGGTACGGTTCGTATCCTTGAAGCGCTTCGAGACACGCAGGTGCCCGCCAAGTTCTATCAGGCATCGTCGAGCGAAATGTTCGGTAATCCGCCCTCGCTTCCCATCAGCGAAACAACGCCGCTTCGTCCGCGCTCGCCATATGGCTGCGCCAAGGTCTTTTCGTACTGGCTCGCAGTGAACTACCGTGAGAGCTACGATATGTTCACGGTAAACGGCATGCTCTTCAATCACGAGTCCCCAAGGCGCGGTCCCACGTTCGTGACGCGCAAGATCACGCGCGGTCTGGCACGCATCAAGCTCGGTAAGGACGAGCGGCTGTTCCTCGGGAACCTCGACGCGCAGCGCGACTGGGGCTACGCGAAGGATTACGTCGAAGCGATGTGGCTTATGCTCCAGCAAGAGGTGCCGGATGACTACGTGATCGCGACCGGAGAAACGCACTCGGTGCGCGAGTTCGTGGAGCTCGCCGGAGCGCACCTGGGGTATAGTATAGAGTGGGTGGGCAAGGGGCTCGAAGAGCGGGGTATCGATACGAGGACGGGGAAAACGCTCGTCGCCATCGACCCGAAGTACTTCCGGCCTGCGGAGATATTCACCCTGCTTGGCGATGCCACCAAAGCACAGCGGGTCCTTGGCTGGCAGCCGAGCACGACCTTCAGGGGTCTCGTGTCGCTCATGGCTGAAGCGGATCTCGAACACGAGAAGCGCTTGTCCACCTAACGGAACATGGAGCAGAACGCAAAGATATATGTCGCGGGGCACCGCGGGCTCGTGGGCAGTGCGCTCGTGCGCGAGCTTTCCTCACAGGGGTATACGAACCTCGTGCTGCGTACCCGCGCCGAGCTTGACCTCCTCGACCAAGCGGCCGTTCGCGCGTTCTTTGCAAAAGAGCAACCCGCCTATGTGTTCCTTGCGGCGGCAAAGGTCGGCGGCATCATGGCGAACCGTGAAGCGCCTGCCGAGTTCATCTACGAAAACCTAGTCATCGAAACGAACATCATAGACTCGGCGCATCGGTATGGCGTGAAGAAGCTCCTCTTTCTCGGAAGCTCCTGTATCTATCCGAAACTCGCAAACCAGCCGATAACCGAGGACGAACTCCTTTCAGGTCCGCTCGAGCCGACGAACAAGCCGTATGCGCTCGCGAAGATAGCGGGGATTGAGCTCTGCCAAGCGTACCGTGCTCAGTACGGGAGCGATTTCATCTCGGTCATGCCGACGAACCTTTATGGCCCGAACGATAACTTCGACCTTACGACCTCGCATGTGCTGCCGGCGCTCATTCGCAGGTTCCATGAAGCCAAGGTAGAGGGGAGTGCGGAGGTAGTCGCATGGGGCACCGGTTCGCCCAGGCGCGAATTTCTGCACGTTGACGACCTTGCGCGGGCGTGCATGTTCCTCATGAACAGATACTCGGGTGCCGATATTGTGAACATAGGCACAGGAGAAGACATCACCATCAAAGAGCTCACCGAGCTCATTGCTGAGACGGTCGGGTATACGGGCAAGATCGCGTGGGACACCGCGAAACCCGACGGCACTCCGCGAAAGCTCCTCGACGTGAGCCGGCTCCGCGCGCTTGGTTGGCAGCCCTCGATCGACCTCGGTGAGGGTATACGGGCTACCTATGCGTGGTACCTCGACAGTCTCGGGGAGCAAAGTGTGCCCTTACGTTAAGTAGTGCTTCACCTTGAGTCAAGGGTGTAGGAGTGCGCGGGTGTGTGGTATAGTACGCGGCATGTACAAGGACCTACTCCGGTGGACGTGTCTTGCGGGCATTTTTGCGATACCGGTCATCATTCCGTTCATCGTTTCCGCGTCGATGTTCTTTCCCTACATAACAGGCAAGAACTTCACGTTCCGCATCGTCGTCGAGGTCATCTTTGCGGCGTGGGTGCTCTTGGCACTTCTGGATGCGCAGTATCGGCCCCGTTTCTCCTGGGTCTTGGCGGCGTTCGCCGGTTTTGTCCTCGTGATCGGGCTCGCCGACCTGCAGGGCGCGAACGTGTTCAAGAGCATTTGGTCGAACTTCGAGCGCATGGAGGGGTACTTCGCCCTCCTCCACCTCTTTATGTACTTCCTCGTTGCGGGGACGGTCCTCAATACCGAGAACCTCTGGAAGGCTTTTTGGTACACGACGCTCGGTGCGAGCGTGGTCGTTGCGTTCATGGGGCTCCAGCCGGTCCTGAGCGCGCTCGGGGGCGAGGGCGGCCTGCCACGCGCTGATGCGAGCTTCGGTAACCCTATTTATCTCGCAATCTACTCGCTCTTCCATATCTTTATTGCGCTCATCCTTATGGTGCAGTGGCGGGGCACGCACTGGCACCAAGCCATTCTCGGTACGGTCGCGCTTCTGCATGTGCTCGTCATGGTGCTCACCCAGACGCGAGGTACCGTCATCGGTTTCGTAGGCGGTGCCATTGTGACCGCTCTCCTTATCGCGATCTTCGAACGACAGAACCTGATACTCCGCAAGGTGGCGATAGGTGCACTCGCTGCACTCCTTGTGCTCGTCGGGTCGGTCTATTCCGTTCGCAATACCGAGCTCGCCCAGGAGAATCAGCTCGTGAACCGATTCACCCAGTACGACTTCACGGGAGGGACCATACGGGCGCGATTCATGAACTGGGGCATGGCGTGGGAGGGTGTGAAGGAGCGACCCCTCTTGGGATACGGACAGGACAACTACGAGTACGTGTTCTCGAAGCATTTTGATCCCGCTATGTTCGCCGAGGAGCCGTGGTTCGACAGGACGCACAATCTCGTGTTCGACTGGCTCATCGCCGGCGGCTTTCTCGGCCTCATCGCGTACTTCCTCATCCCCACCGCCTTGCTCGGACACCTCTGGGCTGCCGATCCGAGCGAGCGGAGCACGCTTCGTCACATGCTTTCGTTCCGAGGCATGCGTGCGCTATTTGCCAGACGCGACCATGCGTTCTCGGTAACCGAGCGTGCCCTCTGGACCGGCCTCCTGGCAGCGTACTTCTTCCATAACCTCTTCGTGTTCGATAATATCCTAAGCTACGTGCTCTACTTCTCGGTCCTTGCCTACCTCCATGCACGGCTCACGCAGAACACCGAACCGCTCTGGAGCAGCGTTTCGATCACTCGCGAAACGGTCATCTCAGTCGCGTTGCCGGTCACCCTGGTGGTGCTCGTGGTGACGATATGGTACGTGAACGTGATCGGTATTCGTACGTCGCAGACACTGCTACAGGCGCTCATTCCGGGCAAGTACACCCCGGAGCAGGTGATCGGCCTCTATGAGAAGGCGCTCGCATACGACCAGCTTGGCCGACAGGAAGTGCGCGAACAGTTGGTCCAGAGCGCGGTGCGTATGCGCGGAACAGAAGGGGTCTCACCCGAAACGGTCGGCAAGATGATGGAGCTTGCAGAACGTGAGATGGTGCGAGAGGTCGAGCGCAATCCCGACTCCGCTCGTCTCCGGCTCTTCCTCGGTTCGTTCTACAATGGGCTCGGGCGGTATGACGACGCGCTCGTTCACCTGACCGAGGCGGTCGCGCTCACCCCGACCAAGCAGCACGCGCTCTTTCAACTGGGGCAGCTGCACCTGGTGCGCGGCAATACCGACCAAGCGCTCGAGCTGTTCCGGACGGCGTACACGCTCGAGCCGCGCTTCGACGAGGCGCGAAGGCTCTACGCGCTCGTGCTCATTGAAAAGGGCGAGGATAAGGCAGCGGTCGATCTGTTGACCGAAGCGTATGGTGATGCGCTCGTGGATGACAACCGTTTGATACAGGCATGGGTCAAGGTGAAGCGCTATGACATCGTCGTGGGTATCTTTGAGAAACGCGCCGAGGCGAACCCTGAAGACATTCAGACCCAGGTATCGCTCGCAGCTGCACACAAGGAAGCAGGACAGATCGGGCGTGCGATCGTTGTGCTCGAAGCCCTCAAGGCGAAACATCCTGAGCACACGGAACAGATCGATCAGTTCCTCAGGGAGCTCAGGGGATACTAGAGCATTACCCGAGGCACAAAGGTCACCAGCAGTGTCCAGGGTGCTTGCAGAAAGGCACACGGAGCGCGATCTCTGTGCTAGTATGTTGTATACGCGATACGGCGGTATTGCGATTATCGTTCTCTATTCTTCATACACCATATATATATGTTCAACTCATTACGTACGGGGATGCTTACCCTCGCGCTGCCGATTGCAGCACTTGTACTCGTGTTGCTCAGTACGCCGTACACATATGCCGCACCCAAGCAGAGCACCGGCGAGCGTCATATCGTCGTCTTTGAAGACGGCGTGAGCGACGCAGATCGACGTACGGTCCTTGGTAAGGTGCGCGGAGTGCACCAGAAGCGCCTCTCGAAAGCCGCGAACGCGGATGTTGTGAGCGGGCTGTCGACCGAAGACCTCGCTCAGCTCACGAACGATCCGAAGGTCAAGCGTGTCGATCCTGATGTGGTTGTGACGATCACCCAGAAGGGCGGTCAGGGCTCAGCACAGGCCACACAGCCGCTACCGTGGAACATCGATCGCATCGACGCGGAAAAGGTTTGGCCGATCGGCAACACGGCAATGTCGGTCAAGGTTGCTGTGCTCGATACCGGTATCTCGCTCTCGCATCCCGATCTTTCGAACAACGTGAAGGGTAGCGTCAATACCATTAACGGCAGGCGCTCGGCGAATGACGACAACGGACACGGCTCCCATGTCGCGGGCATCATCGGCGCGCTCAATAATAGTGTCGGTGTGGTGGGGGCTGCGCCCCAGGTCTCGCTCTACGCCGTGAAAGTACTGGACGCGAATGGTTCGGGTTACCTTTCGGACATCATCGAAGGGCTCGATTGGTCAATCGCGAACCGTATGCAGGTCGTCAATATGAGCCTTGGTACGACCGCCGACGTGCAGTCGTTCCGGGATGCGGTCGTCCGTGCGTACCAAGCAGGGATCGTACTTGTAGGAGCGGCAGGCAATAACGGGGGTTCAGTGAATTACCCGGCGCGGTACCCCGAGGTGATCGCTGTAGCTGCAACGGACACGTACGACACGGTCCCGTCCTGGTCCTCGCGCGGCTCAGAGGTCGCACTTGCGGCCCCGGGTGTTTCGGTATACTCGACCTATAAGGGTAAGAATTACGCGACCCTCTCGGGAACGTCCATGGCTGCGCCACACGTGGCTGCTGCCGCAGCGCTTCTCCTCAAGGTTCCGAGCGCGTGCGATACCGACCTGAGCGGCACCTGTTCGCCGGCAGAAGTGTTGGCCCGCCTCACCGCAACCGCAGAGGATAAGGGTGTGCTCGGTGTTGACACGCTGTATGGCTATGGGATCGTCAATGCATACGCGGCAATCACTCAGTAACGTTACGGATACGAACAAGCGCACCGTAGCGCTTGCACCGGCCGAACGTTCTGCTAGAATGGTCACTGAGTGCACTAGTGCTACTCAACAAATGAAAAACTGCGTAAATCCCCCGAAAGGGGGATTTACGTATCCGCCTCGGACTCGTTCTGTTCGGTGATGGTGCTACCCTAGAGCAGCACACCATAGGGACGCTCACTTGCCAGAGACGCCTTCATGCGTATGATGCTACTACTATGGAAAATCAAGCCGTAACCCAGGCCGTGATCCTTGCTGCAGGGCAGGGAACCCGACTCCGGCCGCTCACCCTGACCCGGCCCAAGCCGCTCGTTGTAGTCGGCGGCAAGCCGCTCCTCGAGCACACGCTCGAGGTGTTACCGGCGAGCATCACGTCCGTGGTGCTTGTGGTCGGCTACCTCGGGGAACAGATCCGTCAGCACATCGGCGACTCATACCGGGGGCGGACCGTATCCTATGCCGAGCAAGGGCCTATACACAGCACGGGGGGCGCGCTTTTGTCTGCGCGTGAGCTGCTCGCTGACCGTTTCTTGGTCATGCTCGCTGATGACCTTCACGATGGCGCAGCGCTCGAACGGTTGGTACAGCACCCGCTTGCGCTGCTCGCCGCACAGACCGAAACGCCGGAGCTCTTTGGCGTTGTTACGATGACCCAAGAAGGTTTTCTCAAGGACATCGTTGAGAAGCCCAAGCAGCCGACGAGCAATTTGATCAGCACCGGGGTCATGGTGCTTGATGCACGCATCTTTTCCTATGACGTTCCGCTTGTGGGAGATGAGCTGCGCTTGACCGACCAGGTGACCGCGCTCGCGAAAGATGCCCCGGTCGCGATCGAGGTGCAGGAGCACTTCTGCTCTGTCGGTCGTCCCGAGGACATACCCGTTGCAGAAGCATGGCTCGGTGAGCGCTTATAGGCTGACATTAGCCCAACACGCTTGAGTCATTGTTGCCCGCATCATACCCAGTGATTCGTAGCCACATCTCATTTTCTCCGTTTTCGTAATTATCCACCCCACAAGGTAGAGATACGCTATATTTCACGCTACGCTTAACCCATGCACAGCGATAGCCCCCTGTTCCGCACGACAGCCCTGTTCGTGGTAGTTTCCGCGCTCG
>CAZHFF010000007.1:0-38970 GCA_964531785.1 uncultured Candidatus Saccharibacteria bacterium
GTTTCCAAGAAATCGACTTCGAACTTTTACCCGCCCCCCTCCGGCCATCCGTCCAATCCAATCGCCGGCCGCTCCCGCTGTCCCAAATCCCGCCGCGTCTTTGCTTCGTGACATTCACTGCAAAGCGCCTGCCGGTTTTCAGGTGTGTCTGTGCCGCCGTTTACCAGGGCGACGATGTGATCCACCTCTGTGGCTGCTGTCACCCTGCCCTTTTCCTTGCACGCCACGCACAGCGGGCTTTCCATCAGCACATGCCTTCTGATGGCCTGCAGGCGCCGGCCGCGTATTCGGTTCGTCATATCGAATCACAAGCGCCTGCCCGCTTGCCCAGGAGTTGAGGCAGCGCCGTTCTACATCGCTTGGGTGCCGTCGTTTGTTTCCGCGCCACTGGGACGGCTCTAGCGCGGCCCAGGTGCACCCATGTGCTGTGGGCTGGCGCCCGGTGCTGGCAACTGCTGGTGCAGTGCTGGGCTGATTGGGTGCCAGGCGCTCGCCGCAGGGGTGGAGGGGAAAGCGGGAGGGTTAGGCGGCGCCCGGCAAAAGAAAACCCCGGCACGTTTCCATGCTGGGGCTTGAATAAATACGGGGCGCCGACGCAAGCGGATTCCGATCAAGGACTCGGGCGGCCTACCTTGCGCAGCGGCTCGCCATCATGACTTCGGCCCATGCTCCGGGCTTGCGCCCACATGGTCAGCCCCTCTCTGGGTGTGTCTGGTTGCCGATATGGGAATTCCCATATCGGGGATTATTTTGGCGGCAGGTGCTGAACTCCTGCTCGGCGGACGGCCTTTTACCGCTGATCCAAACCCAACCCGTCAGCCCGGGCATTCGCCAAACGGCTGCACCCTGTGGCGCCAGTTCTGGTCGCGCCCGTGTCCGCCACTCCTGGACAAGATGCATGCGTTTTGCAAATTCTGGGCGAGCAAGGGCATCTGGTGACCTTCCCGGCTACTTAGGCACTCAACCCGATCCGGTGCTTGCTCGCAGAATTTCGCCGCGCGACAAACGGCTTTTCGTTTGTGCCATCGGCGGTGGCAGTATAACAGAATCAGAAATTATGCAACCTCTTTTTTATCGACCACCGCGCACGCTCGACCGATTCATCCATCATCCTCAGCACATCCTTCCCCGCTTCACCTTCTGGCGGCCTGCGCTTTCCAGAACCGCCACACCTGCGGCACACCGGCCCCAGCACCCACGTTCCAGGTATCACGTCATAGCCGCGGCCAGAACAGGCGTGGCAGCCGTCATCAAGCCAGTAGGCCACCGCAGCACCGGCAAGCTCATGCGGGCTGCTGTAGCCGCGCTTGGCGGCCCACGCTGCAACGGCCTCGATCACCTTGGGAAGCGTCTTGAGCGCGCCGAACAACAGGCGGGCATCGGTTTCCGTCAGCTTCTTGGGCTTGGCGGTGCCGTCCCATTCACCGTGCAGGCGCAGCAAGGCAGCACCCAGCAGGCCCGGAGACCAGCCCGCCGCGATCAGCACGTCCGCGTCTGTGCGCTTGTCGGCCTTGACGGTCAGGTCGTCGGTGTTGCCGGCGCTGGAATAGGCTTCGTCAACGGTGCGAATGTCGTTCACTCAAGTCCCCCACTTCTTGATTGCAATCTCAAGCGCCTCGGCAGCGGTGAACCCGGCCTTCTTGCAGGCGCAGAACCGATCGAATGCTTCGCGCGCAAGCAACAGCGTCATGTCCTTGTACTCTGGCGATTTAAGCCGCTCAGCCATGGCCTTCAATATCAATGCGGCTTGCTGGCGTTGTTCTTCAGTTTGGTTCATGCTGCTGCCCTATCCAATGCTCGGTTGTTTGCAGATTCGGTGCGCCATATGGCAACGGTTTCTTGGGCCGCCACCAGCTGCCATCTGAGAGTTTCCTCTGTCTCAACGGCGGCAGCGATGCCGTCCAGCAAAGCGATGTAGTCGGGATGCGCGTAGGCGTACTGCTCCCGCGCGTTCGCTGCCGGGGCTTCGCATTCCGCCATCAGCAGGGCTTTCTTGGACTTGCGGAATTCCTCCAGGCGCACCCGCTCGGCCTTAGCCTTGGCGTACAGCGGGGCTTGCCAGTAGATGAAGGCGACTGCCTTGTGGGGGTCGCGCTCAGACATTAGCCGCCTCCCCATACGTCAAGCATTCGCCATGCTGCTGCTCGTACTCGCGGAACTTGTCCATTCCCAATGGCCTTAAGTCGGTGTGTCCGATGGGCCAACCCATGAGCCACTCGACCCAATTTGGATTCAGGCGCATCGGCGGGGTCTGCTGGCCAGGCTGGAAAGCCTCCCGCTCCACCGTGTAATCCAATCGGTCGTCCGTATTCGCGCGGTTGTGATTGGGCGACCAGCCCTTGTACGCGGTCGCTGTCGCCGTCGGATACATGCGCTTCATCACCGCAGTGGCAAGGCCGTCTCCGCTGGTTTTGCTCGCGCCCTTGCGGTTGTAGTTCCCGCACACTGTTGGCGTGGGCCAATATCCAGAGTCTTTCCCGGTGGTGGTGAGCGTCAACCTCTGAAGCTCCCAGCACTGTCCATCGAGCATCAAACCCGAGCGCGGCCAGGTCACCGAGGACGGTTCCGAGTCCCCGAGTAACGAGCGCTGGGCTGTTTTCCACGAACACGTATCGGGGTCGTACTTCGCTAATGATCCGGGCCATCTCTCGCCAGAGTCCGCTCCGTTCTCCGTCGATTCCGGCTCCATTCCCGGCGACGCTGATGTCTTGGCAAGGAAACCCGCCCGATACCACGTCAACAATTCCTCGCCAAGGTTTCCCTCGAAAGGTACACACGTCGTCCCAAACCGGGAAAGGCGGGAATGTTCCGTCGGCTTGTCGGGCCAGTAATACTGATCGGGCGTAGGCGTCGTATTCGACTGCACAGACTGGGCGGTGTCCAAGCAGCATTCCTCCAAGAATGCCGCCACCAGCACCGGCGAAAAGTTCCAACTCATTCAAGCCGCCTCCCGCTTCAATTCCCGCGCCTTCGCCGTGTATTCAGCCTTGATCGCCCGCAGTTCGTCAGCGGTGTATTTCTTCGCCGGGTGCGGCCCCTCTAGCCACTCCACGCGCTCCAATCCAATCTCGCGCACCAGCGCCTGCCTGAACAAAACCGCGTTCCCTGACAAATGGGTATTACAGGGCGCGCATTGTTTCCATACGTTCAACGGCTCATAGCGAAGTTCCGGCCGCGCACCCACGCTCAGGTAATGCCCTGCGTGGTACTGCCCTTCGTGGTGCCTCCCGCACGATATGCAGGGCTTGTCGGCGTCACGCAGTCGCACCCAGGCATTGAATGCGGCTTGTGCCTCGCGTGCCAGCTCAGAGCGGCTTTTCAGCTTTTCCTTGCGCTCACGGTCTGCCTTGCGTTGTTTGATGGCGGCTTGCTTTTCAGCCTTGCCACGGACGGACACAGCAAGGGAGCGGGCGCAGTCGATTGAGCAAACCTGCGCCATGGGTAGGCGCGGCTCGAATGGCTGGCGGCAGACTTTGCAGCGCTTCACTCCGCCGCCTCCCACTTCGGCGCCACCGGCTGCGGCGGCTGCGCAATGGCACGGCCCACGAACCTGCCGACGCCCCACACGCCACCCTGCGCCTGGGCCATGCGAATGGCCTGTTCCTTGGCTTCCGCTTCGGTGTCGTAGATCGTGGCCATGGGCTGAATCACCACAAACTTGCCGGGCTTGCCGGACAGCAGTTCCTCAAGCGCCGCAGCTTCTTCGGTGGTGTCGGTCAGCTCGTTCATACGTTCACTTTCCACTTGTTCCATGCCGCCACCAGCCGGGCGTAGGCGCGGCGGCGACGGCGGGTTTCCTGATTGCCGCCAAGGCTGGTGTGGCCTTCGTAAAGAAGCACCCATAGGGCACGCTTGACGGCTGGTTTCACCGCGCACCCATTCCGGCCCACGGGCTGGCCGGCGCGGCCACTGACAGCCCTCTACGGCCCTTGCTGACGGTGGTAGGCGACATGCCCAGCTCACGCGCCAGCACGTAGCCCGGCTTTGGACTGGTTTGGATCAGCTCGATCACCTCGGGCGTCAGCTTTGAGCGCTTGCGCCCGATAGCGCGGTTGGCAAGCACCTTGCGCACACGGCCTTTCAGTTCACCGGTGCGACGCACCCGCGCGCCTTCACTGGCGGTTGAGCGATTGGTGATGTGATCGGGGTTGCAGCACTGCTCGTTGCCGCACGTCACGTACACCCGGTGGCCGGCCGGCATGGGCTTTTGGTGGCGCATGAACCAGGCCGCCCGGCGCGGGCGCATGGTGCGCATGTCGCCGTAGTTGTGATCGAACGACCACACGGACGAACTTGCGGCGCTATCAATTTCCCAGCAGCCGCTTTCGGCCAAGTGGCAACGTGCTTTCAGTTCCTCTAGCGTCTTCATCTTTCGGCTTTCTCAATCCCTGCTTTTCCTGCGCTGCCAGCGCAATCCGTTCTTCCAAAGACAAATCCGGCGTGGGCCTGGCCTCGCCCGGTGCTGGCCTGAAGTCGCCCAGCAGCACGCGCACCTTCGCCACCAGCCCGCGATACACGCCAGATGTGTCGGCTTCGCATTCCCGCCCTTTCGCGCGGGCGTACTGCCACCAGCCGGGCTGCCGGGCAAGGTGGGCTATCCATTCGGCTTGTGCGTCGCATGGCGTCATGCGCCCACCGGCTCACCAAGCGCCGCAAGCGCCCAGTTCACCAGTTCCACCGGAACGTTCACACCGGATCGCGCAGCGTCCAAAACCATGTGAGCCTGGCGCTGCTCAGGGGTGCAGTGATCGCGCAGCGTCATGCCTTCACCATGCTTTCCAGCCGCTTGAGCGCGGCCACTTCGTCGCCGCCGCCGCACTTCACCGCGTCGGCAATGGCCGCGAACAGCAGGCTCAATCCGCCAGCCTTTGGCTGCATGGATGCCCGCAGCGCGTTCAGCTTTTCGCGGTGCGCCTTGCTGCGCTCGGCGTGCAGTTCTGCCGACATGGGCAGCGCACGGAACACCTGGCGCGGCTTGACGGCCTCGCACAGCCCGACGAACTGCGGCAGGCTGGGCGGGAACTCAGGGTGCGCGGTTTTGCAGCGGCTGATGGCGTCAAGCACCACCTTGGCGTCGTAGCTGCGCAGCTCGTAGGCCCACACCCGCATAGCGTCGGCCACGCCACGGTCTTCGCCGTTTTCCACGACGCCATTGGCCCACTTCGACAGGAACAGCGCGCCGTAGTAGCCGTGCATGGCGCGGAACACGCGCTGGGCCAGCTCGGGCGAAATTGGCGCCTTCGGGCGCAGGGCTTCAGTGCTGACGGACAACGGCTTCAACATCGATGGTCTCCGGTGGTGGCGGGGCGCCGTAGATGGCGCGGGCGGCGGCGGCGTGCTTTGCAGCGGGCGGTGAAGCGCGGGCTTGCTTGCCCGTCCTTTCTGCGTACCAGCCGGCGTTGAAGCCTTGCCAGCCTTGCTCGCAGCAGTACGCCAACGCTTCGCCAAGCCCAATCCCAGCCTTGTCGGCTTCGCGGCGCAATCCAGCCAAGGCGGTGTCGGTCAGCGGTGCGCGTTTTTGCGCCCTCAGCCGCTGAAAGTCCTGCCAAACCGGCTCGGCAACATCGTCCGGGCGGGCGGCGGCGCGCTTGCGCGCTACACCACCGTTAGGTGGTGTATTGGTTATTGGTTCTTGGTTCTTGTTTAGCTCAGCGTTCGTATCAACGTTCGTTGAACGTTCGTTGAGCGTTCGTTGAGCGTTCGCTTGCCGGGATTTGACTGAAGCGGCGGCGGACGCTCGCGCTTTGCTGTTCTTGTCCTGGTAGCGAAGAATTTCTTCGTCGCACCGCGCTTGTGTCCAGCCTCCTGGGGTTTCCGTAAAAAACTCGGCCAGCACGGCAGCGACTTCGGCCTCATGCTCGCGCATGCGAATCAGCCGTGCGCACGCCTTTACGTCTAACGGAAGCGCCTTTTCGGTTAGGTAGTAGATGTCGATCAGACGGCGGTACGCACAGTCCTCCACGACGCTTAGGTGCGCCGTGTGGGCGAGGTAGTCGCCAATGTTGAACGGGTAGTAGTTCAACCTCTTACGCCTCCACGCCAGCGCACAGCGTCCCGATCAACTCCAGCGACATGAGCGCACTCTCGATGTGCTTGCGTTGATGCTCTGGCATCCGGTTGACCGTTTCCGCAAACTCGGCAATCGAATCTGCTTGAACCACCCCGAGGATGCGCCCCACTGATTCGTTGATGGTTTCGCACAGTCGTTCGTGCAGTGGCGCCGCTGGCTTGGATTGCGCCGGCCTGGCGCTGACGTTCTCGCCTGCCTCCGCGCGGTCGATCAGGTCTTTGCGCTCAGTCTCCGGAAGCTTGGCGAGCGCGTCCAGTTCCACGCCCTTATCCAAGCTGGTGCCGGTCACGCGCTCCAGGTCGCCGCCGATGGCTTCAGCGCGGGCGAGGTGGCGGTTCACGTCGCGCTTGGACTCACCAGAGACGGCAGCAGTGTCGGCGGCGAACTGGGTGTTGCCGCGTCCAGTCGTTGGCTTAGATAAAGTGGGACAAGTTGTCCCACTTTCCACCGGATGCAACGCCTCCCAAATCTGCTTCCTGCGCCTGATGGCCTGCGCGCGCTGGCTGGCGGTCAACTCGGCACGGCACAGGTTCTCGTCGATCTCCATCAACTCGGCTTGCAGGTGTTCAGCGGTATCGACAATGGCGTCGATCTCCGTCCACCCAAGCGCACGGGCGGCGGCCACGCGGTGATGCCCAGCGACGATCTGGAAGCCTTGCTCGCCCAGCCCACGAACGATCACGCCAGCCGGGCGGACACGGATGGGCTGTATCAAGCCAACTTGCTCCATGCTCGCTTTGAGCATGTCCACGTTAGCTTGCACCAAGTCGCGCGGCTGGGCGCTGTCGCGCACCAGCGCCAATGACACTCGTTCGATGTTCATCGGCGACCTCCTGCCAGCGGCGTTCCGGCCACAGTGATGGCGGCGCCTGGAATGCACTTGATGATCTTGAGCGTGCGGCCCTCAAACCATGCGTTCCAGGCGACGGTGGACTGCTGCACGCGCTGACGGATAGAACCTGCCTGAAGGTTCCGCGTCATCAGGTCATCGATCAAGGTGTTCCTCGGGTCACCCTTTTTCAGCCCATCGTTGCGCGCAAGCCCAGACCAAAACTCATGCGCCTTCGCTGGCTGGTGACGCAGCGTGTAAACAGCAACGGCGATCAGGCCCGTGTTGGCGCTCAACTTTCTGCGCAACCCAGTCGTAGCCGGGGCGATCAGGTTCTGATACTCAAGCGCCTCCTTGCTCCAGTCGCCAACGACGCGCATGCGGTTGGCTTGGAGAAATATGTCGGGGTTGGCGCGCATGCTCGACGCGCCTGTTAGCGGCTCCAAGTCATTAAGAAGCAGCGGCGCCGCCTCATACAGCTTGGTCGCCATCCGCGTTGACAAGCCCTGCACACTTTCCGGCTTCACAGCGTCAACAAGCTGTCGGTTCGTTCGAACCGAGCTTTTCTTGTCGAAGCCGGCGTAGAACTCCCTGGCCTCGCGCTCACTCTCGACGTGAACCAGTCGCAGCGTTGTCGGCACCACACCGTCGCCCTGACTGATGGCAGTCAGCCGGTGCTGGCCGTCAACAAGCCACACTCGACCATCGGGAAGTAGCACGAACGTAATGACGTGGCCCTCAAGCCAGTCACCGTTGACGATGGCGTAGCGGTGGCCATACACGCGGCCGGAATCGAGCTCTCGTTGATCGGGGAAGTTCAGTTCGTCAAGCATCCGGCGCGCCACACCGGGCGCCAGATTCACCACGCCGTCCGGGGACGCCCTGGCGATCAGACTTCTCAGCACAGCAACTGTTGATTGGTCTTGATTGCTGTTGACGGCTCTTGACCTATCGAATAAACTAAGCATTGCTTTCTTCCTACGAACTAGCCCGGTTGCCGCCGGGCTTTTTTGTGGCCGATAGAAAGCAGCGGCCACGTCTGCTATTCATGCGCGGCTGTAAACCCCGCCGTGCCGCTTGCGCATCAATTGCTCCTGATACCGGCAGGCACCGCACTTGCCGCTGTTGTTGAATGTGGATATGGGCTTTTCTGCGCCGCACTTGATGCAGACGCGGGTTTCGCCTGTCGGGCGCATGCTAGAACGCCAGTCGAAAGCGTTGCGGGTTGACTTGGGAATGGATGTGCCAGGCCAGGTGGTCATGCTGCTCTCTCTTCAAAAAGATCGGTCTGATTTACGTCTTGTGCAACACAAAAAGGGCTGCACCATAGTGTTTCACTTGCGCTGTTTTCTACGGCTTCGGTAGTAACTGCGTAGCCCTTTCGGGCATTCCACTTCCTAATGCTCCACCCGTGAGAAAGCAACTCGTCATGCTCTCCGGCGTGGCCGCACAGGACGATGCGCAGCTTTTTGTTATCGCCGTTGTCGCGGCACCAGGCGCGAACCTCGTCCGCAAGCGCACCGCCTACTCCACCGGCGGCGTAGTCCATGTCGCCCTTGGTGTATGGAGGGTCGAGAAATACGGCTGTAGTGCCGTGCCGGACTGTCACGCTGTCGGTTAGAACGCGCGTCCAATCCCCACAGGCGACGCGAACATCCCGCAGCCGCGCCCCTAGTTCAGCTAACCAATCACGGATGAACGCGCCCCGGCCTGCGTCGCCTAAATGCGGCAGCTTCCGGTTGACGCCCTGGCCGGCGTTGCTTAAATGCGGTAGCTTCCGGTTGACGCCCTGGCCGGCGTTGCGAACCACCTCGCCATCAACAAGTGTCCAAGGCCCTTTGCCGCTGCACCACCCGCTGCCGATCCAGTTACAGGCGCCCCACGCCCACCAGCCAGCGATGCGGGCGTCGTAGTAGCCGGGGTCGGCGTGTAGGCGCGCAAGCAGGCCCTCACTTTGCTGCACAAGCCATATGTGACGCGCGAACAGATCAGTCTCGTTGGTGGGCCAATCCAGCGCCTCGGCGACAGCGGCATCGTCCTTGGACACCGCACGCCAAAAGTTAGCTACAAAGCCATCGGCGTCGTTGATCGTCTCAACTCGTTTGCCATCCGGTGCGCCTAACAACATAGCCGCCGACCCGCAGAACGGCTCGACATAATTATCGACCTCGCCGAATGCCGCCCAAACCTTTTCACATGCAAGCGCCTTCCCGCCAAAATAAGGGAATGGGGCGGCAAGCGTTCCAGCCACCGATTTCATGGAACCATTCCCGAACAGAATAGAAAACGCCCGCTGTACAAGCCGGGCAAAGCCATGCCGCGCCCGGAGTCGTGGGCGATTCGCTTGGCATGGGGGAGGAGAATCATTTACGCCGCCTCCTTGGATGGGGTGGCGAGTTCGGGCGACTTTTGGCCGCGCAGGGCGCAATCGAGTTTTTCCAGCGTCCGCAGGCCCGGATTGGGGATGTGCCCGTTGACGAACTTGGAAAGCCAAGAATGGCTAACCCCCGAGAGGCTTGAAATCTCGGCCCAGTCGCCGCGACGCGCCTCAAGTGCCGCCTTCAGGGTGGTGTCAAAGCTGGTTTGCATTCCGACATCTTAGCAATCTATTGCTAAAGAAGCAAGCAACACTTTGCTAGCAACGCGCGCCAGACTGTGCACATGGCAGTTACAGCTTCTCGCAACAACCTAGCAAAGTTTTGCTTGCGTTGATAGCAATACTTTGCTAAATTCTCCCCATCGCCACCCACACCGGGCGGCCAACAGGAGAGACAGGATGGAACAGAAAGTAGCACACACACCGGGGCCATGGTCGCTTACGACCGTTCCGACCTCTGCCGGTTCTTGCCACAAGATCGGGCCATTCCCGGCGCGCGTGCCAGATGGAGCGCCGACTTTTGCGTGCGTCTATGCCGACGGAATACGAATCGGCATTGATGACGGAATGCCACACGCTATTGAGTTGGCAGCCAACGCCCGCTTGATCGCCGCTGGACCCGATCTGCTCGCAGCATGCAAAAGCATGATTGAGTGGGACGACCGCGAGAAAGATCATGCGGTGGATTTCAGTGCGCGCATGTCGCTTTGTGAAGCGGCCTTCAACGCAGCACGCACCGCCATCGCCAAGGCAGAAGGCGGTGCAGCATGAGCAGCAAAGCCAAAGCCGTCGCAGCCGCGCTTGCAGTAGCGCTACTGGCCGGCTGCGCCACGGCGCCTGGCGGTGCGCAGTACGTGCCGCTGATCGACATCAAGCCCGAGCAGAGCGCGAACTACAGCGCCGACCTTGCCGACTGCCAAGCCTATGCCGAGCGAGTCGTCGGAGCGGAAGCTGGCGCAGCCGGTGGCGCAGTTGCCGGCGCGCTGGCAATGGGCATCCTCAGTGCGGTTCTCGGAGGTGGCGGTCATGGCCGCTGGGCCGCAGTCGGCGCCCTTTCTGGTGCGGCCTCCGGTGCTGCGGCTGGTGAAACCAATCAGCGTGACGTGATCCGCCGCTGCATGGCAAATCGCGGCTATTCGGTTCTCAACTGAGGCAAGCCATGAAAGCCAATCCCGCCATCGCCAAGGCAACAAGGAGAACAGCAATGCTTGATCACGGAATCCTCAATCTGCCGCTCGCCAAGCGCGGCAACCTGAACGCGCAGATAGACGCGCACAAGGCGGCGATTCAGCGCGATCTGCGCCAGCGCGCGGCTCAAGACCACGCCGACCGCAAGACCGCACGCGCTGCTGTCGTTGGCATGAGCGACGAGCGCTGCGTAGAGCTGAGCAAAGGCACGCTGACTGCAAAGCAGGCCCGCAAGAAGCTGCTTTCGATGGCCCGGTTCACGCCCGCCGCAGTGCTGCGTGTTGTGGGAGGTGCGCAATGAGCCTCTACACCTGCCCCGACTACGCCGCCATAGAGCGCCAGCAAGACGCCCGCCGCTACAGCGACATGCAGGAAGCGGCGGAGCGCCAGAGCCGCGCCGAGTTCGAAATGGCCGCCGACTTCCTGCGCGCCTGCGGTAAGGCCGACGCCAACGCCGTCGTGACCTGGGCGCCGCAGATCACCGACCGGAAAGGCCCGCTGTATCTGGTGGGCGACAAATACGTGCGCCCCAAGCGCTACCAGACGCTCGCCGAGTGCATGGGCGACACGCTGGACTACACGGATGGCCCCACCTCGACCGAGCTTCACCAGCTGCTGCTGAACGCTGCTGCCGGTGCTGACGTGCAGGCGCAGGCCAATGAGCTGCTGGGCCGCATGGCGGTGGTGTTTGCCAAGTTCAACGCGGAGGCAGCATGAGCACCATCCAAATCAAGCACCGCTACACCGGCGCCGTGCTGTACGAGCACGAGCCAACCGATGAACAGCAAGCAAGCGGCCTAGCTATGCGTGCCGCGCTTGAGGCGGCCGTCAAGTGTAACGCCGACCTGAGCGACGCCTACCTGATCGACGCCAACCTGATCGACGCCGACCTGATCGACGCCAACCTGTGCGGCGCCAACCTGCGCGGCGCCAGCCTGATCGGCGCCAGCCTGCGCGGCGCCAGCCTGCGCGGCGCCAACCTGCGCGGCGCCAGCCTGATCGGCGCCAGCCTGAGCGGCGCCAACCTGCGCGGCGCCGACCTGATCGACGCCAACCTGATCGACGCCAACCTGATCGACGCCTACCTGATCGACGCCTACCTGCGCGACGCCAACCTGATCGACGCCAGCCTGCGCGGCGCCAGCCTGATCGGCGCCAGCCTGAGCGGCGCCAACCTGCGCGGCGCCGACCTGCGCGGCGCCAACCTGAGCGGCGCCGACCTGATCGACGCCAACCTGTGCGGCGCCTACCTGCGCGGCGCCAGCCTGCGCGACGCCAACCTGAGCGGCGCCAATGGTGCCGACCTTGTTATCGCTATGACACGTATCCTGCCAGACGGCGATCTGGTCGGTTGGAAGAAGTGCCGTGACGGTGTGATCGTGAAGCTGCGCATCCCCGCTGAGGCGAAGCGCTCTCATGCCTTCGGCCGCAAGTGTCGTGCCGAGTTTGCCGACGTACTGGAAGTCATCGGCGCCGAGGTCGGCATCAGCTCGCATGACGACAAGACCGAATACCGCACCGGCCAGCGCGTCACGCCCGATTCGTTCGACGACAACTGGATGGAAGAGTGCAGTCACGGCGTGCACTTTTTCATCACGCGGCTGGAAGCGGAGGCCTACTGATGAGCGCCCTCCGCCGCGAATGGATCAACGACCAGGCCGAGCGCGTCACCCTCGAAGCGCCCGAGCTGCGCCCTGTCGGCCAGGTGCCCTGCGTACCAACCAGCACCGGCGTGCTGATCGGCTGCGCCTACCGGCGCCCCATGCCGCAGCCGTCCACCGATGCCGAGCGCATTCAGCGCGCCCTGCTGAGGAAGCCAAGGCAGCGCCGCCGTTTCTCTGACGGCCTACTTTTCTGGCTGACCCTGATCGGTTGCGGCACTGTGTTCGTGCTGTTGTCCGGCTGCGGCCCGTCCGACCTCGACGCCCTGCGCGCCGATGCATTGAGCCTTCAAGACGCCCAAGCTGCCGCAGTCATCGCGGCCAGCGCCCGCAAGTAACCCACCACCACCGAGGAACCCATGAACGCCATCACCCAGCCCGAGGCCAACGCCCTCACCGTCAGCAAAGAGTCGGCCTACGGCCTGCTCATGGACAGCAACGCCATGGATCGCATGGAGCGCATCGCCGACCTGATGGTGAGCGGTCGCACCACCGTGCCGCAGCACATCCGTGGCAGTAAGGGAGACTGCTTCGCCATCGTCCTGCAATCGATGCAATGGGGCATGAACCCCATCGCCGTCGCGCAGAAAACCCATCTTGTCAACGGAACGCTTGGCTACGAGGCGCAGCTTGTGGCCGCCGTCATCAACACCAGCGGCGTCGTCAGGGACCGCTTCAACTTCGAGTGGTTCGGCCCTTGGGAAAAGATCGTCGGCAAGTTCAAGACGGTCGAATCCAGGACCAAGAAGGACGACAACGGCAACCCCAAGAAATACGTGGTGCCCAACTGGAGGCCCGAGGACGAGGAAGGGCTTGGCGTGCGTGTGTGGGCCACGATCAAGGGCGAATCCACACCGCGCGAACTGACGCTGTTGATGGCGCAGGCCCGCACGCGCAATAGCACGCTCTGGACGGACGACCCGAAGCAGCAGCTGGCCTATCTGGCGCAAAAGCGCTGGGCGCGCTTGTTCACGCCCGACGTGATCTTGGGTGTCTACACGGCCGACGAACTGGCCGAGCCGGGCGAGAAGTTCATGGGCGATGCTGATGTTGTCACGCCGCCCGCGCCTGAGCCGACCTTCTACGACCAGGCCAAGTTCGACCACAACTTTCCCAAGTGGGCCGAAACCATCGCCACCGGCCGCAAGACCGCTGCCGACTACATCAACTTCGCCAGCACCCGCGGCGAGCCGTTCACCGAGGACCAGAAGGCCCGACTGCTGTCCGTGAAGAAGGCACCCGCCAGCCAGACCGACGTGCAGGACGTGCAGCCCAAAGACCCGCCGGCCACAGCACCAGATGAAGGCGCCCCCGCCGTCACCTATGCCGACGTGGCCGGCAAGCTGCGCGGCGCGCTGGACATGGATGCGCTGGATGACGCGGCCAGCCTGATAGGCGCCGTGGAGAACCAGGAGCATCGGCGCGAACTCAGCGCCATCTATGACCAGTGCGCGAGCGCACTCAACGGAAGCGGGGAGTAAACCAGCATGAAAATCCTGAATCTTGTTCAAGGCTCTCCCGAGTGGTACGCACACCGCGCAACCCACTTCAATGCCAGCGACGCTCCGGCCATGCTGGGCTGCTCGCCCTACATGACGCGCTCCGAGCTGCTGCACCGCATGCACACCGGCATCACGCCGGAGGTTGACCCAGCCACGCAGCGCCGCTTTGACGAGGGCCACCAGGCCGAGCAGCTGGCCCGACCGCTGGCCGAGGAAATCATTGGCGAGGAACTGGCGCCGCTGGTCGGTGTGTCCGGCCGCTACAGCGCCAGCTTCGACGGCCTGACCATGATGGGCGACGTGGCGTTTGAGCACAAGCTGCTGGGCCAGCGCCTGCGCGACGCCATGGTCGAGGGTTGCACCGGCGCCGACCTGCCGCTGGACTATCAGGTCCAGATGGAGCACCAGCTGATGGTCAGCGGCGCCGAGCGCGTGCTGTTCATGGCGAGCAAGTGGGAGCGCGACGAAACCGCTGGCGGTGAGCATGTCCCCGTGGACTACCGCCACTGCTGGTACATGCCGAACCCCGAGCTGCGCGCGCGCATCATCGCCGGCTGGGCGCAATTCGCCGCCGAGCTGGCCGACTACGTGCCCACCGAGGCCGCCGCCCCCGTCGTGCCCGCGCCCATGGAAAGCCTGCCCGCCGTCGTGGTGCAAGTGCAAGGCGCCCTGACCGTGGCCGGCAACCTGCCCGCCTTCGGCCAAGCCCTGCGCAGCTTCATCGAGCGCATCCCGCTCAAACCCGCGACCGACCAGCAGTTTGCAGACGCCGAAGCGGCCTGCAAGGCGCTCAAAAAGGCCGAGGACGCCCTGACCCAAGCCGAGGACGGAGCGCTGGCGCAGATCAGCGACGTGGAGCAGATGCGCCGCGCCGTGGCCGACCTCAAGGAACTGGCCCGGTCCACCCGGCTCGCCACCGAAAAGCTGGTCAAGGCCGAGAAGGACGCGCGCCGCGCCGAGAAAGTCATGGCCGCGCGCGCCGAATTCGACAAGCACGTCGCGCGCCTGCAGCTGGACATCAAGGGCGTGCGCCTGATGGTGCCCGCACCCGACTTCGGCGGCGCCATCAAGGGCCTGAGCAGCATCTCCAGCATGGACGACAAGCTCACGGCCGCGCTGATCGAAGGCAAGGCCAATGCCAACACCGTCGCCGCCCGGGTCATGAACAACCTGCAGTCGCTCGACAGCGTGCCGCAGTTCGCGCACCTGTTCGCCGACCGGCAGGAGCTGGCCTACAAGGACGCCGAAACGCTGGAACTGCTGATGCAAAAGCGGGTTGACGCAGAAGCCGCGCGCCTCGAAGCCGAGCGCCAGCGTATCCAGGCCGAGGCAGAGCGCAAGGCAAAGGAAGCAGCCGAGCGCCTCGAAGCCGAGCGCCAGCGTATCCAGGCCGAGGCAGAGCGCAAGGCAAAGGAAGCAGCCGAGCGCCAGAGCGTGCAACCGACGGCGCTGCACGGCCCGCATGGAACCGTTGCATATCAAGCGGACGGCATGCCGGCAGAGGGCCGCGCCAAATTCGACCACGATCCGCGCTTTGCAGCCGTTGTGGCCGGCGCCCCCGCGCCGCAGGTTGACGAGCCGGCCACGCTCAAGCTGCGCTCCATCAATGAGCGCCTGGCGCCCATCGCGCTGACCGAGGCTGGCATCCGTTCGCTGGGCATCGAGCCGGCCGGGCACGACAAGCGCGCCGTGCTGTACCGCGAAAGCCAGTTCGCCGCAATTTGCGAAGCCATCGCCGGGCGCGCCATGGAAGCCAAGCGCACCGCCATCGACGCAGCGAGGGGACGAGCATGAGCGAAGTAGACGACGAAAACGAGGTTTACACAATTACCCCGTTTGGGTTGCTGTCCACGCAACTGCACAAAGACGACGCAAAGGTGGCAGAGGATGCGCTGGTGCTTTACATGCTCCGACACGCTCCTAAAAGCGGGGCCAAGGGCATCGTGTGTGAAAACGGGCGGTTGCAGTTTGTGGACTTGGTTTTAGGAGAGCCATCATGACCACCGACACCGAAGCGGCGGGGGCGCCTGCTGTGAGGCGCTTTATCCGAAGCGAAAGGACAGACTGAATGCTGAACATGAAAGACCCGGCGAAGCGCGCAGAGTGGGTGTACGGCCAGCCGATGGCCGCGTGCCCAAAGTGCGGCAGCTACAACATGAAGCCGCAGATTCCGATTGCGCTGGAGACAACAGGCGCCGAGACGATGCCGCAGCTTGTTGGCGAGTGGGTGCGCTACACCAAGGCCGGCGCCACGCCGCTGCAGGGCCCTGCCTACTACTGCTGTTGGGACTGCGGTCACAAGGGGCCAGCAGTGGACTGCACCGGGCGCACCAGCGAAGAATGCCGCGCTGACAGCGCGCTGAACGCCGAGATGAAACGGCTGTGGAACACGCAGACGCCTAGCGGGAAACACCCGATTGTGGGCGCCTGAAGGCCGAGGTTTGACGCGCATTTTGATCATGACCACCGACACCGAATCCCTGCGCCAGAAATTTGAGCGCCACATAGTAGCAACCGGCCGATCTGACGGTGAATTGATCTTTGAGGCCGGCCACTATCTCTATCCAGACGTGCAGGAAATGTGGGAGCTATACCAAGCCGGCTACGCTGCCGCCAAGGCTGAGACTGTGGCGTCGAAAGGGCGCTGGTACGTGCTATCCGGAGACGGCATGGCAACGCTCTGCGCTGATGAGGATGACGCGAAAGAAGTTGCGGCTGATGCAGACCTGTCATACCCACGCATGGCGCCGCACCGGGCCGTGCAGTTGGTTCCCGCCGAGCAGCTTGCTGCTGCGGTGGCTGCGAACAGCTCCGAGCATGCGCATGCCATGGCCGTGCTGCGCCAGATCGCCGACATGCCGCGCCGCACCCGAGAGCAGCGCCTGGCGAGCGCGTGCGTGCGGTTTCTCGACGCCATCCGCGCAGGGGGCGCTAAGGAGGCCGGCGATGGCTGAGAACACTAAGATCGAGTGGGCCACGCACACGTTCAACCCATGGACAGGCTGCGCCAAGATCAGCCCGGCCTGCGACAACTGCTACGCCGAAGGCTGGGCCAAGCGAAGCGGTCATGTGAAATGGGGCAGCGGCCAGCCACGCCGCCGCACCAGCGATGCGAACTGGCGCATGCCGCTCAAGTGGAGCCGTGAAGCCGAGCGCACCGGCGTGCGCCCGCGCGTGTTCTGCGCATCGCTGGCCGACGTGTTCGACAACGAGGTCGATCCGGCATGGCGCGCTGACCTGTTCAAGCTGATCGCGGATACGCGGAATCTGGATTGGCTTCTGCTGACTAAACGGGTCGGCAACGTCATGAAGATGGCCAACGAAGTGGCCGACATGCCGCGCCTCGGCAGCCACACCGGCCACCTGATCGCTCACCAATGGCGGAACGGCAGCCCACCCAAGAACGTATGGCTCGGCGCCACTGTGGTCAATCAAGAAGAAGCCGACCGCGACATACCAAAGCTGCTGGCTGTGCCGGCGGCGAAGCGGTTTCTGAGCATCGAGCCGCTGTTGGGCGCCGTCGACCTCGGGTTGTGCGACTGCGACGAAGGCAGCGTTGCCGGCCCCCGGGGCGCTGGTGGCGTGACTTGCCCCAAGTGCGGCGGCACCGGCGGGCGCACGCTTGACTGGGTAATCGTCGGCGGCGAGAGCGGCCCCGGCGCGCGGCCGATACATCCGGACTGGGCGCGCAGCCTGCGGGACCAGTGCGCCGCGGTTGGCGTGCCGTTCCTGTTCAAGCAGTGGGGTGATTGGCTGCCGGGGCAGAACGATCCTCACCCCTACACCGAGGGCCGAAGGGTCGCGCACCATCAGGACGGCAGTTGGGGCGCCACCAACACGAAGGTCGACGCTAGCAACTATGTCGTTTGGGACGAGTCGGGAATTCTGCATCGTGGCAGCCTAAAGGCAACTCCAGCGCTACGTGTGCAAGCCTGGGCTGAGCGTGTCGGCAAGAAAGCCGCCGGCCGCCTGCTCGACGGCCGCACGCACGATGAATTCCCGGCCACTCAGGACGCGAAGGAGGCCGGATCATGACCAGCCGCACCATCGACACTGAGGGCATCGCCGCCCTGCTCGGCCTGACCCGCCAGCATGTGACGGATCGGCTGACCAAGCGCCGCGACTTCCCCCGCCCCGTGATCGACCTGTCCAGGCGCACGCGCCGCTGGCGAGAGGCCGATGTGCTGGCCTACGCCGGTGGGCGCTACAAGATCATCGCCGGGGAGTGTCGAATTAGCGCGCCGGGCGGGCCGGTTTTGCGCTATTTGGTCGATTTAAGCCGATTACGAATGACTTATTCGGCGCTGGGCTAGTGCCGATCAACGCACACACCCCGCCCGCAGCGCTGTCACCTGGGCAGCGCCCTCAACCCCAGGCCCACCGGCTCGGTGATCTTGCGCACGTAGCCCTGCAGGTACTCGATCTTGGCGCGGTCGCGGATCAGCGCTTCTCGGAGATCGAGAACATCGAGTCCAGCCGCTGGAGCGAGTTCGATGCCGGCTCCATCGCCCACGCTGCCGGTGGCGGCGGTGGCGGGCAGATCAGGGCTGGGGCAGCGGGCGGCGACGTAGCGCACCCGGACAGTGCCAGCAGCAACAGCAGGGCGGCGGCGGTTGTTTTCTTCGACGGCATCAGAAACCTCCTTGGTGATGCGGGCGTCCATGTTGGACAAGAAAGCGGTCTGCGCGTCGCGCCAGGCGTGCACGGCGGTGCGCAGCTTGTCGGTGGCCTCTGCCACGGCGCGGGCTTCGTCGGCGCGCTGCTTGGCCTGCTCGGCAGCCTCGATGCGCACGCTGGCGGTGATCTCGCGCTGGCCGACGAACGCGGCGCCCAGCACGCCAAAGGCAATCGTCCAGGCCAGCGCCGACCACGCGCGCGGCGCGAAGAAGTGGGCGGCCACGGCCAGGCCCAGCGCGCCCAGGATGGCGGTGTAGCCGGCGGTGCCGGTCAGCCAATTTAAGAAGCTCATTGGCCCACCCCCTGAGCGCGTGCGAGCATGATTAGGATGCGCACGCCAACTTTTCCTTGAGCGCGTCGTAGCCCAGTAGAGGCCAGACCTTCGAAATGGCGCTCTCGCGCGCGATGCGGCGGCCGATTTCTGAGTTGAAGTTCTCCGGGCTGGCGCAGGCAGACTCGCCGGTCACGGTGAAGCCGTTGTGCAGCACCAGGACGCAAAACGTCAGCAGCTCCAGCGTTTTGCCCTCGGTGGCAGGCACATCGGCCAGCGTCACCGCGCCGCCACTGCGCACGATGGGATCGACGCGGGCACCAAAAACACCCTGCTCAGCGGTGAAGTAGTGCTCGCTCACGATGGCCGCCTCAATGTCGGCTGTCGTCACGCGGGGCGCGACGTTAGCGCCGGCACTGACGATGGCGCGCTCAATGGCTTGATCGCCGGTAGCAGGGGATTGGATGTGGTTCATTTGGGCGGCTCCTGTGGTGGCGTGAATAAAGAACACCACGCCAGCCACCAGGCGGCGCAGTGCATGACAAACAATCCGGCGATCACAGAGCCCCCTTCGATTCACGCGCAGCGCCCGCGCCAGTGGTCCACCACATGGCAGCACCGACCGCGATGCCCCATTCGGAGCCGGTGAGCTGGTCCATCAACAGGCCCGCCGTGGCGGCGATAACGACGATGACGGCCAGCACCAGGCGCGGGCGCAGCAGTTGTTCGAGTGCGGTATTCATGCGCCCTGCCCTTCACACACCGCCCGCTCCGTCGCCCGGCGGCGCACCAGCCCGGGCAGCTGCTTGCCTCCCGCGAACACCCACCTCGAAAGCTCGGCGCAGGCCCCGGCCATGTCGCCCGCATTCGCCTTGCGCGCGAGCGTCGAAGCGCAGAACCGGCTGGCGCCGACGTTGAAAGCGAACGAAAGGAACGCCGCCTTTTGCCCGTCCGTCATCGGCACGCGAATACAGTCCAGCGCATCCGCGTGTTTGAGCAAGTCCTGGTACAGCAGCCGCTCGCACTGCTCGCGCGTGTAGCGCTGGCCCGGCCGCACGTCGGGGCCGGTGTGCCCCCAGCACGCAGTCAGCACGCCGATCGGATCGCGGTAGCTGCGCGTGACCAGCCCCTCGTACACCATCACCACCGGCACCGCCAGCGCCACGGCGGCGGCGCCGATCTTGGCGATCAGCGCGGCCTTGTTTCTATCCATTGCTCAACCCTCTCTGATACAGCAGCCGGGCCACGAACGCCCCGATGCCCAACACCGCGCCGGCCAGCTGGAACGCCATCGCCAGCGCCTGGCTGTCTGCGAACGAGCCGCGCACCGACAGCACCACGCCCACCAGCTCCAGCACCACGAAGGCGAGGATGAAGCGCACGCTCCACGCCCTGCGCAGCAGGTCGGGCCAGTTGTGCAGCAGCCTCATTGCACGCCCACCACGAACGTTGTCAGGTGCTCGGTGTGGTCCCACCCCGCATGGCAGCTGTGCCGCGCGTGCAGGCGCACACCCTGGCCGGCGTCGGCCACGATCAGCCATGGCCCCCACCTCTGCGCGCCGATGGGCCGCGAGTAGCGGTCGGCACCCTTGTTGTCGAGGAACACCACGGCAGACGGCACCTCGTCGAGCATGGCCACGATCTCTGTGAACCGGCAGTCACGGCGCTTGTCCAGCACGCCCTCGATCAGCACGCCCTCGGGCGTGACCACCTGTGTGATGACGCGGAACTCGCTGACCACGCGGTAGGACTGGTCCAGGGTGTAGACCCCGAACAGCAGCACCGGGAACAGCAGGAACGCGGCCATGTTGGCCGCCTGCCGCAAGAGCCACCGCCTGAATGTCATCGCAGCAGCTCCTTGAACCACATCTTGATGGCGTCCCAATTGAAGGCCGCCAGCGCGGCGATCAGGCCGAACGTGCCTTTTTCGACCAGTGAGCGGCGCAGGCTCTTGCGGTCGGCCTCGGCCTCGTCCTGGCGCTCATGGGCCATGCGGTGCGCGGCCACGTCGCCACGGGGAAACGCGGCGCTGAACCACTCGCGCTGCTCGGCGAACTTGGCATCGATGTGCGCCCGCAGCTCGCGGTTGGCCCGGGCCACGCGCGCATCGACAAACATGGTCACGTCACGCGGGTCCGTCGATTCGAGGCGCGGCTGGCGGTCTGGCATTACGCACTCCGGGCAACGTGAGAAAGCAGCCGCTCCGGCGTCATCCACCTGTGATGCGGCACGCCCATGCACATGGCGCACCACTCGAAGCAATACAAGCGTGCATCGGTGCCGCGCACGCAGGGCAGGCCGAAGCCCAGCACGCCCAGAAAGTCGTAGCGCGCACCCCGCAGCTCATCGAACAGCGCCAGTGCGTCGGCGTCGCCCTCGCTGCCCAGGTCGATCAGCGTCCACCGCTCAGGCGTGTAGTCGCTAGTGTGCAGCCCGTGGCGGGCGTTGACCTGATACAGCGTGTCGCCTATCACCACGCCGCCGTGACACCACTGCGAGGCCAACCGCCAGCGCGTGAGCGCGGCGAATGCACGCTCAAGCCAGTTGGCGTCCGTGGCTGCTGTGGCGCGCAGGGCGAGCTTCATTGCGGGCGCTCGATGTCGGTGATGGTGGTCACGTCCAGAATCTCAGCGGCGCGGCCCTCGGCCAGCAGGCCGCCGGCCTCCAGCGACTGCACGGCGCTGATGGTTTCGGGGCGCGTCAGGTCCACCCAGTTCGCCGAATCGAGGTCTTTCAGGTGCGCGCGCAATGCGGCCGCCTGCTGGCGCTGGGCCATGGGCGCGGCCGGGTCGTCGAGGGCGGCGATTTCCAGCGCGACTTTCTCTGACGTGCTGAATCGATTGCGGAAGGCGAGCCGCGTGATGCGCGTGTCCAGTTCAGCCGGCGTCGGCTCTGGCTCAGGCGCCAGCGCCCACGCGCCGGGGTAGTGCTGCTCTACAAAAGCCTCGTCGGCCACGATGGTGTTGATGATGGCCTCGCCATCCATGATGTGATACGTGTTCATGCCGCCGTCTCCAAAAGCTCCAGAGTGACCCAGCCGTCGCCGCCCTTGCCGCCACTGTAGCCGCCACCGCCCCCGCCACCGCCAATCCCGCCTGCGCCGCCGTAGCCGACGGAACCGCCGCCGCCACCCCCCATGCCGCCCCTGCCGGCGGCGGCAGAGGTGCTGTTGGTGCCGCCGCCGCCACCGCCACTGCCACCATCGCCAGCAGCGCCTGTGGATCCGGCGCCGCCCGGCCCGGACACGCCGACCAGCAGCGAGGAGTTGTCCACCGCATCCACACCGATGCCGGGGCCGGGAGCGGGGGTCGCGCTACCGTCTCCCCCCGGCCCAGCCGATCCACCGCCATTGCCGTTGTGGGTGCTGGAGGCGTTACCACCGGCACCACCTACGCCTGCGCCGCCGCCGGCGTAGGCTCCCGAGCCGGCACCGCCGTTGTGTGCAACGCCTCCGTTGAGCAATGCCGCGCCGCCACCGCCGGCGCGCGGCGCAGCGCCGCCGCGCCCGCCCAGCACATACGTGTCCAGCCCAGTCGGCGTTGCGTTGGCCGCTGGCTGCCCCGACGCAACGCCGCCGCGCCCGCCGGGCACGGAAATGTTGATGTCGGGGCCGGTCACCGTCAGCGTGCCGCCCCCCGCGCCCGATGCACCTCCAGCGGGGATGGTAACGACGATCTGAGCGCCGGCAGACACGCGCACCGAGCGCATGCCCACGGTGCCGCCGTTACCGCCGGAGCCGCCACCGCCGCCACCGCCGCCGCCAGCGCCCATCACGCGCACACGCAGCAGCCCGTTGGCTGGCATGGACACGGTGCGGCTGACGGCGCAGTAAATGATGTTCCGCGCCACCGTCATATTGCGCGCAGCGGCGGTCACTGCGTCATAAGTGATTACGTCAAATGCCATATCAAGCCTCCGTGGCGGTCACGCTGGCGATGCTTCCGTCAGCGTTTCTGTGGATGGTTTCGGTGCGTGTCTTGCCGTCGTAGGCCGTGGCCACGCTGCTGATGAGCCCGCTTGTGCGGGTGAGGGTGATCGAGCCGGCCTTGCTTTCCAGCACGAACCCGACGCTGGACACTGAGCCATCGGTGCCCCGGCTGACGGTGATTTCAGACGGCCCACTGGTGGGCGACGAGCCCCCACCGGCTGACGCGGCATCCAGCGCCGCCTGCAGCCCCTCCACAGTGCTGATGGGCTGTGTGCCGGTGTGATTGGCGCGGTTGAGTAGGTGGGCGTCCGTGGCGTTTTTGGTGGCGCCGGTGGCAATGCCGTTCAACTTGGTTTTGTCGGCTGCGGACATGAGGCCTGCCGCCGAGGTGGTGGCCGCTGGGTGGGTGTGGCCGGTGTCGGCTTTGCCGTTGAGTGCGGTTTGCGTGGCGGTGCTGATGGGCTTGTCGGCATCAGGCGTGTTGTCCACGCTGCCCAGGCCGACAGCCTGCTTGTTCAGCGGCTGCCACGTCTTGTCGCCGCGCCAGTATTGGGCGGTGGTACCGGGCAGGATGGTGGGCTCTCCACCACCTGCCGCCTGCTCTGCTGCATCTGCGGCGGCGGCGGCCGATGCAGCGGCGGCGGCCTGGCTGTCTGCCGCTGCGCTGGCGCTGGTGCTGGCTTCGCCCGCCTTTGTCGTTGCCGTGCCGGCCGCGGCGACTGCCGCCGTCTCCGCGCTGGCGGCCGTGCTGGCGCTGGCGCTGGCCTCGCCGGCCTTGGTGGTGGCCGTGGCTGCTGCAGTCTCGGCGGCGGTCTCACTGTCACCTGCGGCTGCGGCGGCGGCTTCGGCTGCTGTCTTTGCGCCCGTCGCGGTGGTGGCTGCTGTCTCAGCCGCGTCCTTGCTCTGCGCCGCGCTGGTGGCTGCCCCGGTGGCCGTGGTGGCCGCCGTGCCGGCCTCGCTGGCTTTGGTGGTGGCGGTGTTGGCAGCGCCCGTCGCGGTGGTGGCGGCCGTGGTGGCTTCGCCCGCCTTCGTGGTGGCGGTGGTGGCAGCGGTGGTGGCTTCGCTGGCCTTGTTGGTGGCTGTGGTGGCAGCGTTGGCGGCGTCGGACTTGTGCTGGTTGATGGTGGTGGCAATGTCGGACACACCGTTGCCCCAGCTCACGAGTTGCGGCGTGAGCAATGCCAGCGACGCCCAGGCGCCGAACGCCTTTTGGTTGAATGTCTGCGGCGAATCGCTGGGCAGCGGCGGATCAATGGTGATCGTGATTGGCGGGAGGCTCATGTCAATCCTTCAATGTCGATAGAGCATTGCGAGTAGTTGGCGTACTGGATGTCGATGGAAAACTGCCGGTAGAAGCCCCACACGGTGGTGGCGCGCCAGCGGTCTGAGGCAACCCACAGACAAGGCGTGGCGCGCAGTTCGGCCAGCAGCGCATACACGTTGTCGAGGTCAGCGTTGCTGATGGTCATCGTGTAGCTGGCGGTCTTGGCAAACGCTCTTTGCTGCAGGTAGGTGTCGCCCTGCGGGTTGCGTTCCTTGCGGCTGAAGTCCTCGATGGACAGACGCGCGCCGGAGTGCACGCCGCCGTCAGGCCCGCCGCCAATCTCGCGTTCGGGGCCGAAAGCGATCACGCCAATGCCCGCGTCGCCTGCGCCGTCAAAGTCGAGCCGCAGCGTGGCGCTGGGATAGGACGGGATATCGCTGACGATGTGCTCTGTGCGGGCCACCCGCAGCTCGAAAGTCCACGCATACCAGTCGGCCGCGCTGGGCACGCTGCTCATGGTTTCGGAGCTGTCGTAAACGACGCCGTAATAGGGGTCAGTCAGCCGCACGCGCACTTGCGTGACGCCGTGCAGGTTCATCAGCACCAGTCCGCTGATGCCCCGGTGCGGCTGGAACTCAAAAAAGCACGCGTCTGCAAAGCGTGTCTTGGTGGAGCTGCTCAGGTCGAATGCGCGCCAGACGTTGGTGGGGCCAACGCTGGCCCAGAAGTTGAGTTCCTTGCCCGGCTGCTTGTCCACGTTGCCGGACTCGGCCACGGCCTCATACACGGTGTCGGCGTGGATCACGCGGGCACCCAGCGCCCAGTCTGTGGTGGCGTCCCACACCGGGTATTCATCGGCCGGCACGTTGTGCGCCGTCAGCACGTGCTGCGTGACGGGCAGGCTGCGAATGACTTTCAGACCACAGCTCATGCCGTCACCTCCTCGCGCTGTTCGGGCTGGCCGTTGCGATCCCAGTCGTCCACCACGCGGGCCACGCGCTCGCCAGCCACTGCGGCGCGCTTGCTCATGCCCACCTGGGCGCTGGCCTGGGCGCGGGCCTCGGCGCGCAGGGCTGATACCTCTGCGCGCAGTGCAGCCATCTCGGCCAGCAGCGGGGCCACTCCTGCGCCGCCGTCGGGGATAGCACGCACGCCCAGCTCGCCACCCGACGTGCGGGCCAGCGGCATGATGGCCTCGGGGCCAGCCTCGCCCATGAGGCCCATGCGGAACGCGGTAGGACTGCTGACGATGCTGTTGGTGAACACGCCGCCTTGAGCGAAGGTCATCCACTCGCCGCCGCGATGCATCGACTTGACGGTCAGTCCGGTGTTGAAGCTATCGAAAGCAGAGTCGAACCGGGTCCGCAAATGATTCAACAGAACGTGGTTCAGGCCGGCATAGTCGGCCAGCGTGTAGCCGCCGTGCTCCAGCATGTCGTTGCTGCGCCGCACCGAGTTATCAACGTCGCCCACGCGGCCACGCACGCCGCTGAACCCGGATGCGTTGTTGTTGTTGAGGATGTTGCTCCAGTACTCCGACGACGTTGTGCCGGTGTTCACCGCCGTCGTCACGCCCAGCACGTTGGCAGCGGTCGCCTCCTGCCGGCTGATCATCCCGTCGCCGTTGGCATCAACACGCGCAATCAGCGCGCGGATTTGCGCATCGCTGGCCATGCCGCTGGCCTGCAACTCGTCGAACGTCAGCAGGCCATCCACGTTGGTGTCGAGCTGATCAAATTTCTGCACCAGCACGCCGCTGAGGGTGTTCTTCATGTCCTCGACGGCGTTGACGATCAACTGCTCGGCACTCACGCGCTCGGGCAGCGCCATCAGTTGTCCGCGCAGGCGGCCAATCAGCAAGTCCGCCTCGGCGCCCGTTTGCGCCGACTGCCGGATGGCCTCGGCCAGCGTGCCGGCGTAGTTGGTGATGCTGCCCAGCGCGTCGCGATCACCCGCTCTGGCGAAGGCGAGCTGCGTGTTGTAGGCCGCCCATGCCTGATCGTAGTTGACGGCAGGGTTGGACGTCTGGGTGTTGAGGCCAGCAACGAAGTTCTTGATGTTGCTGGTGACGTTTTTCAGGAAGTCATTGGCTTCCTTCAACGCCGCCGCGTGCTTAGCTTCTGCCTCTGCCGCGTCCTGCAGCGCCCAGATGCGCTCTTGCAGCGCGCGGTTCGTCGGGTCCAGTTGCTGCAGCTCGATCTGCCGCAGCGCAGCCTGATTGCCCTCCAGCTGCAGCAGCTGCTTCATCAGGCCCAGGCGCTCATTGGCAATGCGCTGCTGCTCCCTGGCGGCCTCGTCAATGGCCTGCTGTCGGGCGCGCTCAGCCTCTTGGCGGGCGCGCTCGGCCTCTTGGCGGGCGCGCTCGGCCTCTTGCCTGCGGGCGTCGTGAGACACGTAGACAGGCTCCGGTCGGGCAATCGAGCTGCCAATCGACGTGACTGCGCTCTCGATCCGACCCATGGCGTCGCGGAACGCCGGATCGTCCAGGATCGCACCCAGCGCCTCGGCCACGCGCACGGCGTCGGCCACCATCCTGTCGATGGCCGCCTGGCTCACCACCTCCGACATGGCAGCGCCAGTGATCGCGGCCTGAATCACCGGGTTGATGACGCCCTGCATCATGATCTGCGTGATCTGTTCCGCAAACCCGCCAGCAATGGCGTTGTACATGCCGGTCATCACCACGTCGGCCATCTGCCCGCCCAGGTCTTCGGCGGCGATGTTGCCCAGCAGGCCGTCGCGGATCACGCCGGCCAGGGTTTCGGCCTCTGCAAAAGCGGCCACGCTGGCATTGGTCAACTCGGCGAACGCACCCGCCACGCCCATCAGCGCGGCGAAGGCTTCACGCCCCGATTCGGTGGTGAGGTCTTGCGCTTCCACCAGCGCGCGGAACGCATCGCGCGAGGCCGGCATGGCCAGTCCCATGCGCTCGAACTCGACCTCTACCTGCCGACGCAACAAGCTGGCCCTCTCCTCCTCAGTCCAATAGCTCTGCAGGTAGGCGCTGTAGGCCTGCTGCAGATTGCCCATGCCGCCCATCAGCTCCTGCAGGGCAAACAGGCTGTCCTGCGTGGCGCTGCTGAAATCCGGGAACACGTCGATCATGAGCTGGATCGACTGGTACAACTGGGCGATCCCGGCGGCGGTCTGCTGGTAGATGGCCGCCGCCTCTTGCCCAACTTTGTCGCCGCTGAGCTGGTCCATGGCGGCCTGCGCGCCCTCCACCTGCCCCTTGGCCCACTCGGGCAGGTCGAGGCTGTCGAACGCGTCCATGGCGCCGCGGTACACGGCGCGCATGTATTCCTCGGCGTTCTCGTAGTCCGCGCGCTCCATGTCCACGATGGACTGACCGTCGCGCTCGATCGCCATGGCGCCCCACAGCTTGCCCTTGCCGCGGTTGGCGAAGCCGGCAATGGCGCGGAACTCGGACTCGTCACCCAACATGCGCGCCATGTCGGTGAGCGGCGCCACAACCGACTCGGCAATGGCGCGGCTGGCGGCCACCACCTGCGGGTCGATGGCCAGGATGTCGGCGCCCTTGTTGCTCCACCAGCCGAGTTCCTCGGGGTTGATGTAGCCCTGGCCACGGTAGAAGTCGCCCAGGTCGGGGTTGCCCCGGCCAAGGCCCGGCGTGTCGAACCCGGCGCCCGACATGCTGGCGCGGCTGCGGGCCATTTCGAGGTAGTGGTACAGCGCGCGGTCGTTGGTGCCGAACCTGCCGCCGTCGGTGATGCCCAGCGCCTCCAGCTCGGCCAGCATGGCGGCGCGGTCGGGCAAGTCGGCTGATGCCGGACTCCACTCCGTGGAGCCTTCAATCACCCGCGCATAGGGATCGTCCCGCCAGTGGCTGGTGGCGTAGGCTGCGCCGCCGTGGCGATCGCGGCTGTTGCTCTCGACGATGGCGCCGATGATGAGCGGGGCGGCCACGGCGGCCATGCCGGCGGCGAGGCCACCCAGGCCGCCAGCACCAGAAGCCATGGCGCCGCCACCCATGGTGCCCCAGCCGCCATTGGCGGCGATGAACGCACTCATGCTGTTGCCGCCCATCGCGCCCCAGGCGTTCGCAAGGGCCAGCGTGCCAGGCGCCGCGCCGGAGCCAAAGCCGAGCCAGTTGCCGATCAGTGAAGCGCCGCGCATCATGCTGCCGGCGTTGCCCATCATCCCGCCCTGCCCGCCGCCCATGCCGAACGCCTGCAGAAAGCCAGACGGGTTGCCCGAAAAGCTGGCGCCGATGTTGATGATCCAGCGCTTGACGGTGAGCTGGTACAGCCAGTCCAGCAGCGCCGCTTTCAGCGTTTTGCCCAGGCGCTTGAAGGTGCCGGCGCCATCCTCCCAGATGTTGACGAACACGTCGTGGGCAGTGCGGTCGATGGACTGCCACATCTCCAGGTATTGCTGGTGCGACTGCACCATCTCTTCCGCGTACTGCCGCTGGCCCAGCAGCTCGTTGCGCTCCCTGAGCAGCCGGATTTCTTCCTGCAGCGCGGCCATCTCGCGCGTGGTGGTGTGGCTGTTGCTTTGCAGGCGCGCGAGCAGGTTTTCCTTCTCGGCGATGGTGGCGTTGTTAAGCGCAATGGCGCGCTGCGTGACCTGCTTGGCCGTCAGGCCGATGAGCTGGATTTCCTCGCGCAGGCGCTTGTTCTCGTCGCCGATGCCGTCAACGCGCCGGGCCTCTTCGCTGGCCAGCGCCTGCAACGCACTGCGGTGCTGGTCGATGGCGGCCACGGCGGCCTTGTGCGCTTCTTCCTGCGCTTTCTGCAGGCGCTGGGCGAATGCCTGCTGGCTGGTGAGCAGCTCGACCGCGTTGCGGTACTGGTCAATGGTGAGCTTGCCCTGCTTGTATGCCCCGTGCAGCCGGTTGAGGTCGGCGTAGAACTTCGGGTCGAGGCCGATGTCCTTCATGGTGAGCTTTTGGTAAAGCTCCATCGCCTCGTCCTTGGCCGCTTTCAGCGAGGCCTTGGCGGCCTTGCCGGGCTTTTCGACAATGGGCGCGGCGCGGGTCGCGGCCCCGGTGACGGCGGCCATGGCGGCCACGCCTGCGTTGCCGGCGTCATTCCACAGCCGGCTGATGCTGTCCACGTTGGATTTCCAGGCAGCCGAGTTGTCGAGCTGCACCTGGTCCATGATGGACTTGGCGCCTGCAAAATCACCGCGCAGAACCGCCATGACGGCAGCGGCAGCACCACCGGCCGCACGGCCCAGGTTGGTCAGAATCTGGATGCCGCTGGCGGCCACCGTGTAGACGCTTTTCAGCACCACAGTGAGCGCGTTGGATGCGGTTTGCAATGCGCCCGTTTCGGTGGCGGTCGTCAGCAGCTCGCCAGCCAGTGACGTGAGCGTTGGCAGCATCTCGGCGGCGATCTGCCGGCCGACGCCCTGCAGCCCCTGGCCCAGCAAATCCAGCGTGTCGTTGAACTGCTCGGCCTGCTTGGCGGTCTCGGCGCTCATGGTGAGGCCGAGCTTTTCGGCCCACTCGTCCATTTCGCGCAGGGCCTCGCTGCCGCCGTTCAGCATGGGGATCATCTCGGCGCCCGACTTGCCGAAAATCTCCTGCGCCAGCGCGGCTTTCTCGGCGCCGTCCCGGTAGGTGCTGAATTTGTCGGCCACGTCGCCCAGCACCTCGCGCACGGGGCGCAGGGTGCCGTCGACATTGCGCACGTTGACGCCCATGGCCTTGAACGCATCGTTGCCGTTCGCCATCTCGCGCGCCATGCGCGCCATGCTCTTTTCGAGCAGGTCGGCGCCCAGGCCCGACTGTCGGTAGGCGAGCTGCAACCCGGCCACGTCGCGCACGGCCAGGCCCGTTTTCTGGCTCAACTTCGCCATGGAGTCCGCGGCGTCGATGGCGCCACGGATGAAGCCGCTGAACGAGGCAATCGACAGCCCGAGACCCAGGGCAGCCAGCGCACCCATGGCCAGCTTCGCCGCGCTCCTGATCTTCGCCATGGCGCCATCGACGGTGGACACGGCACGGTTCATGTCCGTGCGCAGGCGTGCCACGTCGGCGGCCATGTCGATCATGAGCTGTCCGACTTTCATGGTTGTCGTTCCTTGGTTACAGAAGCTTGTCGAGGCCGCGCTGCAGGCGTTCTGCAATCACGTCGTCGTCGTAGAGGTCGTCCGGGTCGCCCCAGGGCGGGTACGGGTCGGGCTGGTAGCGCTGGCTGCAGTACGCGCGCGAGGCACGCTGCAGCGCCCCGAATTCCCACGGCTGCAGCTCGACGCCAGAGCCAGTGGCCCAGGCGGCGAGTTCGGTGGCAGTCAACGGGATGGCGCCCATGGCGCCGGGCTGCGACAGGCCTGCGGATTGCAGCCACTGCCACAGGTAGGGTGCGCGCTGGGGCGGCAGGAATATCTCGCCGCCGTTTTCCAGCGCCAGTTCGAGCTGGGTCTTCTCGCCCTCTTTGCCGTCAGCGTCGGTGGGGCGCGAGTGCGCCCAGCCGAGCTGGCTGGCGGCCAGCGTCAGCTCGCCTTCGAGGGCTTGTAGAAGTTTCCCTGGTCGTTCAGGTACGCGCGCACCTGGTCGGCGATGTAGGCCAGCTTGCGCTCGCGGTAGATGGCCTCGGGGCCGCCGGGGTACGGGAAGTTCTCGATGCTGCTCGTGACAGTGACCAGGAAGCGGGCATTGGTTTCGGCCTCTTCCTCTGCCTCGTTGGCCTTCTTCTTGCCGCCAAACAAGCGCTCGCGCGCGGCGCGCTGCAGGGCGGTTTCGGCGCGTGCGTACTCGGCGCTGGCGGGGCTGAACACGTGCACGGCAACTTGCTTGCCCTGGTACAGCATGGGCTCGCCGTTGGGCAGGCTGATTTCAACGCGGCCGGTGGGCGACAGCAGGAACTGCGAGAAGTCGGCGGTGTCGGGGGTGGCGGTTTCTTTGCTCATGGATGGCCTTTCGCGGGTGGTTGCAGAAATGCCCGTGCCCAGCCCGCCCGCACCCGCGAAGGTGCGAAGCGAGCCGGGTCGGTGCGGGGGTGCGCTCGAGCGCGGGGGTCAGGTCTCGACCTTGACGGCGGCCAGCTCTTCACCGTCGGCGTCGAAGAACGGGTTCAGCTCGATACCGATGGTTGCGGACACCATGTCGTTCGGGGCACCGATGCGCTTGGGAAAGCTGGTGACCTGACCGCGCACGTAGTAGGTGATGCCGTTCTTGAACTTGACCTCGAAGTTGAAGTCCTCGTCCGAATCGAGCGCGGCTTCGCAGGCGGCCTGTCCGGGGTTGCCATCCTGAATATCGACCTCGATCGTCAGGTTGCCCGCGTCGAACGTGCCCTTGCGCTTCTCGGTGCCGCGCTGGGACAGGTAGTTGTTACGGATCAGATCGAAGGTTTTGCCGAACTCGCCCGCGTTCTTGATCTTTCCGATCAAGTCGAAAGTGAGCGCGCCAAAGCCGGCGGCGTCGTAGGTTGCAGGGTTGCCGCTGGCAATACCGATGGTGGTGCCGGCGGCGCTGATGGTGGGCTTGGTTGCCATGGCGGCGTCCTTTCGTGCAAGAAAAAACCGCCCGGGGGCGGCGAGATTTCTGCGAGGGACGCTCGAAAGGCGGGGCCAGTGAAGGCGCGGCCTTTCTGCCGTGGCAGTTGGGATGGGTTAGCGCAGGGTTACTGCGGCTGCTGAGCTTCCAGCCATTTGCGCCATGCCTTCAGGCACCCTTCCAGGTGCCGCAGCAGGGCTTCGTGCAGTGCTTTGGTCGATGGACTCATTTCAGGTAATCGACATGTTCTCAGTGATCGCGAGCCAGTTCTTCGGCTGCGGATTTGATGGCTTTCGTTGTTCTTCAGTCATCGACCACATCGAATTTCAGTGTGACGTTGTAGATTCGCGGGCCGTTCGGATTCGGATAAATCTCGATTAGCTTCAAAGTCGAATCAATCTTGATGCTGCTGTCGCAGCCGAATTCGCTCAAGGCGTCCATGAACTGCTTAGTAAGTTCAAACACCTTGTGTTTATGTTCCTCAGTCACCAAACGCCCTCCAATACAGCCGTACAGGCACCATCCAGCGATCGCCATCAGCCATTGCTAATCACCGCCCAGGCAAACAAACAGACCTGCGCCGCCAAGATCACGTGCGACATGAAGCGGCGCATCTGTGGCGTCATGTCCTGCGCCTTCAGCACGACAAACGCCACAAACAGAAGCAGCGTGTGCGTCTGATAGTCACCCACTGCCATGCACCTCAAGCAACAACAAATCCATCATTCGTAGATGACGATGTAGTCGCGCGGCCAGGTCCAGACCGTGCTGCCGGCATCGTCGGTGGTGTCGTCGGCAGGCCCGGCCACGTCGCGCCGGATGGCGACTACGCGGCGGCCCGCCAGGTGTTGATCAGCCAGGCCGTCCAGGGTGGCCTGCACGGCGTCGTGTATCTGCTGCACCTGGCCCACAGTCAGGGCCAGCGGGTTGACCTGCAGGCGCATGGCCTCCAGGCCGGCCGGGTCATCGACATACGGGTCGGGCACGATGCTGATGACGCTGTAGACGATGGCCGGCAGCTCGGCGCCTGGCGGCAGGTGGCCCAGCGCGCGGCGCACCGGCACGGCGTCGGGCACGGCGGCCTTGATGCCGGGCAGGCCCATCAGCGCAGCGGCCAGTGGGCGGCTCATTTGGCGGCCTCCTTCGCCAGCCGCTTGCGCACGTAGTCGGCAAAGGCATTCACCGCCGCCTCGGCAGATTCGTCCAGCGCCGGCCGCATGAATGGCTTGGGCTGTGCGCCAGGGTGGTGCACGACTTCGCGCATCAGGCCGGCGATGAGCAGGCTCTTGCGGTGGCGCGGCTTGATGAAGTGCGCGGCGGTGCCCAACTCGACCATGCGGGCGTAGATCACGTCAGGGCCGCCGGCCACGATGGTGGCTTTCAGCTTGCCACGGCGCGCGCTGGTCTTGACCTTGATGGTGTCGCGCAGCTTCCCGGTGCGCACCGGCACGCGCGCCTTGGCTGCGTCACGGATCACGTTGCCGCCAGCGCGCAGGCCGCCACGCACCACGTTGCGCTCCAGCCGCTCTGGCAGATCATTCAGCGCCTTCTTCAACTCGGCCAGGCCGGTGACGCGGAACTCAGCCACTGACGCGCTCCGTGCAGTCAAACACCAGCCACTGCCGGCCCTCCTGAGGGCTGCGCGGCAGGCCGACGATGCCAAACAGGCGGTTGCCGAACTGGATGCGCCAGGTGCCGGTGGCAGCGGCCAATACCTCGCTGTAGCGGACGGTGACGACGTGCGTCTGCCCGCTTTCCATCTGCGCCGCCGCCAGGCGCTCGCTGCTGCCCATGGGGCGCACAGACGCCCAGACGGTGACGACATGCTCGAACCCGGCGTCACCGGGCAGCGGGTGCCCGAACTCGTCGTAGGCCTGGCCGGGGCGCTGGAAGGCGATGCGGTGGCGAAGGCGGCCGGCGAACATCACAGCCCCCCGGCGTTCTCGCGGTGATCACGCCACAGTGCGATGGCGGCGGCGCGGTAGATGTTGCGCTTTTCAGGATCGCCGTCGTAGTCGGCCTGCACCATCAGGAAGACACCGGTAATGGCGTCGGGCTGATCGATCTCGGCATCTGCCGCCAGGCCGATGAAGCGGCGGCATTCTGCCTCGGCGGACGCGATGAGGCGCGACAAAAGCACATCGCTGTCGGTGTCGCCGGCAGGGATGCGCAGGTGCGCCTTCACGTCGTCCAACAGGGGCATGGCTTATTCCTCGGCGACCTTGGCCGGCTTCTTGGCAGCAGGCGCTGGCTTGACGGCGCCGGCAGCCAGGGCGGCAGCTTCAAGCTCGGGCGGGCAGTGGTCACCGGGCTGGAAATGTGTTGGGTAAATCTCGCCGGCCTTGACGCCGGAGAACGGTGCGATGAATTTCATGGCGTAGCTCCCAAAGCAAAGGGCCGCCCCGAAGAGCGGCCCTTGCTATGCACCCACCGGTCAGGCGGCGATGTTGAGCGCGCGCAGGCACTCGGGGTTCACCACCGCGCCACCGACGCGCTTGGTGGTGTAGAACAGCACGTACGGCTTCTTGGTGTACGGGTCACGCAGCACGCGGATACCGATGCGGTCAACGATCAGGTAGCCCTGGCGGAAGTCGCCGAACATGACCGCCTTGGCGCCAGCGGCCACGTCGGGCATGTCGGGCACCTCGGTGATCGGGAATCCCGCCACGGTGGCCGGCTGGCCCGCCACGTAGGACGGCTGCCACAGGTAGTTGCCCTGACCGTCTTTCAGCTTGCGCACCACAGCCTGCGTCTTGCGGTTCATGATGAAGCGCGCATTGCCGGTGAAAGTGCTTGGCAGGTCGTAGATCAGGTCGATGATGCCGTCGGCCGTGATGGTGCCGGCGTCTCCGCTGTTGACCGTGGCGATGGCGCCGAACGGGTGCGTGGCCGCATTGCTGCCGCCAGTGACGTAGGTCAGGATGCCGTTCGGCTTCTTGCTTCCGTCGCCGGACACGAAGGCCAGGCCTTCCTGCTTGGCAAACTCGGTCTGCACCTCGCCGGACAGCCACTGCTCCAGGTTGATTTCCGCGTCATCCAGAATCTGCTGAGTGGCAGCCGGGTTGGCGTAGATCTCACCGGTGGTGATGATCAGCGGCGCGAACTCGGGCGTGCCAGTTTCAGGCCGCGCGTCGGTTTCGCCGACCCAGCCGGAGCCGGTGCCGCCCATGTTGTAGAGCTTGCTGAACGCGTTCTTGCTGGTGCTCTGCACACCGCAGATCTGGCGCATGGGCGAGACCAGCACCAGCTTGTCGGTGATGGTTCGATCCCACTCGGTGGGCGTCAGGTAGCCGCCCTCGTCGTCGGCGCCCTTGTTCAGAGCAGCCTGGATTTCGCCCTTGCGCATGTGCGCCTGGAAGGCCGCCACGTACTCGGTGTCCTTGGCGCCTCCCTTGCCGGTGCTGCCGGCGGCGAGCTTCACGTGAGCGTCCTCGACTTCAGTTTGCAGACGGTCGAGCTCCGAGTTGATCTTGTCGATCTTGGACGCGGTGTCGCCCGACTGGATGCCGGCCTTGATCTCATCGATCTGCTTGGTGTGCTCGGCCTTGAAGTCGGCAAAGGCCTTGTTCATCTGCTCGACCAGCGCCTTTAGTTCGCTGGGCGCTTCGGCGCGGACGGTCTGGATGCCGCGCACAACGCGGCTGGATTGGCAAGCGTGTTTCATCGCTGGGTTCCTTTCATGATGGCGATGGTTGAATGCAGCAGCGCTGCAACGTCGTCGCCAGCGCCCGGCTTGGCAACATCGCCACCAGCGCCCGGCTTGGTGGCATACATGGCCCGGATCAGGTCACGCCGCGCGCTGCGCGAGTAACCGGCCTTGGCCATGATGGATTCGATAAGTGCCAGCGGCTTGTTCGCGGTGCTGGCCTTGGTGTCCTGGCTGATCTCGTCGTCGTCGAGGGTGCCGGTGGCAAAGCCCTCGGTGATGGCCGTGTCGGCGCCCATCCATGTTTCTCGGTCCATCAGACGCGCGATGCGCTTCTTGTCCTGACCGGTGCGCTTGGCATACAGGCCGGCCATGGCGTCGTCGAACGGTGCCAGCAACTCGGCGGCCTCGCGCATGTCGTGCTGGTTGCCGATGGCCACGGCCCAGGCGTTGTGCACCATGAAGAACGCGCCCTCGCCCATCAGGATGTCGTCGCCGGCCATGGCAATGATGGACGCGGCGGACGCGGCCAGGCCCAGCACGTTCACCGTAACCTTGGCCTGGTGCTCGCGCAGCAGGTTGTAAATGGCCACGCCGACGAAGAAGTCGCCTCCAGGCGAGTTGATGTTCACCGTCACGTCGCGGTCGCCGATGGCGCGCAAGGCGGCGGCCACGCGCTTTTCAGTGACGCCAGAGCCGTCCCATGATTCGCCGATCACGTCGTAGATGGAGATGGTTGTTTCGCTGTCGGCAGCAGCGTGCACGCCTGGCGTCCAGCGCTCGACGGCATCGGTGCGCATATCGAACGCCAGGGATTGCAGGCGCGCGTCTGCGCGGACTTCAGGTAGCTGGATCAGGCTCATTGCCGTTCCTCTCGGTCATTGGGTTGCGCAGCGAATCTGCGCGCTCGTCGTCGGAGCGCGGCAGGTCGGACAGGCCGCGCACTTCGTTCGGCGTCATCCACGGTGAATGGCCGCCAGCGCCAAGCGCCTTGGCAAAGAAGTCGGCCTGGTCTTTCAGGGTGCCACGCAACAAAGCGCGCTCGTTGAACTTGAAGGTGAGCCGATCCAGCTCGGCGTCTGACAGAAGCACGCGGGCTAGCGCTTCTTCCCAGGCGTTGAACCAAGGGGCGAGCGTGTACTGCACAAAGAAGATGGCCAGTTGCTCGATTCCGCTGCCCCACGTGGTGTCGTCCATCATCAGCAGTGGGCGCGGCACGCCGAACAGGCGGGCGATCTCCTCGATCTGATGGTTGCGGTTTTCGACTTGCTGCGCAGACTCTGGCGTGGCCGCCCACTTGTTGGCCTTGCCGCCTTCCTCCACCAGCATCCACTTCCCGGCGTTGTCCGCGCCGGCGTAGGAGCCAGCCAGAGACTCCTTCATGCGCTGGTAGCTCTTGTCCGACAGCGATGCGGGGAACTCGATAGCACCGCCGGCCATGACGCCGTGCTCAAACACGCGCGAGGCAGCGCGTTGTGCCTGGGCAGACAGATTGATGGCGTCAGCGGCCAGCTTCAACCTGGACTTGCCCTCGACACCATCCATCGACATGTCACGCAGGTGAAGCACGTCGGTACTGCCCAGTGTTTCAACCGATCCGCCGTCAGCCGTGACTTCGTATCGGATGCGGTAATCCGCTGAAAGCTTTGGCTTCACATCCACCGTGATCGGCACCAGTCTGATGGGCCGGCCGCTGGCACGGATGACACGGGCGTATCCGTTGCCGTGCATCAGAGCGCGCAGCATCAGCAGGCTCTTGAACTCGCGCGGTGTCTGCCAGTCGTTTGGTCGGCGCTTGAGTAGCCGGTATGCGTTGTGGGACGTTGCCGGCGTTTTCTGATCGTCGTTGTGAATCAGGTTCAGCGGCAGCATGCCGATGCTGTTGCTGATGAGCGTGAGGCAGCGCAGCACCGCCATGTTGCGCAGACTGGCATCTCCAACCACTGCGCCAGCACGGATGTACTCCAGCAAGGCGGGGTCATCAAGGCCTGTGAAAACGGTTCCGCCAATACCCTCTGCGCGGGGCGCAGCTTGGCCCTCCGCCTGCGTTTGCTTGCGGCGGAATAGGTCAAGGATGTTCATGTTTTAGATGTAGCGGAACCCGCGCTCTTCGTACACGGACTCTGTTGATTCAGCTGCGGACGTAACTCCAAGCGCCATGGCCAAAGCAATGGCACCGTCAATGCGGCCCGTCGCCTTGGCTTTGTCCAGCTTCCGATTTCCAGCTGCATCAGACTGCACGCGGGCATTGAACATGCACATGGTCAGCACCGGGTGGCCTCCGTGGGCGATCTGGTTGTTCAGCAGCGTGGTCTCCAGCGTTTCGAGCGCTGGAGACATGTCCTTGAAGCCCTGGCCGAACGGCACCAGCGGCAAGTTCACGTCAATCTCGTCAAGCTCTTTTTTCAACAGATCGAAGCGCCAGCGGTCGAAGCCAACCGCCTGCACATCGCAGCCTTCCAGTGCTTCGCCAATCTCCTGCGCGAGCATTTCGTAATCGAGCGACTGCCCAGGCAGCGCGCGAATGAGGCCCATCTGCGCCCAGGTGTCGTAGGGCGCCCGGTCACGCGCGGCGCGATCCTTCAATGTGTCGGCCGGCGTCCAGAACCACGCCCGAACATGCCAACGGTCACGCCAGGCCACCTGCACCATGCTGGTCAGGTCAACCTTGCTGGACAGGTCAATCCCAACGAACGACGGTTCTTCCAGGAACACGTCGTGGTCTGGTTCGCCGCCGTTGCGCTCCCACACGCTGCGGGCGATGAACGGCGCCACCATGTCCACGCGCTGGTTGAGCACAAGGTTCCTGAACGTGGGCTCGAAGCTCGGCATCCGGCTGGCCCGGTCGGCCTGCTCTTCCACATCCTTCAAGCTGCGGAAGTTGCCCATGGCCGGGTTCGCCGCCACCCAGGCTTTCTTGTCCATGAGGTCACAGTCGTTCGGCGCTTCGTACACGTGGCACACGATGCGCTTGTCCTTGCTGGCCTTTGCATCGTCCAACCAGATGCTGAACAGGTCGGCGTCATGCGGCGCCTGCGTGCTGATGGCAAACAGCATGGCGTTTTCGTAGGCGCCCTGCGCCGTGACGATGGCGTCGATGAAGTCGCTGCGCGGCCCGCGCACCTGCCCCACCTCGTCAAGAATCGCCAGCACTGGGCTCTTGCCGTGTGCTGTGGCACCGTCAGCACTGATGGCCTGGTACTCGACGTTCTTCGACAGCCCGATCAACCGCTTTCCAGACGGCACGATGCGAACGCGCTTCGACAGCTCCGGCGACAGTTGAACGAACTTGCTGGCGTAGTTGAACACCTCGCCGGCCTGCTCCTTGGACATGGCACCACTGACGATGCGGCTGTTCAGCACGGCTTCCGGGCCTGCGATGTGCGCCAGCAGCAAGGCCGCAATCAGGCCCGTTTTCCCGTTCTTTCTGGCGATGCTCAGGAAGCCACGGCGCGTGCCGTGCGGGTTGTCATAGACGGCCTTGATGAACTTTTGCTGCCACGCGTCAAGCCTCAGTGGCCGGCCAAGTAGATCGCCCTCGGGGACAACCAGATAGGCGTGGATGAACGCAATGACGCGCTCACCACGTGTTTGTTTCTTCATGCCAGCAGGCTGTCTTCCTCGGCCAGCTCGTCGCGCGCGCGCTCGGCCTGGTGCTGAAGCGATCTGGCCTTCGCCATGTCGCGCTTGTCGCCCTTGGCGATGCCGGCCATGCAAAGAGAGCGCATCAGCGCCAGCTCGCGGCGCGATAGCTGTTCCAGAACAGTGACGCGCGGGTTCATGACCTGCGTGCCCCTGGCGTTTTCAATGACCGCTCCCTCTGAATCAAGCAATTCCTGCTCGCGCTCAATATCAGCCTGGCAGCGCGCAAGCTGTGCGCCGATTACCAGGTCGCTGTCCGTCCATTCATCCCGCGCGCGCGCACGAATTACCGCTGTCCAAAACGGCTCGTCACCAGGGCGGAGCTTCACGAACTCCGGCACCTCTGGCAAAGGTGATGCGGCATTCATGGCCGCCTTCACAGCAGCAGCCGCAGAGTCAGAGCGTTGTTTTCTTGCCATGAATATCGGGGTAGCAATGAAAGAAGGT
>CAZHFF010000008.1:0-34804 GCA_964531785.1 uncultured Candidatus Saccharibacteria bacterium
GGCGAAGCTAACGCGTTAAGTTAGGCGCCTGGGTAGTACGCGCGCAAGCTTAAAACTCAAAGGAATAGACGGGGACTCGCACAAGCGGTGGAGCGTGCGGCTTAATTCGTCGCTAAGCGAAGAACCTCACCAAGGCTTGAAACCTAAGCGAAAGCTCTGAGAAACCAGAGCCCTCTTCGGACGCTTAGGCAGGTGCTGCATGGCTGTCGTCAGTTCGTGGTTTGAATTGTACCGTTAAGTCGGATAACGAACGCAACCCCTGTTGTCTGTTACAAGTGTCAGGCAAGACTGCCCTTTTTGGGAGGAAGGTGGGGATGACGCCAAGTCCGTATTGCCCTTTGATGCCTTGGGCGGCACGCGCGCTACAATGGGTGCTACAACGGGAAGCGACGGGGTAACCCTGAGCAAATCCTCAGAAAAGCATCCTCAGTTCGGATTGTGGGCTGCAACTCGCCCACATGAAGTTGGAATCGCTAGTAATCGCAGGTCAGCTATACTGCGGTGAATACGTTCTCGAGTCTTGTACTCACCGCCCGTCAACACAAGGGAGCTGGGAGTACCCGACGTCCCGGTTAATCCGGGCCTACGGTAAGCTCAGTAACAGGGTGTAAGTCGTAACAAGGCACGGGTAGCGGAAGCTGCTCGTGGATTAATTCCAATTGGAACGTGTCTCTGCGACAGCAGAACACTTACTTGTCGATTCCTATCCCTCGATCGAGGATAGGAGAGTAAGCACACGAGCTCTGAATCGGTGCTAGACGCCGGGAAAGACCGGGGAACGAGGGCTCGCAAAGCGAGCAGGACGGAACAAAAGAGAGTGTATTTCTCCACATGAGCACGGCGGTACTGCGCGGAGCGTATTTGTAAGAATACGCTTTTTGTGGTTGACTTAGAGCGAACAAGAACCCTATCGAGGAGGAGGAGGCGATGGCTACGACCAAGAACGCGCTGATCCTGGTCGGCACAATAACTGCCGCACCAGGCATCTTCGCGCTCATAACCCATCTCGTGCATCTCGCACGTCTTGTGGGGTGATTGAACCAAGCGGGCCACAACTGCATGAATGTAGTTGAGGCCCGCACCTTTTTTTGCTACACTGCGCCCTACTGCGCAATGGCTGATGTGGTCGTACTAGAGTCATTTGCGCGGTAGCTGATGTGGTTAGAGCACTCCACTGATATGCGGAGCATACAAATGGTTCGTTCGGGTCTCATGAGAAAATGTTCTTTCACTTTCGTACGCATCGTGCGCGATTAGCTCAGGTGGTTAGAGCGCGTCACTGATAATGACGAGGTCCCAGGTTCGAGTCCTGGATCGCGCACGATGCGTATGAAAAGAACACTTTCTCGCGTGACCCTCGCTGCCATTTGTATGAAAGCATACAAACACGTCGTTCGAATGTCATGACTGAGCAAGCTCCCTCGCGACATTCTCACTAGTGTTTGTAACGATCGAGGTCCCAGGTTCGAGTCCTGGGTCGCGCACAGTATATCTAAAAGCACCCACTGTGGGTGCTTTTAGATATACTGTGTCTATGTCTGAAAAACTTATTGCGTGTGTTGCCCAGAAGGCAATAATTGAGTATCAGGGAAAGATGCTTATTGTGCTCAATGCACATGACAACAAATGGCAGTTGCCGGGCGGCCGGCTACATGCAGACGAGACTCCTGAAGAGGGTTTGCATCGAGAGATACGAGAAGAGACCCAGCTCGACATTTCGAACATAGCACCCTTTTCTACTGGAACATTCAAAAGTCCAACACAAGGTGATCACTTTCTTGTGGTATATCGTTGTCAGAGCAGCACATCAGAGGTCCTGCTAGATGGTGCTGAGTTGGCTGATGCCAAATGGGTATCCGTGTCTGATTGGGAGCAGTATGATTACTGGCCGGTATACCATGATTGCATGAAACGATACTTCTCAAACAAGTAGCCAGATCCATGCACTTGGCACTACCCCATGTTGGCGTCGTGCCATGTGGGGCATATGCAGAGTGATTGCTTGGGTGGCACGCAAAGTAGAACGCAGACGTGACATGCTCCATCTAAGGCGTGTCGTGCGGTAAAGGAATCACAAAAAACAGAAAGGACCAACCAAGGGGGCAGGCGTCCTCCGTCCTGTGCAATTATACATACAATCACCATGCTCACGCTTGCCAAGTCCGTAACGGTCCACAGGACCTCAACCGCTCTGCTTTTGGAAAATCTGGCGGTACATACGGCGGTCTTGTTGTGTGGTGGCGGTGACGGCACATGAGAGTAATGACCGCTGGTTTTCGGCGACCAGACAGCCTGGCGCGCAGTGTGTATACGCCAGGGTGAGAGACGAGCGTCAACGTGTTTCCGGATAAGCATCCTATGTATTAGTTTCGTCCTCTCGCGATACGGGTATACTTGCGGTATGACCGTAGATGCGCCAGCTTTGTACTTTCAGACCGAACAAGCATGGGAGGCGATGCTCGCGGTATTGCGCGAAGCAAAAGAAAACATCGATTTCGAACAGTATCTGTTCGAAGATGTGCACGAGGGAGGTATCGGGCGGAAGTTCGTCGACGTGTTCCTTGAACGGGCACAGAGGGGGGTGCAGGTACGTCTTCTCGTCGATAGTCTGGGGAGCATCAATTTTCTGAGAACCGGTGTCGTGCGTGAGCTTGTCGACGCGGGGATCAAGGTCGAGTGGAACACCTTCGCGAACCCGCTGAATCGCGTCGATGCGATGCTCCATTTCTTTCGAAATCATCGCAAGCTTATGGTCGTCGATCGCGCGTACGCGTTCGTTGGCGGTGTGGTGGTGACCGAACGTGCGCGTCATTGGCGCGATACTCATCTCTATGTCACTGGGAAGCCTGCAGAGGTCCTGGGGCTTGCTTTCGATCGGCACTGGGAGGGTTTTACGGTCGGGAAACAGCGGCAGAGCACCGTCTATCCCGTGAACGGCACCTTTCGGGTGGTCGCCAATGCGCCGGGTGTATTGAGGCGCCACATACGCAAAGACATGCTCCAGGCCTGTAAGCATGCGGTTCGTACCATCGAGATCACGTCCCCCTACCTCGCACCGGACCGCGCACTCGCGCGTGCGCTCTTTCGTGCGGTACGCCGTGGGGTCTCGGTGCGCGTACTCATACCACAGGTGAGCGATCTCGGGCTTACGGACCTGGCGAGCCTCTCGAGCTTCGCGTACTTCCTGCGCCATGGAGTGCGTGTCTTCCAGTACCTACCTACGATGGTGCATGCCAAGATCATGGTTGTCGATGATGTCTGGGCGACCATAGGAAGCACGAACCTCGACCCCCTCAGCCTCCACTTCAATCACGAGCTCAACATACACACCACCGATCCCGGGTTGATCTGCTCCCTTCGTGAGCAGTTTCTTCGTGACTGTGGTATGGCCCACGAGGTGACTCGGACAGAGTGGGAACAGCGGACCCGCTTCCAACGACTCAAGTACGATGTCGTCGGTGCGCTCCTAAGCTACATCATCTAGGCATACTCCTCTCTTGTCGCCAGTATGGCACGGTGCTATCTTGAGGCGAGTAAGGTGGAGAGGTCCGTGTTCGATCTACGATACACCACATCAAATATCCAGACGCTCGGTACCATGGTCATGATCGCGCTCCGACAAGGGTGTGGCCAGGTGAACATCTACAAGACCCCGGAAGGTCGCTATGTTCTCGTGCTTGATCAGCCTATAAGCACGGAAGGGCAGGTAGCTCTGCTTGCAGCAGCGAGTGACGACCCGAGCGTTTGCGGCACGATGTTCTAACACAAAACCCCGGCGCGCGTACGCCGGGGCTTGTTCACGTGTGCCGAACCCTACCGCACCGAACACTTTGCGGGCGTGCCGAGGAAGCTCGTTACTTTCCTGCAGAGCGCGTCAAGGTTCGTGCGCTTCCTCAGGATGTGGTCCTCGTCAACGAATGCGAGGGAATCGACCGTGGCCTTCTGGGTCTTGGCGAATTCGAGGTACTTGGTCGACTGCCAGACAGGAACAGTGGAGTCCTGCTCGCCCCAGACCACGAGTACCTTGTCCTTGCTCGTGAGCTTGTCCATGCCGGTGAAGACGCTCGCTTTGAAGTATGCGTCGAGGTTGTGCGTGTCCGGCTCGCCGTTGAAGACCTCCTTAAAGGGTGAGCTCGGTATCTGGCTGATGAGCCCGTACCAGTCAGAAACGCCATTTATCGAAACGACACCCTCGATCGTTTCAGGCATATCGACGATACCGCGCAGCGCCATGTAACCGCCGTAGCTGTTGCCGATCAAGAACACCTTATCGATGCTCTTGTCCTTCTTGATGTCCGCGATTGCGTTCCTAATATCCGCGATATCGCGGTCGCCGACCTTCATTGCGAGCGACTTCCGGAAGTCTGCGCCATACCCGGTCGAGCCCGAGTAGTCGATCTTGTACACGTACGCGCCACCCTCCGCCAATCGCTCCATGAGCTCGTCGTACACTGCGTAGGAAAGGTACGGGTGGTACCCCTTGGCCACCTGGCGCATAGGTCCCCCGTGCATCCAGATGAAGAGGTTACGCTTGCCAGCGGTCGTCTTGGTGGGTGAGAGCAGGACACCGGTCCGCTGGCCGTACACTTTCACTTCGCGCTTGATGGCGCTTGTCGCGGGCGACGCTTTTGCGGCAGTGAGCTTTGCCGGCTTACCGGGATTCGGGCTCACGAGGTAGAGGTCGGTGTTCCTGCCTGTCGTCTTCTGGTAGGCGAGGAGCGAGCCATCCTGCGTCCGCACCCGCTTCAGGAAGTCTCCGTAGGACACATCGCGGTCTACGGCGGTGATCTTATTCACGCTCGGGTCGTAGGCAAAGAGGTCCCACTCCAAGGGGCCATCGACGTTCGCCATGAAATAGAGGGTATTTCCGATAAACAGATAATCCTCGGTCTCGGTCTTGGGCTTGGTGAGTTGCATGAAGGAAGGCGCGCTTGCTTTCCCAAGCTCGCTTACGAGCAGGGTGCGGAGCGTCTTGAACCCTTGGACGTCCTCGAGGTAGGCTATCCGTGACTCGTCCTCCGAGAACTCGAGGTACGACTGCATGGCGCTCAGGCCGTCGATCTTCCGACCTTCGATCGTGTGCCACAGCTCGTGTCGGCCAGTGCCATAGTTGTAGCCGGTCACGTACGTGCCGCTCGGTGATATCGAGAGGAACGCAAGGTTCTGCGTGAACGTGACGCTCGAGAGCTTTTTGGTGGCGACCTCGTACCGCGTATACGTGAGCCCGTCCTTGAAGAGGACCGCATCATTGTTGCGAGTGACCGTTACGGTGGCGCCCGGCTTCAGGTAGGGTATCAGGGCCTTCTTGACTGGTTTGTCCCCTGAGAGGTCGTACAGGAAGTAGTACGACACGGTTCCCACAGCGAACGGTCGCACTGCGAGACGTCCGTCGTTGCTCCGTACGTACGCTTTCCCCCCGAGGATCGCAGGGAAGAGGTCCGGTGCGTTCTCACCCCCTTTGCTACAGGTGCGTTCCTTCACGGCACAGGTGTAGTAGGAGGTGCCTGCAGGGCTCTTGTACTCGAGCACAAGGGTGTCGCCCTTTTGTTCTTTAAGGGACCCGTAATTGATCTCTGCTGCATAGGCTGCACCGGGTCCCAGCGCGAGGGCCGCGAGCAGCGCATAGGGAATGGTTACGTATCGCATAGCGTAGTAGCTTAGTGTGCCGTATAAAGAAGTACCAGTACTGCCATTGTACCCTATACTAAGAGGTATGGCGCTGTGCTTTTTATGACGAGACAGAGTACTGGTTCTGACGGGTGCACGAAGAAAAAATGTGGTATGGTAGGTGCGCACCTCCGCTCTACGGCAGTGGACGCAGGTGCCTTGTGAACCGTCCCTCTCGTAGGGAAGCGAGCTAGGCGGTCATGAGCACAGACGGGTATTGAGTGCTGGAGTGGCGGAATTGGTAGACGCGCTACGTTCAGGTCGTAGTAGGGGCAACCCTGTGGAGGTTCAAGTCCTCTCTCCAGCACTGAGTATCCGTCCCACCCCATGGCGCTATGGGTGTATACTCGAGGAGCGGTGGAGTGTCGTATACAGAAAGGCAAAGACTATACCGGCGTGACCGTCACCTACCTCTGTCACGACGGGGCGGGGAACATACTGATGCACAAGCGGAGCGAGCGGTGTCGTGATGAGCATGGGCGATGGGACTGTGGTGGCGGAGCCCTTGAGTTTGAGGATACCATAGAGGATACGCTCAAAAAGGAGGTGCGGGAGGAGTATGGGACGGAGGTTCTCGACTTCGAGTTCCTTGGCTATCGTGATGTGCACCGCGAGCACGACGGCAAGAAGACCCACTGGGTCGCGCTCGATTTCAAGGTGCTCGTCGACCCAGCACAGGTCGTGAACAACGAGCCACACAAGTTCGAAGAGGTCGCCTGGTTCACCAAAGATGCGCTCCCCGAGCCCCTCCACTCACAGCTCCCGGGTTACTTCGAACGCTATCGGGAGCAGTTGAACTGAACACCGAACCGGGCACCCTAGAGGGTGCCCGGTTCGGTGTTACTATGCTCTGGTTAGCGATGGCGGAGCGCTGTTACCACGTCGTCGCGAATGAGGTGCCAGGGGATCATCACGCGGTTGATGAGATGGACGGTCGCATTGTCGGTATCGATGTCGGTCGCGATCACCTGGGCGCGGTCAACGAAGACCTTTTTGCCAGCTGCTCGGACCCTGATGTCCTGGTCGGTCAACGTGTCGATCCTGCGGGTCGCCACGACCTCGCTGCTCGAAAGCCGGTCCGGTGATACGTGGAAGAGGAGGATCTTCGTGAGTATCGATGGGTCACGCTCTATTGCTCGCGATACCGAACGGGGCAGCTTATCGAATGCGCTGTTCACTGGAGCAAAGACCGTGATGTCTTCTGCATCCTTGAGGGCATCGACCAGTCCTGCGGCTTGTACGAGCGACACGAGGGTCGAGAGGTCGGCGACACCTGCTGCAGTGTCGACGACGTCCGCTGCTTGTGCCGACGGTGCGGCAATTCCGAAGGTTAGTGCGAGGGCGAAGAGGCCGCCGCTAAGGTAGGCAGTGAACTTGTTCATGGTAGTTCTGTTAGTTTCGTAAGGCCAACTGCTGTTGACATGGTTAGGTTATCGTCTATACTAAAAACATGCAAATCGTGCATTTCACACCCCCCGAACTGGCCCGTCGTCTCGGCGTGAACGAGTCCACGGTAAAACGATGGATCGACCGTGGCATGCTCGAAGCCTCCGTTACGAGCGGTGGCCACCGCCGCATCCGTGAGGAGCACCTGCGTGCGTTCATCGAGAAGAATCCGAAACTGCGCGCGAAGAGCTACGCGCTCCGCCGTTTTCATAAGGCCAAGGAACTCGGCTGGGAGCAGTACTTCTCGCTCCAGCGTACCGGCGAGTTCCGGCGGGCTCGGACGTACCTGGAAACGAGCTTTGTTGCCTCAGGCAACATACGGCTCGTGCTTGAGCAGATCGTGGCGCCGACCTTGCGGGAAATAGGGGAAGCATGGATCCGTGGCGAGCTCGACATCCTCGATGAGCACCGGATGTCGTTCTGTGTGAGGAGCGATCTCATTGCCCTGCAAGCATTGCTTCCTGCTGCGAAGCGGGGCGCACCGCGCGCACTCCTCGCGTGCGTACCGGGAGAGAATCACGAACTCGCGCTCATTCTGCTCTCGCTCAGGGTCCAGGCGGTAGGGTGGCAGCCGATCGTGCTCGGTATCAACGTCCCTTTCCACCTGGTCCCTGATACGGTCGCTCGACACCAGGCAGCAGCCGTCTGCCTGGTCAAGCTCTATGGGGACGCGCCGCCCGTCGACCGTGAGCTTGCGACACTGCGCGCACAGCTCCCGAGCAAGGTCAAGCTGTTCGTGGGCGGAACCGGCTGGTCAGACGCGGAACGCCGGAGCTTTAACACGGACGCCGGCATCCACTACCATGTCAGCCGCGAGGAGCTCGTCCAGGCGCTCGGGCGGCCTTTGTGCAGGGGTCGCACAAAACGCTCGCCACTTTCCACACCGCGCGGTGCTCGAGGCTAGGGAGTTTGCTCATTGTGCTCTACACTACAGGTACCCTTTATCGTTATTCGTAATGTTTGCGCACATGATGACGAGTCTACGAAGTATAACGGACACCCTGGTACTTGGCCTGGTCGGGAGTCTCCTTTTGGGAGCGGGCCTGTACCTGGTCGTGCCGGAGCGTGCCGCTGCCCAGGTGATCGGTCCGTATGAGAAGTTGAGCATCGGTACCGTCAGTAAACGAACCGGCTATGCGAGCTTCAGCGCGCGTGGCTATATTGACAACATCGTGAACGGCAACGCTTTGGTCATCAAGGTCTGGGGTCGTACGTTCACGGTAGAACCCAACAGCTCGACCCGCTTCACGCCGTCGGTCCGCGACGTGACGGTCGCTGAACGTCTTGCTGCGTACGGCATCGGTGATGATGTTGCGGTAAGCGGCTACATCAGCAGCACGACCCAGCGTGTCTTCGCGCGCGGGATCGCGAACTACACGGAACGGACCCAAGGTTCGGTCGTGTACAACGTGAAGCGCGTCCTCGACGGAACGATCAGCAGTGTCTCTGCGAGCGGTATGACCCTCAATTCCGGCGGTATGACGTACACGGTCAAGTTCGATGCAAATACGAAGTTCTATGACGCTGCGCAGAAGCGCATCAAGCCAACGCTTGTTGGCTGGAGCGCGGGCGATTCAGTATACGGCTACTTCATGGTCGGCGGCACGAACGCGCTCGCGCTCAACGTCTACAATCGTACCAAGACGAGTGCTGCAAGCGAGCACTTCACGACCACCACACAGACGAGTACCGGCACGGGAGGAGGTAGTTCAACGGCACCTCCGCCACCACCGCCACCACCATCGCTCTAACGGTACATCGGTACAACAGAAGAACACGGCTCCGGCCGTGTTCTTCTGTGATGGTCGTGCACGTAGGGCAGTGCTGCGGTACTATGGCGGTATGTTCGCACGGCGAGAGCGCACATGGGCCGGCTTCCCCTGGTGGGCACTCGTGTTCGGGTTCTTTCTTGTGCCCCAGGTCGGTCACGGTGCCGAGATCATTCCCTCGATCGACGTGCGAGTGACCATCGAGAGCGATGCGACCATAGCGGTCGCCGAACGCATCGTGTACGATTTCGGAAGTGTTGAGCGACACGGTATCTTCCGTATCATTCCCTATAGCTACCAGGCAGGCTCGGAAACGTACACCGCAGCGGTCACCGATGTTACGGTCACGGATGAGAACGGTGAACCGATCCCGTTCACCGAGAGCCGTGCGCGCGGCGAACTCACCCTCAAGATCGGCAACCCCGAACGGCAGGTGACCGGAGAGCAGACCTACGTCATCTCCTATCGGGTCGACGGACCCTATCTCTACTTCGACGATCACGATGAGCTCATTTGGAACGTGAGCGGTTCGTGGCCGCGGCCGATCGGCCGGGTGACCGTGCTCGTCGACTTGCCGCCGGGCGCGCCGGTCGGCGCGACCGCGTGCTATCAAGGGCAGATCGGCAGTAGTGCGAACTGCACGAGCGAGGAGCGGCTCGTGGGTGATACGCGTGCCGGCTATACGGCGACCGCACTCGACCTTGCCCCGCGTGACGGAGTAACGATCGCGGTCGCTTTTCCGAAGGGTGTTATCGCTGCTCGGACACAACCCTGGACGGATGAGCCGGTGACAAAGATACCGCCCTACTGGCCGCTCGGTTTGCCCCTGGTCGTGCTTGTCGCCATGTTCCTGCACTGGTACGCACGTGGCCGGGATCCGCAGGGCAGGGGTACCGTTGTGACCGAGTTCGGTCCTCCCGATGGTCTGCCGCCTTCGGTCGCGGGCGTTGTCTATGATGAGCGCGTTGACGATCCCGAGCTTTCGGCAGAGATCATACGACTCGCGGTCGAAGGGTATCTGCGAATACATCAGTTCGAAGAAAAGGTGCTCTGGGTGTTCGACGTGATCGAGTATGTGTTCGAGTTCGTTGAAAACCCGAAAGGCAAGCCCGACCGGGTTCAGGAGCTCATACTCGAGCGGCTAAAAAAAGCGGAGTATCAGGGGAGCAGGCTCCGTGACGGGGTCGAGGTCCGGGGTGCGCTCCTCTCGAAATTGAAACATACGTTCGCGTCAGATCGTCGTGACATAGCGGCTCGGGTGTACGAAGAAGTGGTGGCCCATCGGTACTTTCTGGCACGTCCTGATCATGTGCGTGCCTGGTACGTGGGTGGCGGTATCGCTATCATGGTTGCAGCGGTCGGTGTTGGCGTTCTGCTCGGTACGTTCTTCGGTGTCCTCCTCGGTTTTGGTATCGGTCTGTCCGGGCTCATTGTGGCGATAGGTGGGGTATGGATGCCGGTAAGAACCCGTGCAGGGGTACGGGCAAAAGAGCACCTTGAGGGGTTTCGCCGGTACCTTGCGGTCGCGGAAAAGCATCGGCTGATCTACCAAAACTCGCCCGAACGGACGCCTGAGCACTTCGATCGCCTGCTGCCGTACGCGATCGCGTTCGGGGTCGAGCGTGCCTGGGCGGGATACTTCGCGGAACTGCATCATAACCCGCCCTCGTGGTACCTGGGTTCGGGCGCGCTCACCCAGAGCCTTACGCCTCAAAAGCTCGCCTCGGACATGAGCATGTTCTCGTTGACCTGGAGCAGAGCGACTGCTCCAGGTTCGAGCGCGACAAGCGGAGGTGGAAGCGGTGCGGTCGGCGGAGGGTTCGGAGGCGGCCGAGGAGGGAGTTGGTAGAGGCAAAGTCAAAATGCAAATATCAAAGGTCAAATGTGTAGGTCATAAGCATAAAGGCATGTTCGTTTAGCCGAACTATGCAGCCGCTTTTACCTTTTTCCTTGCAATTTCAACTTCTGATTTTTAATTTTTGACATTTTCTCCCTATGCTCGGCATCTTCGACTCAGGCTCAGGTGGACTCTCGGTCCTCAAAGCGATACGTGAGCGTGCACCCACGGCTGATGTGGTGTATTTCGGCGACCTTAAGAACGCACCGTATGGAAACAAAAGTAGGGAAGAGCTGGGGGCGCTCACCGTGCTCGGCATCCAGAAGCTCATCGACGAAGGCGCGCGCGAGATCGTGAGTGCGTGCAACAGTGTGTCGGTATCGATCGTGCTCCCGATGTTCGATATTCTCAACCTCCCCCGAGCATCGCTCATTGAAATGGTCGGCCCTACGGTTGCGAGCTTTCGGAACACAGGTGCGCGTATCCTCGTCGTGGCAACACGTGCGACGGTAGCGAGCGGTATCTATCAGGAAGGGTTTTCGCTCGTTGGTGCCCATGCAGATGCGGTTGCGATACCGGGACTCGTGTCGCTCCTTGAGGGAGGTGGTGACGAGGACGACATGTTCGAGGAGATACAGCGCGCCCTTATGCCTTATTCGGGCACCGAGTACACGAACGTCCTGCTCGGCTGTACGCACTTCCCATTAGTGCGGCACCTCTTTAAGGACGTGCTCCAAGAGCTGGGGATCAGGGCTAAGCTGTTCGACCCGGCACAACCCGTGGCAGATGTTGCTGCTGCGCGTTTTATAACGGAGGGAAGCGGACGTCTGCGCTTCCTTGTTACGGAAGAGAGCGACCATTTTCGCAATCATATCGCGCGTCAGCTCGGAGGTGTCACACACGAGATCGAGGTGGTCTAGCTGATCAGACGTCGTGTGCCTGCCAAGCGGGAGCAGGGTGAGTCGACGCGAGCGTTCTTGGCTCGTGAAAGGAAAACGACCGCGTGATGCGGTCGCCCTTCCCGTAGACGTTACGTGGTGCTTCGCCAAGAAATAAGTCGGTCGCGGAGCAGCTCCGCGCGTTCTCGGTCATCGCAGACGACCGAGAGTGTGCATGTCAGCCCGTCGACCGTGCCTGGTTCGTGGCCGTGCACCTCTCGGTAGAGGGCCAGAAGCTCGGCACGGAGCACATACGAGCCATCTCTTGCGCCGATGTGCGTCGGCAAGAAACGCAGTTGCCACAAGCCCTGTGGCGTTTGACAAATCTCTATCTGGGTGAACATGACACCCTCCTTTCGCTATTCATTATACTATATATATACCTACTACGTCAAGTATCTCAGGCAGGTGGGTCACCCTGCGTTCTGCTATGCTTAAGGTCATGAACCGCTTTGTCTCGGTGTTTGCGGGAAAAAAGCTGACCCAAATGGGGCTCGGTCTCTTGGGGCGCGGCGTGGGCGACGCGGCATGGCTCGCACGAGCAGGGGCTGAGCTGTTGGTCACTGACACGAAGACCGCGGAAGCGCTCGCACCGTCGCTTGAGCGTTTGACGTCGTACCCCAACATCACGTATCGCCTGGAAGCACACTACCGCGAGGATTTCCGTGATCGTGACCTCGTGCTCAAAGGACCTGGGGTGCCGCTCGACTCACCGTTCATTGCCGAAGCGCGACAGAACGGGGTACCGGTCGACATGAGCGCCTCGCTCTTCACCCGGATAGCAAACGTGCCGCTCGTTGGGGTGACCGGTACGCGGGGCAAGAGCACCGTGACGCACCTGATCGCTGCTATATTGCGTGCGGACGGGCGACCAGCGCTCCTCGGCGGGAACGTTCGCGGCGTTTCGAACCTCTCGCTTTTCGATGAGGTGACCGAGGAACATGTTGCCGTCTTTGAGCTTGACTCATGGCAGTGTCAGGGCTTTGGTGAAGAACGGTCCCTTGACCACCCTCTGGTTCGTCAGGGTCCGCTCTCGCCCAATGTCGGGGTTTTTACCACGTTCATGCGTGACCACATGAACTATTACGACAGCATGGAAGGGTACCTGCGCGACAAGGCGAACATCTTTCTCCACCAAGAAGAGGACGATGTCCTGGTCCTCGGGCGGCAAGTGCTCGAGTACCTTGATCCTTACAAGAAGCACATGCGAGCCCGTGTCGTTATTGCAGACGCGAGCAGCGTACCCAAGCGTTGGAAGCAACTGCTTCCCGGCGAGCATAATCGCTACAATATCGGCATCGCGCTCGAAGCGGCGCGCGCCTTTGGTGTCGACGATGAGGTCGTCCGCGAGGTGATCGAGCACTTCGAAGCGCTCCCCGGGCGCACACAGTTCATGCGCGAGGTCGGCGGTGTCCGCATCTACAATGACACCAATGCGACCACGCCTGATGCTACACTTGCGTCGCTTCGTGCCCTTGACCCGGATGGAAAGAAGAACACAGTCCTTATCATGGGTGGTGCTGACAAGGCACTCGACATGTCGCTGCTCATCGACCAACTTCCTCTGTACACGAAAGCCGTAGTCCTATTAAAGGGGACCGGAACCGGCAAGCTGCAGCTCCATGGGCACTCGGTCGATACGACCACGGTGGATTCGCTCAAGGAAGCGCTCGAAGCGGCGCTCGCCCGAGCACGGTCAGGCGACATAGTCTTGTTCTCACCTGCCTTCGCGTCGTTCGGTATGTTCAAGAACGAGTATGATCGTGGTGAGCAGTTCTCAGTGCTGGTGGACGAGTTAGCCAGTGACAGGTAATCTGGGTATACCGTACATGGAACGAGACCTAGACCTACTGTTTGAGATCGGATCAATGCGATTTGTCGATCGTACTTGGAAGCAGTTCTGGCGAGCGGATGTGGCAAACAATGCAGAGCACTCGTTCCGTGTCGCGTGGCTGGCACTCTACATAGCACGTAAGGAAGGAGCTCATGAAGAACAGGTATTGAAAATGGCACTCCTGCACGACTTGTCAGAGACACGGACCGGGGACACCAACTACGTGACCCGTATGTATACCGATCGTGATGATGATGCCGCCTATCATGACGTGTTGTCCGGCACCGTGTTTGAAAGCGATCTTGGAGATGTGGCACGTGCCTACAAAGCGCGCGAGACACTTGAGGCAAAGATCGTCAAAGATGCGGACAATCTCGATGTCGACCTGGAGATCCAGGAACAAATAACGAACGGCAACTCTTTAGGGAGTAGATGGATCGAAGGCAGACGTGCCGGAGTCTATCCGAAACTCTTCACGGCCACTGCGCGGCAACTGTTCGATGAGATATATAATGCGGACCCTTCTAACTGGCATCGTACAACAAAGAATCGTCTTACATCTGGTGATTTCAAGTCACCGGAGGCGGGCTAGCTCTGTCAGGATATGGATCCGGAAACTTATTTGCACCTACATGAGATTGTGCACAAGCGGTACGATCACCCGGCCGTATACACAGTGGCAGAGGCAGAAGCAGCTTGCGCACATGTCCCAGGCATCGCGAGCAAGAACATTTTCCTGCGTACGAAAAAGAAGGACCGGTACTTCCTCGTGGTCCTGCCCGCAAGAAAACAGCTCGAGCTCAAGGTGCTTGAGCAGCTGCTGGGCGTGAAGAAGCTCTCCCTTGCGAGCCCGGAGGACCTTATGACCTACCTTGGTCTCACTCCGGGTTCAGTATCGCCGTTCGGTCTCATACATGACACGGGAGCCCGTGTAGAGGCCATCATCGATCGGGACATAGTCGATGCGGACCAAGTGAGTTTCCATCCGAACGTGAACACTGCCTCCCTCGTACTATCACATGATATGTTCGCACGGTACCTTGCGACGCTCCGGCATCATGTTGCCGTGTATGACCTATGAACACCTCCTGCACGTAAAGTAGGTACCAACGGCCGTATTGCCCGAGGAGGCAAGAGCTCACGGAACATGTCATACTAGAGGGGTTACAACAAAGCTATGAACACGAAACAGGTGCACATGGTCGGGGTCGGTGGGGTCGGCATGAGTGCGCTTGCACAGCTCTATGTGACGCGGGGCGTTATCGTGACCGGTTCGGACCGGGCTGATTCGCTCGTCACACGCCTCTTGGGAGAGAAAGGGGTTCAGGTTGTGATCGGCCATGATGCTCAGAATGTTCCGAGCGATGTCGATCTCTTGGTCTACTCGGACGCGATCCCCGAGGATAACCGAGAACGTGTGCGTGCCCGCGAGCTTGGCATCCAGGAACAGTCGTACTACGATGCGCTCGGTGAGGCGACTCGTCGCGGGGTGTCGATCGTGGTGTCCGGCACCCACGGCAAGACCACAACCACCGCCATGCTCGCCAAGCTCCTGCTTGATGCTGGCAAACAGCCAACGATCCTATGTGGCTCACTTATGAGCGAGTACGGCACGAACTATGTTGCGGGTCGCGACGACCTCTACGTGATCGAGGGGTGCGAGTACCGGAGACACTTCCTCAAGCTTCATCCGCACATATTCGTGATCACCAACATTGAACACGACCACACGGATTACTACCGCGATCTGGCCGAGGTCCAGTCGGCATTCAGCGAGGGTGTGGCGCTTGTGCCTGAGAACGGTGCTATCGTGACGAATACGGACGACATGGCGGTGCGAGCGGTATTGTTTGGCTTCACAAAGCGTGTCGTGCCCTACCAGCACGAGTCCGTGCCACAGCTCAGGATACCCGGGGCGTTCAATCGCGCGAATGCTCAGGCCGCGAAAGCTGCTGCGCGTGCGCTCGATCAGACGCTCGACGAGGCGGGGCTCGACAACTCTCTGGCGCAGTTCTCCGGGACGTGGCGACGCTTTGAGCGTAAGGGAAGCACCCGCTCAGGCATGCTCGTATACGACGATTATGCGCACCATCCGACTGCGGTCAGGGAGACGCTCGAGATGGCGCGCGCGGAGTTTCCCGACAAGAAACTGGTGGTCGCGTTCCACCCGCACCTCTACTCGCGTACACACGACCTCATGGACCACTTTGTCGAGGCGCTTGCGCTTGCGGACGAGGTGCTCCTTGCACCGATCTATCCCGCGCGTGAAGCCCCGATCCCCGGGGTGACGAGCGAGGTTTTGGCCGAGAAGCTCGGTGCTGTGGGTACTCGGGCCCGTGCTACACGATCACTTGACGATCTCGAGCAAGTATTGCGCGACCCCGCGAGCTTTGCTGTACCCGAGCGTACCTTGCTCATCACGATGGGCGCCGGGGACATCTATCGCGTCGCGGAACGGCTCGTCTGAGTGTGTACAACCGACGACTCAGGAGGGTCTGCACGTTATACTGAGACCATTAACCGGTAATATACGAACATGGACGGAGAACAGACGAATATAGAGAGCGGGGGAGCTGTACAGGGAGACCAGAAGTACGACCGGTCTGGTTGGTCCTGGGGCGCGTTCACGCTGGGACCCATCTTCCTGCTCGGTATCCGCAGGTACCTACTCCTCATTCCGTACCTACTGGTCATCATACCCTTCGCTGGTCTCTTCGTTTACCTTGCGTACAGCATATTCATGGGCGTGTCAGGCAGGAGCATGGCGCGCGAGAGCCGGGCATTCGCGAATCGTGATCAGTACGTTGGCTTCATGAAGGCGATTGATCATGCCGGTCTGATCGCGTTCTTCCTCCATCTTGCGCTCATGGTGCTTTTCGCGGTACTTGCGCTCACGGTCGTGGCGTCGTTGGGCGAGGCGCGCGGACGTGCGCAGGATGCTGCAGAGCGCCAGCGTGCAGCACAGGAGGAGGTGGAACGCATGATCGAGGATGAGCTCGGCCCGGGATGGAACGATCGGTTGGTGCCCGTGGATGACCAGCTCATGATCGAGGCCGACACTGACAGCGCGCTCTAAGAGCTACACAGAAGCAAGGGCGCCCAAGGTGTGCTCCGAGGCAGCTCGAGCTGCTTTAACTTGACAGTATATACACAATGTGGTTCACTAAGCCTCAGGAAAACAAGTAGGAGGAGTGGATGATCCGCATCGTGATGGGTTGCGAACTAGATCAGGGCGGCGAGAGTCTTGGCAGACGAACCTTCGCGCGTCACTATGATGCGATGCGCGAAGCACAGAAAGGCGATATGTTCGTCTTCGGGGCCGGTCTTGCTCCGTGGCTCTACCCGAAACAGCGAAAGAGCATGGCCGAGCTCATGGCAACGGAGGCTGAGAGAGCCGGATTCAAAACGCTCGTGCCCCGGACGCTCGGCTGGGGCTCGTATGCGGAGCTTGAGGCGTGCCTCACGGCGCTCAAGGAAGAGTTCGGTCCCGAGTTCACGGGCACGCTCCATTCTGCAGCAAGCCATCTGGCGCGCTGCGAGGACATCGTCCGTGAACTTGCTGACCAGCTCGGACTTACGGTTCGGCTCACCCTTCGTGCGGCCGGCCCGGAACTCACCGGCGCAGAGCAAGTTCGCGAGCTCGTTGCTCGAGTGCTCCTCCGGTTCGGCATCAGGACCCGTGGCGCGCCGAGCAAACCAGATCCGGTGTACCTGGACCGCTGGTGCGAGACGCTCGTACGCGGAACGCGAAACTTCATTGACTGAACGCAACAGGGCGCCCTTGGCGCCCTGTACTGTATCTATCGTCCGTACCCTACTTGGCTGCAGGTCGCTTGACCTGCTGGATCTGCCAGCCGGGGTTCGTGCACTGCTCATCCTTACAGCCACACTTCCAGCTTCCGCTCGCGCGTGAGCAGGTGTATGCGAGGACCCAGGCGTTCGCGTCCGGTGTGCCGGGGGCATCAGCAAGGTCAAGGTCGGCGAATGCGGCACCGGTGTACCAGGGACCGGTCTTCTGCTTGTCTGAATTGAGCTCGACCTCCTTCCAGCGCTTGGCTGCACCATCGTAGACATACCCCTTTTCGTAGACGAGCGTGGTCTCCTTACCATCACCGACATCGACCGCGACATCCCCCGAGAGGTCATCGCAGCGGAGCGCTATGAGCTTCGCGCGATCTCCCGCGACCGCATAGGCTGCACCAAAGCCGGCAGGGACCGTCGTGCTTGCGGTGAATCGCTCGCACCATTTCGTGAAGCGTGCCGCGCGTCGTGCCTCGATCTCCTCTTTCATAGAAGCGATCTTCTGTTCGTGTTCGGCGCGTCGTGCTGCGACCTGTTCAGCGTGCTTTTCCTTGAGCGTTGCGACATAAGCACGTACCGCGGTGCTGTACTCCTGTGCGATGGTGCCATACTGCTCTACGCAGGTCGATACTGCTGCACCATCGACCGGCTTTGCCACATCGGGTCCGACCAGGCTCCTGCACTGTGTCCGTGCCGCAGTGAGCTTTTCAAGGAAAGCAGCCCGCTCCGCCTGGAGCGGTCCACCGACCGAGGTCGCGGTCACCTCGCCTTCCGCGGTGTTCCCAACTACTGCGTACGCGAATAAGAGCGGTGTCGCGATGAGCGCAATCACCGCAAGACTAAATACTGCGATCGACGATCGCGTCATGGTCATATGCATATGTTACCTAGTTCTTGTACTGAATAATTGCTAGTAAGCCTGTGTTCGGCACAAGTCATACTACCTAGTATACCAGTGTTCAATCACCGTCCACATATCTATCTGTGAATCAGAGCTCTTGGTTGGCTATTCGCCTTGTTGTGCGCTATAGTGCAGGCCATGAAGCTCTCCGTAGTGGCTACACCGATCGGGAACCTCGAAGACCTCACCCTGCGAGCCCTCAGAACGCTCCGCGAAGCGGACACGGTGCTGTGCGAAGATACGCGGGTGACCAAGAAGCTGCTTGTGCGGTACGAGGTAGAAACACCTCTGCTCTCCTACCACGCACGCTCGGGCGGGGCAAAGTACGACAAGATCGCCGCCCTTCTTGAGGCAGGCAAGCACCTGGCGCTCGTGTCCGACGCCGGGACACCGGCGGTGAGCGACCCCGGTCACCGGCTCGTCGAGCATATCCGCGAGCGTTTTGGTGCAGCGTGCGCGATCGAAACGGTACCGGGACCGAGCGCGCTCACGGCCGCACTTGCCGTGGCCGGTATGCATACGCATGAGTTCGTGTTTCTGGGTTTCTTGCCACACAAGAAGGGCAGGGAGACGCTGTTCGCAGAGCTGGCTGTGTCGCCACGCGCGACGGTCATGTACGAGTCCCCGCATCGGCTCATGAAGACGCTCACAACGCTCCGCGAGCTACTCTCACCTAAACGGCGCGTTGCCGTCTGTCGTGAGCTGACGAAGCTCCACGAGGAGGTCGTTCGTGGCCCGGTCGAGGCGATCGTGCAGCATTTTGAGGCTCACCCGGAGCGCGTCCGAGGCGAGTTCGTCCTGATCGTCGATCCTGCTCAAACCGTGCCGGCATGACCTTGGTGGCCACGTAAAGTTCGCGTACAATGGTGGTGATATGCGTCGCGACACCCTGCTGTTTATCCTTGGTCTGCTCGTTTTTTTGACCCCCTTCTTTGGCGTTCCTCAGTCGTGGAAGACCCTCCTCCTGTTCATCGTGGGCAGTCTCATAGCGATACTCGCGCTCGTTTATCGTTTCGAGGTGCGGCGCCAGGTGCGTGCGCACAGCATCGACTCCTCGTTCTTGGAACATGATCCGGAACAGACCTTCTAGCGAGGACGCGCGCGATGAGCGTAGCCGTGGGCGCGTGCTGTTCGTGCTCGGTTCGTTCGCAGCAGCGGCGAGCGCAGGGCTGTTTTTCGTGGTACCCAGCCTCTATCCGAGCGTGTATGACGTGCGTGCGCCGGGTACGGAAAAAGACGCGGGCATCGTTGCGGTCGAGCCTGCTGAGGTAGTCGAGACAGAGGTCGAGCAAGAGCCTGAACACCCAAAGCCGAACTATGTGCCGCTCCCCGCTTCGGTGCGTGCGATATATATGACCCAGTGCGTGGTCGGGACACCGAGCTTTCGCGCGGATCTGGTGAAGCTTGTCGAGGAGACCGAGCTCAACAGTATCATTATCGATATCAAAGATTACACGGGAAAGATCGCGTTTGATACGGATAACCCGGTACTCAAAGAGAGCGTCTCTGACCAGTGTGGTGCGCGGGACATGGCAGCGTTCATCGACCTGCTCCACGAAAAAGGTATTTACGTCATCGGTCGAATAACCGTTTTCCAAGATCCCCACTATTCGCTCCGTCATCCTGAGCTCGCGGTCAAATACAGGGAGCCGTCAGGTGCGGTATGGAAGGATCACAAAGGACTGTCGTTCATAGATGTGGGGGCAAGGCCATACTGGGATTTCATCATCGAGCTCTCGCGCGAGTCACATCGGCTGGGTTTCGATGAACTGAACTATGACTATATTCGCTATCCGTCGGACGGGCCGATGCAGAACATACAGTTCGACTGGGCAAAGGACAAACCGAAAGCGGTCGCTCTGGAAGAGTTCTTCCGTTACCTTCATGACGAGATGAAGGACGGAAGTAAGTACCCGCGTGGTGTGAACCCACCAATCATCTCTGCCGACCTGTTCGGTATGGTAACGACGAACTATGATGACCTCAATATAGGCCAGGTACTCGAGCGAGCACTCCCGTATTTCGATTTCATAGCACCGATGGTGTATCCCTCGCACTACCCGAAGGGTTTCAATGGATGGGCGAATCCGAACACGGTGCCGTACGCACTCATCAAGTATGTCATGGACGTGGCGGTTCGCCGCACGGTGGCGACGGAGAGCCCGGTCAATTGGCTTGGTGCGGAGCCGGTGTATGAGACCGTAATCGTGCCGGCAGTCGGGACCTCGACGGCCACCTCGACGAAACAGGTCCCGACCGGTCGCTTCACGAAGCCGGCGTTTGACAAGAACAAGATCCGTCCCTGGCTCCAAGACTTCGACTATGGGGGAAACTATGACGTGGCAGAGGTCCGGGCCCAGATCCAGGCAACCTATGATGCGGGGCTCAATTCCTGGATGCTCTGGGCCCCTTCCAATAGGTACACCAAGGGTGCACTCGAGCCGGCAGAGTAGCAAGCTGAGCTGCATGGTCGGTGCCGGCGCGTGCCAAACTCTTGTATGTGTGGTATAATTGAATAAGGTTGGAGGGAGGAGGATATGGCACGACCGATCAAACGAAGCCGCAAGACCAAGTTCCTGCGGCTCGTCCACCTGTGTGAAGAGTGCTTGCTTGTCGCGAGGTGCTTTAAAGCACTGCCGGGACGCTACGCGCATCAGGCGCACTGTGCGCAGCGCTTTGTCGATAAACTGAGGAGGAGGCACCGTCTTGGAACCTGGTAGCGAAGACCTGCCGGTCTTTTACGCGCTTTGTGCGCCTGGCGGCGCCATAGTCGCGTATCGCGACCAAGAGGGAGCGATACAGAGCGTGGTGCCCGCAAAGTGTATCGTGCTCTATCCTGGTGATGCGGGATACGACCGGGGTATCCCCCCTGACCATGAGTGACATAAGTGCCCCATCCGGGGCACTTCTCGTGCATGCCTGCACTTCTCCTTTCATCTTTTATCCATTCTCCCGTATACTTTTTCTATGCAACCTCACTTTACGCTCGCCCCGGATATGGCGATGTCGGATGCGGAGCGGATCACGTATTTTGGATTGACCGATGCGCGGAACAAGCGTACCCCGTTCGGCATCAAAAAGAAGGACCGCGATCGGCATACCTACGTGATCGGGAAGACCGGCATGGGTAAGTCGACCTTGCTCGAGAACATGGCCGTGCAGGATATCCAGAGCGGCGAGGGGCTCTGCTTCATCGACCCGCACGGTTCCACGGCGGAGAAGCTGATGGACTACATTCCGGAGGAACGGGTGAAGGACGTGCTCTATTTCGCGCCGTTCGACCTTGAGTACCCGATCTCGTTCAATGTGCTCGAAAATGTCGATGCCGACAAGCGTCACTTCGTCGTTGCGGGTCTCATGTCGACGTTCGAGAAGATATGGGTCGACGCATGGAGCGCGCGCATGGCATACATTCTGCAGAATACGCTCGCGGCACTCTTGGAGTTCCCGGGAGCGACCCTGCTCGGGGTGAACCGTATGTATATTGACAAAGAGTACCGCAAGAACGTGATCGCGAAGATCACCGACCCTTCGGTCAGGAGCTTCTGGGTGGATGAGTACAGTAAGTACACGGACCGCTATACCCAAGAGGCCACCCCTGCGATACAGAACAAGATCGGTCAATTTGCCGCGAACGCGCTCGTGCGGAACATCATTGGCCAGGAGCGGAGCGCGTTCGATATACGTGAGCTCATGGACAAGAAGAAGATCTTCATCGTGAACCTTTCGAAAGGTCGGGTTGGTGAGGGTAATGCGAATCTGCTTGGGTCGATGCTCATCACAAAGGTGTACCTTGCGGCTATGAGTCGAGCGGACGTTCCCTCATCGGAGTTGCGACAACTCCCTTACTTTTACCTTTATGTTGATGAGTTCCAGAACTTTGCGAACCGAAGTTTTGCCGACATCCTTTCCGAGGCTCGAAAGTACAAGCTGGCGCTCACCATAGCTCACCAGTATGTTGAGCAGATGGAGGAAGAGGTCGCAGCAGCGGTGTTCGGCAACGTTGGTACCATGATGGCGTTCCGCGTGGGTGCCTATGACGCAGAGGTACTTGAAAAGGAGTTCGCCCCGACCTTCATGATGGAAGATTTGGTGAATCTCGGCGCACGGCAAATATACCTCAAGCTCATGATCGACGGCATCAGTTCACAACCGTTCAGTGCAGTGACCATGCCACCGATACCCGAACCCACCATATCGCATCACGACATGGCGGTCGCGTACTCGCGGTCCCGGTACGCACAGCCGCGTGCGGAAGTGGAGCGCGCGATCGGTGACTGGGTCGCACGGAAGTACGAAGACCCGGAAGCCGAAGAAAAGGAGAAAGCGCGCCTCGAACGGAGAGCTCTGCGCGATGCCGAGGGTGGGGTGCCGAGCGCGTCGCCTGATTCGGCGCAGCGTCAGCCGACCACGCGAACCGGCGAGACGCGGGTCATGCGTGAGTATCGCCCGAGCACGACGGACGATCGACGTCGCGCGCCGCAGCCGTTCACGACATCGCCGCGCGCACTGTCGAGTGAGCGACCGCTGCGACCGGCACGAGCTGAAGAACCCGTAGCTCGTGTCTATCGTCCTGGCGTGCAGGCGCCTCGTACCGAGCGGAGTATGGCACATGTGCAGCCGCCCGCGACGACGCAACAGAAGCAACCCGACCTGCGCGACATCCTTGCTCGTATCAGCAAACAAGCGGACGCACAGCACCAGAACGCGCCTGGTTCCGGGCCGGCACGACAGGAGCAGTCGCCAAGATCAGCTGTTCCTAACAGTGCAGTTCGACCCGAAGCACCTCGGGTGATCGTTCCGCCTCGCGGAGCACAACCGCCGCTCGCCCCGGTGCGAGACAATGGCAAAGGTATTACACCGGAAGGACGAGAGAGCCTCAAGGAGCTGCTTGCGGCGGTTGCCAAGAACAGTACAACACAGGAAAAGGAGCGCCCTGTGGCAGCGTCCGAACGAGCAACGCCACCATCGACCCCGTCATCGCGCCCTGAGGGCGACCAGGGGACGGGTCACGCGCCCGAGCAGCGAACACAACCTCGCGAGATCGATGAAAACGAATTGCGTGCGCTTCTTCACGTGGACAAGCCATCGATAAGCACTTAGCTTCCGGGTCCCTAAGTGACTTCACCGTACCTGCGTGTGATTCTTGCACCATATGCCTCGCCGTTCAACACCTTTCACGCCGGGTGCGTACTACCACGTATACAACCATAGTGTCGAGGGCAGGAACCTGGTCGAGGACGTGTACGATGCGGGTCGACTCGTCCAAGCTCTGAGTTTGTTCAACACGGTCGATCCGATCGGTAGTATCTATGCGCAGCAGTTCGCGAAGCAGGCACTACTTAGGGACCCGGAAGCTAAGCCACAGAAACCGCTTGTAGACGTTATCTGCTACTGCTTCAATCCGAACCACTACCACATTCTGCTCAGAGAGGTGGAGGGCGGCGGGGTCACTGAGTTCATGAAGCGGCTCGGGGGTGGGTATGCGTCTTACTACAACTGCAAATATGAGCGCCACGGCCCGCTCTACCAGAACCGGTTTCAGGCACGACCGGTTGCTACCAATGAGTATCTCCTCTGGGTCAGTGCGTATATCAACCTCAACGACCGGGTGCATCAACTTAGGGACCCGGAAGCTAAGCTCGTGCGCTCAAGCTGGCAAGAGTATGTACAGGGTACGGCCGATATCCTCTGCCGTCGCGACGTCGTACTTGCTCAGTTCACGACGAGCGACCAGTACAAGACCTTTGCGGAGAGTGCTGTTGAGCTTATTCAGGAACGTCGGGACGGTGTGCAGCTTATTGAACAGCTTGGTGTAGTTTGAGCATTAGCAGCTTGCGTGCAAGTCTATGAGGAGCGATTCGCGTGGACGAAGGGAACTGCGTCATCGATCGATCGATCCGATGCAGCGTGTTGATCATATCGGCCACGTGTCACTTAGGGACCCGGAAGCTAAGTATGTCGGCTGCGTCTCACGCACTCCGAGCAGAACGTATCGTCTGGAGCGGTGCTCGATCATGCTCATCATCGGCGTCTGGATCGTCCCGATCGTCTCCTTTGCACAGGTTCGTATTACCGAGGTTGCCTGGATGGGTTCGATCGACAATGCGAACGCCGAGTGGATCGAACTTTTTACTGAGGCCGATGTCGACGTGACCGGGTGGACGCTTGTTGCTGAGGACGGCCAACCGTCCGTAACGCTAGATGGTACGATCAAGGGCGGTGTCTACGCGCTCCTTGAGCGCACGAGCGACGACACGGTACCTGGGGTCACGGCACATCAGGTGTACACCGGTGCCTTGGGCAATACCAGCGAGGTGCTGGTGCTTCGTAATGGTGCAGGTGCTGAGGTAGATCGGGTCGAAGGTGGCGAGGATTGGGCGCTCGGGGGCGATAATAGCGAAAAGCATACCCTTCAGCGGGTCGGTAACGGCTGGGCAACCGCACCGCCAACGCCGGGCGCTGCGAATGCACAGGAGGGTGTACCACCTTCGACCAACGCCACGAGGTCCGAGGATCGACCCGAGACGGGTAGTTCTGAACCGGCTTCGTCCGCCAAGGAAAAGCAGGTCGTCGCTAAAACGAATGCCCTGCCCGTACCGAAAGCACCGGCGCTCACCCTTGCGATCGGCAACGAGCGCACGGTCTCGATCGGCATGGCGGTTCGCCTTGTTGCAGAGACGGAGAACGAAGAGGGTAAGAGTCTTGGGCTCGATACGGTCGCATGGAGTTTTGGTGACGGAGGCACCGGAGTCGGCACGTCCATCGTCCATCGGTATGAGTATCCAGGTGACTACGCGGTGATCGCACGGGTCTCTCATGCCCGTGCCAACCGCACCCTTACCGCAGAAGCACGAACCGTTGTTCATGTGCGCGAGGCACCCGTCGTGCTCACTGAGGCGGACATGCGGTCGATCAAGCTCGTGAACACCGGCATGACCGAGGTCGACCTCTCCGGCTTCTTCCTCGTAGCCGGAAAACGTACGTTCGTGCTCCCCGCAGGAACGCTCATGCTTCCGAGCGCATCTATTCGCTTGCCGACGAGCGTTACGAAGCTTGTGGTGAACGACCCGCACGAGGTCGCGCTCTTTTACCCGAATCGCACGCTCGCGGCATGGTACGGCGATGCGTACGTGCATGAGACGGCGCTGACAGAAAACGGGGACATGCCTCAGATCACGGAAGATGCGGAGGAGCCATCTGTTGTGACTTCGTTGCATGAAGTGAGCGTGGTGCCGGTCGAAACCGACACGGTCGCGGTCGAAGATACGGTCGCCGAGAACGAGCACGCCGTGCCGCTTGCACAGGCGATGACCGCAACAGCAGGAGTCGCACGGACAGCGGAACTCTGGTGGTACCTCATCGGTGTCGCGGTGCTCGCAGGGATGGGCGCGGCCGTCATCCTCCTGGTGCGACGCGAACAAGAGACGGAAGAAGAGCTGCTCGCAGCCGAGGTCGCAGCGTATGAGATCGAAGCGCCCCCACCCCCAAAGCGCGCCCGTCGTCGCACAACCGAGCAGGATGCACTATACTAGCGCTATCCATGCAAAAAGGCAGCACTATACTGGTCACTGGCGGCGCCGGTTTCATCGGGAGCCACCTCGTCGAGGCGCTCGTACGTGATCCGAGCGTAAAAAAGGTCATTTCGCTCGATAATTACTCGACCGGTACCAAGGAAAATCACCTACCTGGCGCGACTTACCTCGAAGGTCACACGAAGCACATCGATCGCCTCATCGAAGAACCTGTCGACCTGGTCTTCCACCTTGGCGAGTACGCGCGCGTCGAAAAAAGTTTCGAGGACATCGTAACCGTGTGGGACGAGAACCTACGGGGGACGACCGCCGTGCTCGAGTTCTGCCGCACCCGTGGCTCAAAGCTCGTCTATGCAGGCTCCTCGACCAAGTTCGCCGACGGGGGCCTCGGGCGAGACCAGAGTCCGTACGCCTGGAGCAAGGCGATCAACACTGAACTGGTCTGTAACTACGGCACCTGGTTCGGGCTCACCTACGCGATCACCTATTTCTATAACGTGTACGGCGGTAGGGAGCGGACCGGCGCGTACGGCACGCTCATTGCGATCTTCAAGGATCGCTACGAACGCGGACTACCGCTCACCGTCACTTCGCCCGGCACGCAGCGTCGGAACTTCACCCATGTCGATGATATCGTACGTGGGCTCATGCTCGTGGGCGAGCGTGGGGAAGGTGATGAGTACGGGCTCGGTGCTGATGAATCATATTCGATCCTCCAAGTTGCGGAACTGTTCGGAGGCCCGATCGAGCTCTTGCCCGAGCGCAAGGGGAACCGCATGAACGGACATCTCGACGTAGGGCGCGCGAAACAAGAGCTCGGTTGGCGTGCGGACCGGAGACTGGCGGAGTATATACACTCGATAACCCATGCCGCGTAAGGTACTCATCTTCTCGCTCGCCTACTACCCGCGGTACGTCGGGGGTGCGGAGGTTGCGCTCAAAGCCGTGACCGATCGGATACCGCAGTCCGCGTGCGAGTTTCACCTCATCACCAATCGGTTCGACAGTACGGCACCGAAGCGCGAAGTGATCGGCAATGTGCATGTCCACCGTGTTGGCTTCGGTATGCCGGGGGCAGATACCGCGCGGACCCATGCGCCGCTCTTCTATCTTGCGAAAGTGCTGTTCGTACCGCTCGCGGCCTGGAAGGGGCGTGCGCTGGTAAGGCAGGAGCGGATCGATCTGTGCTGGGCGATGATGACGTACATGGTGTTCCCGATCGTGCTCATGCGGTTATCGGGTGTCCGCATACCCTACCTGGTAACACTGCAGGAAGGCGATCCGTTCGAACACGTGTTCAAGCGCTGGTACATACGACCGTTCCTGCCGCTTATTCGCTATGGGTTCCGTGCTGCAGCGGTGATCCAGTGTATCTCCGTCTTTCTGTCTGATTGGGCGCGGAGCCTTGGTGCGCGCGGAAGGGTCGTTGTCATACCGAACGGCGTCGACGTCGTGCGGTTTGCTGAACCGCCGGATCCCGGGGACCGCGCTCGGGTCGAGACCGAGCTACGGAAAATGCCGGGCGAGGTTCTGCTCGTGACAACGTCACGTCTGGTGCATAAGAATGGTATCGACACCGTGCTTTCCGCTCTGCCACACCTTCCGGGGCACGTGCGTTTTGTGGTGGTAGGCGAAGGGCCTGACCGAGCAAAACTAGAAGAGCTCGCCCGTTCGGTCGGTGTCGAGGATCGCGTGTGCTTCCTCGGACACCGGGACCAGCAGGAGCTCCCTGCGCTCCTTGCAGCGTGTGACATCTTTGTTCGTCCGAGCAGGAGCGAAGGAATGGGGAACTCGTTCATCGAGGCGATGGCTGCAGGTCTCCCGATCATCGCGACGCAAGCGGGAGGTATCACCGACTTCCTGTTCGATGCCGAACGGAATCCCGATCAGCGGACGACCGGTTGGGCGGTCAATGCCGACGCTCCTGAAGAGATCGCGAAGGCGGTCCGCACGATCCTCGCCGAGCCCGCTCGCACGCGCACCGTCACCGAGCATGCACGAACGGTCGCAATAGAACGGTACTCCTGGGATTTGATAGCACAACAAATACATGCTATAATAAAAGAAGTCAGGTAGGTCTTGCATATGCCAGATCGCGGAGTAGTGCGCGGCATTAAAGGTTTGATCGGCGGCCTCTGGGGCTGCTTCTTCTATTGTAACTGCATCGTTGCGCTCCTTGTGGTCGGTCTGTTCGAGCGAGCGGACCGCGCGGTACGTAGGTGCAGAGCAAAACGCACCAACAGACCCCCTACCGATCGGTAGGGGTATTTCGTTGGTCCTACTACCTCTGAACTGCAGCCACGACACGCTTTGCTCCTGCCGAAGTAGCCTGTATGCTGGATGCATAGTGATCAGCGTGCTGTCATGACCGAACCTGCCTCAGACGCCCCGTATGTCGAAGGACCAACGACGAATACGCTGAAGCGTATCCTCATCGTGACGCCGCTCTTGCCTCCCGAGCCCGGCGGACCCTCGTACTATGCGCACGCGCTTTCCAAGGCGCTCGAACGCCAGGGCACGAGCGTATCCCTGATCGCGTTCCGTGAGGTGCGTCACTTGCCGAGCGTGCTGCGTCATCTCGTGTTCCTCGGCAAGGTACACAAACGCGCGCGTGACGCCGATGTCTTGATCGTACTGGATACGGTGAGCGTTGCCCTGCCAGCAGTGCTTGCTGCAGCGCTCGCACAGAAGCCGGTGATCGTCCGAACCGGTGGTGATTTCATTTGGGAACGGTACATCGAGCGTACGGGCGACAAGGTACTGCTTTCCGAGTTCTATACCGATGATCGTTCGCTCACCTGGAAGGAGCGCTTGCTGCTCTGGCTCGAACGATGGGTGGTCTTTCGACTCGCCTCGGTACTTGTGTTCTCGACCGAATGGCAGCGTGCGATATGGAAACGACCGTTCGCGCTGGTGCTCGAAAGAACTGCCGTGATCGAGAACTGCTATCCCGAGCGGGTGGGCGGGCCGAGCACGGCTCCGGCGGGTACCACATACCTCTGTGCCTGGCGACCGACCGCGTTCAAGAACGTTGATCAGCTCGAACGCGCATACGAACTCGCCCGGCCAGACCTCGATCCTCGGCACGCGCTCGAGATACTGCGTGGGGTACCCCGAACGGAGCTCTATGAGAGGCTGCAGCAGGCACGTGCGCTCGTCATACCATCGCTCTCGGAGGTGAGTCCTAACCTGGCGCTCGAGGCTCTCTCGTTCGGGGTACCGGTGCTCCTCACCAGGGATTGCGGTATCCGTGATCGCCTCGGCGATTCGGTTCGATACCTTGACCCAAAGGACCCAAGCGACATTGCCCGGTGCCTGCGGGAGCTATCCGACGAGCCGACCTGGCGTGATGCCTGTGCTCGTGCCCGCGCATTTTCGCATGTCCACACCTATGACGACATCGCCCGTGAGTTTTTGGTACTCTGTAACAGCCTATGAGACTGCTCATCATAACGGAGAACAAGCACTACCTTGATCCGGCTCGCCTCGAATACGCACAGCTTGTCGACCATGCAGGCTTCACCGACTACACATATCTCGTCGTGCTTACCCAGGAGGGAACCGCGCTTTCGCGCGAGCAGCTGACACCGAACGTCTGGCGCCTGGCAACAGAAAGCTCGTTCGGTTTCAGTATGGTGCGGGACGCCCTCGCGCTTACCAAGGAGCTGCCGCTCTTCGACCTGGTCGTTGCAGAGGAACCGCACCGTGCGGGGGTGGTAGCCGCCCGGTTCGCCAAGGAGCGGAACCTGCCGTTCCAGGTGCGCATACGTCGAGGAGACCTGCGAGCGGGTAGTGGTCTCGTCGGTCACTTCTTTTCTCCGCTTGCACGCACGAAACGCGTGATCGAGGAAGCATCGTGCATACGCACCGATGACGTCTCCACGTACGACGCGCTCGATAAGCTCGGGTTACTGCGCGGCAAGCAAAGCGCGGTCGTGCCAAGGGTCGCGCTCGAGCGCACGGTCGTTCCGGAGGGCACGTTCCCCAAAGATCAGCGTGAGGAGGACCATCCGGAGCTTCAGTTCAAGGTGTTCGTGCATGTGAACGAACGTACGCACCTTGGTAGGAAGGACCCGTTCACCATCTTCCGTCGTTTGGCCGCCATATATCCGTGGATAGGCATGGTGGTCGTGGGGTCCGAGGAGGCCGAGCGACGGGTCAAACGCCACCTCGTGCGCCACGGCGGTTTCGACCGCATCTTTTTCAGGCGTGACCCGGACGATCTGATGCACGCGCTCGAGATAGCGCAGGTCGTGCTCATGAACGATGCGGACGCGGTCGACGACGAGGTGCTGCGTGCGGCACTTGCGCAAGGACGTGCGATCGTGCTTCCGGAGAGCCTGACCTCGAGCGAACTGGTGCCGGGAGAACAGTGTCTTGCGTGTCCTAGTGGGGACGCCGAATGTTTCGAACGGAAGGTGCGCGACATCGTAGAGAACAATGCGGTGCGACTGCGACTTGAGGTCGAAGCTCGTACGCTAGATACGACGATCAACGTCACAAGCGATGAGCGCAGGGAACGCTTGGTGCAGAGTTACGCGCGGTGTGCCTCGCGTGAACTGTCATAGTACGCACTATCCCACGGGCCGACACCATGCAAGGCAGAGAGCACAGACGCATCCTCTTCATCGGTACCGACCGGAGCGTGTTCTCTGAGGGTACCGAAGCAAGGAACAGGCTCGCTCGCTATGCGGTGCTTGGAAACGAGGTGCATGTCATCGTGTTCTCCTTGCGCAAGCTCTGCCTTAAGGAATTTTCGCTCGGACCGACCATGCACATCCATCCAACGAACAGCGTCTCCAGGCTTTTCTACCTGCTTGATGCGTTCCGTATCGGCCGATCGCTCACCGGCGTCACCCACGTGAGCGCGCAGGACCCATTTGAGTGCGGCCTGGCGGGATATTTCGTATCACGGTCCCACCAGGCGCAGCTCCAGCTGCAGATGCACATTGATGCGTTCAGTCCGTATTTTCGCCGGGAGTCGAGACAGAACGTGTTCCGTGCCCTGCTTGCTCGGCACCTGCTCAGGCGAGCCGACTGTATACGTGTTGTGTCCGAACGGATCAAGCAATCCGTTTTGGAGCAGCGCCTGCGCCTTGCGTGCGAGCCGGTGGTCCTTCCGGTGTACGTCGAAGTTTCTCGTTTTGAGACGGAGCAACCGACCGTATCACTTCACGATCGGTACCCTGCCTACCGGCCGCTCGTTCTGCTTGCGGGCAGGCTCTCACCGCAGAAGGACATACCGACCGCGCTTCGTGCGTTCAAGTGTTTGGTCGATCACACACCGAGCGCGGGTCTGGTGATCGTCGGTGAGGGTACCGAACAGGGCCGGCTCGAGCGTCTGACCGCGGAGCTTGGACTTACTGCGAACGTTGCGTTCGAACCATGGCAGAAGGACATGCTGAGCTACCTCAAGACCGCGGATGTATTCCTCATGACGTCGACCCACGAAGGGTATCAGCGCGCGATAGGGGAAGCTGCGGCCGCTGGCATACCAATTGTGACTACCGAGACCGGTCCGGTCGGGTCGGTGTATCGCCACGAAGAGAGCGTTCTTGCGTGTCCGGTCGGAGATGTGGCGTGTATCGCCCGCGAACTGATACGCGTCACGAGCGACCCGGCGCTCAGTGCTCGTCTAACGGAAGAAGCACGCCGGGTCGCCCGCGAAGCGATAGCACCCAGCTACGAAACGTACGTCGAGCGATTCGGTGAGACGTTGCGTTCGTGTCGCCGTGCTTAGCAGCCACGCTGAGTCCAGGGGCTACGGCCGGCGTAGCAGGATCCTGCTTTTGTAGACGATGTCGCTGAAATGGCGGCTTTGTTCCTGCAACCTGTGCGGCGTACGTGCGGTTGTACCAAGAATTGAGCGCTTGGTGTATGATGCACCGAACATGGGCAAGAAAGCAGCCACAGCAAAACGTCCCAAGATCGTGACCATAGGCGGCGGCACGGGCCATTTTGCGCTGCTCTCTGGCCTGAAGACGTATGATGTCGATATCACGGCGATTGTGACCATGAGCGATAATGGCGGATCGACCGGTGTCCTGCGCGACGAGCTCGGCGTGCTGCCTCCTGGGGATTTGCGCCAGTGCCTCGTGGCGCTCTCTGAGGCGGACGAGGTGCTGCGCAAACTGTTCACCCACCGGTTCGCGAAGGGTACGCTCAAGGGGCACACCTTCGGCAATCTCTTCATCAGCACGCTCGAGCAGGTCACCGGTTCGATCGAGCATGCGCTCGAGGAGTCACGGAAGCTACTCTCGATACGCGGTTCGGTACTGCCGGTTACACTCAAAAAAGCGCAGCTCGAAATGGTGCTCAACAACGGCAAGGTGCTTACCGGCGAGCATAGCGTGAGCAGCTACCTGCTCGTCTCGAAGTTCGGCATCAAGTCCATGCGGCTCAGACCGCAGGCGACCCTTAATCCGCGAGCGCGCGAAGCGATCGCTGGGTGCGACCTGGTGGTCATCGGGCCGGGCAATCTCTATTCATCGCTCGTGCCTAACTTTCTCGTACCAGGACTTGCTAAGGAACTTGCGAAAGCGCGGGCACACAAGGTGTACGTGGCGAACCTGATGAACCGGTTCGGCCATACGGACGGATTCACCTGCGAAACGTATGTGGATGAGCTCGAGCGGTTCGGGGGTGCGCGGTGTATCGACACGATACTCTACAACAAGACGCAGATACCCGAGTCGCTGATAAAAAAGTACGTTGACGAAGGTGAACCGGTGCATTGCGGACCAAACACTGGGACCCGGAAGCAGGTCGGTGCGGACCTGCTCTCTCCAGAGCTCTATGAGCCTAAGCAGGGTGACCCGCTTCGACGCACGCTCATCCGCCACGACCCCAAAAAGCTCGCCCGAGCGCTCATGAAAGAGATCGGCAAGCGCACGAAGGGGTGATACACTGCTTCAGTATGCATGCACCAACACTGGCAACGCCAAGGATAGGGTTCATCGGTCAGGGTTTCATCGGCAAGAACATGGCCGATGATTTTGAACGGCGCGGCTATGGACCGGTACGCTATGCGCTCGAGGAACCCTATGTGAAGAACAGAGAACTGATCGCTTCCTGCGACATCGTCTTCATCGCGATACCGACCCCGACGACCCCAAGAGGTTTCGATGATAGGGGTATACGCGCCGTGCTGCCGCTTGTGGGAAAGGGTAAGATAGCGGTCATCAAGTCCACCATACTGCCCGGCAAGACCGAGGAGTATCAGAAGCTCTTTCCACATATAGTTGTCATGCATTCGCCTGAGTTCTTGCGTGAAAAGAGTGCGAAAGAGGACACGGCACGTCCGGCCCGTAACCTGGTCGGGATCCCCAAGCAGAGCAAGAAGTATCGGGAAGCGGCCGAGCGTGTGCTCGCGGTCTTGCCGAAGGCACCATACAACCTGATCTGCAAGAGCAGCGAGGCTGAGCTCGTGAAGTACGGGGGCAACTGCTTCCTGGCGATGAAGCTCATCTACATGAACCTCATTCACGATATCGCCACCGAGGTTTGCGCAGACTACGCTGTGGTCGCGGACGCGATGGCGCATGATACGCGTATCGGGCCAGGCCATATGCAGGTCGTCGATTCGAGTGGGCACCGTGGAGCGAAAAAGGGACGAGGTGCGGGTGGACACTGCTTCCCGAAGGACCTCGCCGCGCTCCGCTCGTTCTATGCGCAGCGTGAAGCGGGGAAGCAGCACGGCACCAAGCTCCTGGCTGCGCTTGAAGCGCTCAACAACGAACTCCTGCGCTCGACCGGTAAGGACCTCGATCTCTTGCGTGGGGTATATGGCGATAAGGTCGTACAGAAGCGTGACTAGCACCATGCGCATACTCGTAACCGGAGGAGCAGGGTTCATCGGCAGTGCGCTTACGCTTCGTCTTTTGTCTGATGGTCATAGCGTCGTGGTCGTCGATGACCTGAACGAGTACTACGACCCATCACTCAAGCGGGCCCGTATCGCTCGGTTCGGGGACAGGGTGCCGGTACGTATCGTATCGATCGCTGACTCCGACGCGCTTGACCGTGTCTTTGCTCTGGATGGTCCGTTCGACGCGGTCGCGCACCTTGCGGCTCAAGCCGGCGTACGCTATTCGCTTACGAATCCTGAGGTCTATGCGAGATCGAACTATCTCGGCACCCAGAACGTGCTCGAGTCCGTCAGGAACCATGGCGTGCCGCACGTTGTGTTCGCGTCGACAAGCTCGGTCTATGGCAGTACCAAAGACCTGCCCTTTACGGAGGACTCGCGTGTCGATACGCCGCTCTCGATCTATGCGGCGTCCAAACGGGCGGGCGAACTTCTCGCCTCTACGTACGCGCACCTCTTTGGGATCAACGTGACCGCGCTCCGCTTTTTTACCGTCTATGGACCCTGGGGAAGGCCGGATATGGCGCTCTTTGGTTTTACCAAAGCGATACTCGAAGGTACGCCCGTCGAGCTTTTTAACGGCGGAGATATGAAGCGCGACTTTACCTATATCGATGATATCGTTGACGGATTCACACAGGCGCTCGCAGTACAGTTGCCCGGTTTCGAGATCATTAACCTAGGACACGGCTCGCCCGTGCACCTTCGGAGGTTTCTTGAGGTGATCGAGCAGGAGCTCGGCAAGAAGGCAAAGATCATCGAAAAGCCGCTCCAGCCGGGTGACATGCTCGAGACGTACGCAGACACTAAGAAAGCACGTGCGCTTCTCGGCTTTGCGCCTCAGGTACCGGTTGAGGAAGGTGTCAAACGGTTCGTTTCTTGGTATCGGGGGTATCACCAAGAGCATCGCTGAACCGAAAAAAGGTACTAAGTACCTTTTTCACGTGTCACACGCGAGCACCCCACAGTCCTGGTGCTCTACGGTCGCAGTGTGCTCACACCTTTCACCTCTACACATCGTTGCGACCGTTACTGTGTGTACAGCTAGGGAGTATGTGCTGAGCCCCAAGAAAAGGTACTAAGTACCTTTTCTCACTGTCGCATACGCGACGTCGGCAGTAGGTCATGTTCGCGTACGGGTCGTGTGCGTGTGCAGTTATCCACCGCGAGGACTAGACGGCGCTATATACAGGGCTATTCTGGGTCCAT
>CAZHFF010000009.1:0-29274 GCA_964531785.1 uncultured Candidatus Saccharibacteria bacterium
TTGTTTCATAACACTTCTTGGGTATTTTACCCTTGAAGTGCTAGTCTAGAGCCTTCAAAAAATACGATATTCCTGTCGGGGCAGAAATATACTTCTCTCGCGATGAGTCAGTCAAAGCAAAGGTCTTGTCAGGAAACGCCATTGAGTTGAATGGAAAGAAAACAAGCCTGTCTCCTTCGGCGCAAGAGCTTTTGGAGTACAAAACTCCAGTCGCGGGGACGCTATATTGGATGTATGAAGAAGAAACCCTCGACGAACGTCGGCATCGAATGGATAATGAAAATAACGAGTGAAGGTTTTTTAAAAGAATCATCTAGTGATAATATTGACCATATGAAAAAAGAAGTTGAAGCAACGTACCTATCCGTCGACAAAGACGCTGTCCGTAACAAATTAAAGGCAGCTGGTTTTGAATTACAGACACCGGAATATACAATGCGTCGCAAAACTTTTGACTTTCCGAATGCATCAGGAAAAAAGAAATGGGGTCGTGTCCGGCAGGAATCAGACAAGGTGACTATGACAGTAAAAGAAATCCGTGGCTCCGGCATCAACGACACATACGAAGTCGAACTTGTGGTAAATGATTTTGATACCGCGTCCGCATTTTTTGAAGCGTGTAATATCCCCGCGAAAGCATTTCAAGAAAATATGCGCGAGGTATGGAGCCGCGACAATGTAGAAGTTACCATTGATACATGGCCTGGGCTTAAACCGTTTGTGGAAATAGAAGCAGAAACTGAGGAAATTGTGCGCGCGGTATCGAAAGAGCTTGGTTTTGATTTTGGAAAAGCTGTCTTCGGAAGTATTGATCTCGTATATGAAAAAGAGCTTGGTATTCCTGCCACAACGATAATCAAATTACCGGAAATTACGTTTGTAAATCCGCCAAAGAAAAACGCCGCGTAAGCTCTCACTTTCGCGGCGTTGAAGTTCCATGCCTTGAGGCATCATATCCGATCCTGATCGCAAAGAGTCTTGAATCTCTCTGCGAGTCCGGATTGAAGGAATTCATTCCATGGCATGAGCACCTCGGGTGTGTGCTTGTATATGCACAAGCGCACCCAATAGTCTGTCATCCTGCGCTCAAGCCGAACGCCATAGAATCCCTCGTAACACTGGTCTTTAATGGGACATCCACGACAGACTGCATCGAAGAAGTATTTGAACGCCATTTTGGTTGAGAAGCGAAAACCTGAATCTGCTTCCCACAAGACAGTGACGTTCGAACTTCCAGCGCGCCGCTCCTCGGTGATAATCTTGGCTCCGAGTGATTCACAGACTTCGCGAATGATTTGCTGGCTTCGCCCGATATTTGCCAAGTCGTTGAGTAGGCGAATATCGAAGCGATGCTCCATTTGCAAGTCACTCAAAGCGTCAATTACGGTCCGTACTTGCTCATATGAGCCATAGGCAACCGTGTTGACTCTCACTCGTAGCCCGGCCTTGCTGGCAGCAACGAGGTTTTCTTTCTGCGCACTGAGTGATCGAACCGCCCAACCAAATTCCCTTCGTCGAGTCTCCAGTTGGAGAAAAGATTGCGGAGTTGCGTCGTGAATACTCACAATCACTTTCTGTAACCCGACGGCCTTCAGTTTAGCCCACGTATCGACTGACAAGGGTCGTATGCCGTTGGTAGTGATACTGATGTCGGATGCCTTGATCCCTTCAACAATCTCGTAGAGATTGGGGTGAATCGTCGGTTCTCCTCCAGTCAACATCACTTTGCTGACGTTAAGCGCAACAAGAAGTCCATGAACGCATTCAAAGAATGCGGATGATGGCTCTATCGCACCTATTGTCCTCATGTCACCTTCTTCGTTACAGAAGTTGCATGTACGATTGCAGACTCCTGTCATTTTGATACGCAAGGCAGGATCGCTGATTTTCTGATTCATTTGCTCCTCCTGTCGTTAAGGATTGAATTGATCCACACCTCTGCTTGAGATGCAACATCCTCTCTTGCGAGAGTGCTACTATCTAGACGAAGATTTGGAATCTGGCGTATCTCTTCCAGTTGAAGAAAGGGTTCTATCCGTTGGCGATACAACCGTCTCCTCTTTAAGAGTTCTTCAATTGGCGAAGCCCTTACCCCGCGGCTCTGCCGCGGGGCTCCTTGTAGGAAAGTCTGAAAACCCTCGGTTTTCAGGAAATGGCTGTGCGCGAAGCGCGCCTGCCATACCCTGGGGCTCTGCCCCAGGGTTATTAATTCCAACATCGTCTCTCTGGATCATGTTTACGTTATGTTCTGGACAAACATCGCCGATGCTACCAGGGAGGTGGCAGACGGGACATTCCCGGCGCGTGCCCAGACGCATGATGAGTGTTGGCTCATCAACATACAACATAATCACACCAGCCACGAGAGCATTCCGAGACATTGTCCTGAACTCATCAATAGAGATCGGATAGCCTGAGATGATGTTCGGGATGCCATTTTTAATGACTCCTTTAATCACATCATAACCAAGCTCGGCGGGGATGGGGCACTCTCTATCCAGTAGAAACTGGATTTGTGACCCAAGATGGGTATGTCGTTTGATCTCATCGCGCTTAAGATCACCGAATGAAATATATCGGTAACCAAGTCGCTTACTGATATTTTTACCAAGAGTGCTCTTGCCCGCACAGGTTTCCCCATACAAGCAAATCAATTTCGGCTTCATGGGTACCTCCTTCAGGATACAGAGACGATGAGCAGATGCTTTGTCGTCCCCTGGATTGTGATTTCCGCTTCGTCTCCCTCTGTTTTTCCGAAGAGAGAGCGTGCGAGCGGTGCCTGGATTGTCAGCGTTGAATACTGCTCTCCATTCACCTCATACACATGGCCTCCGCCGGCAGGTAGAAGAAAGTACTTTGTCTTCACATCTGCGTCAGTGTCCTCAACTTCGACAATCGCGCCACCCGATACCTTGCTGTTTGTGGCAGTCCGCGTCCGCATGGATTTCAAAGCGACAAGTAGAGAGGTCAGTTCCTGGATTCTGGCGGCAAAACCGCCAGCAAGATATTGCGCCTCTTCCTTGAAAGTGTCGTATCGAGAAGCCATTGCGCCTTTGTGCGCTTTGGATTCCTCGACCGCATCCTTTCTTCCTTGCTCTGCAGTTTCGATCTGCTTCTCGATATCGGCTATCGCCAAATCGAGAAGAGTTTCTTTAATGCTATTCATCTCATTCTCCTTTCCTCGCCGTGTTCCTCTGAACGTGGCTGAGAGTGTTGTGGGTGATTTCAGCGTATCGATCGGGGGTAATCCCTTCTCAGTACGCCGAGCCAGCGAGCCGCTTTCGCGGTCTCGTTGTCGTGAGTTGCGTCCATGACCATGTCATAGGCCGCTGTTGGGCTACTGCTCTTATCGACCAGAAGGACGATGTCCGGCTGATCGAGGATGAGCTTGCAGCGCATCATGACTTCGTCTGCTGTGCGCATACGTGCTGTTCCTCCTTTCAGGATTGGATTGTAAAAGAACGACCTTGAGACTATCCTCAAGGTTTAAAATAACATACCATAGATTTAGTCTTATGTATAGTAGCGAAGCCACCGAGCGAACACGGAGCCGCACCGAGCAGGCATCGCGAGCGAATGCGAGCGGTCAGTGCGAGGTGCGGCGAAGTGTGAGCGGATGGTAGAATTACCACCAAGCGCGGATATGGGAGCGCCTCGGGCCGCCACAAGGACGGAGAAAGCGAAGATTGGGAACAATGGATACTTTGTGACCTTTCGGAGCTTTTGAAGGACGAAGTGGCGGAGCAGACCGCGCCGTTTCCTTTTCCTTTCAATTTTCCGCTTCGCGGCGGAGGGGTGGGGGGAGGAGCCGCACAAAAATGCAAAGGAAACGGCGCAGGGCTGCGGCGACCGAGGTGAGCGGAGGCGTTTCGTCAGAACGCCGGAGCGAGCCGAGGGCGTCCCGAGGCGCATTCCAGCGTAATCCGAGCGTACGCTTCAGTTCCGAGCCACCACGCGCTCCGCGCGTGCGAAGTGGGTTCGCGCAAAGGTTAATATCTCACCGCACAGAGTACTTTTTATCGGCAGACGCTTGGTCCTCGAGAAAAATACAATCAAAATCCCCAAGGGGAGACTTTTTGGTATAATACTGACCATGAACACAAAACTGATCTGGGGTTTAGGAGTTGCTGCGATATTGGTGGGAGGTCTTTTCCTAGTAAATTCGTACATATATAACGAAAAGCAGGGCGACGGACTTCCAACGGACTTTGCGGAGGTGACGTTTTGGATCAGTAATGAGCCGGTGACCATGGTCGATGGCGGGGCAGAGGCTCGCACTGACCTTGGCGGTGACTCGGTTACCACCATCCGATACTTCGGCAATGAAGTCGAGCATGACCTCGACGGTGACGGTGTGGATGACGTGGTGTTTCTCGTAACTCAAGAGACCGGCGGGAGTGGAACGTTCTACTACGCGGTGGGTGCGCTGAAACGTGAAGGTGGGTATATAGGTACGCACGCAGTGTTCTTAGGTGATCGGATAGCCCCGCAAACGATTGAGGCCGGGGAAGGCAGACAGGTGGTTGTGAACTATGCCGACCGCGCGCCCGGAGAGCCTTTCACGACCCCACCATCCGTCGGTAAAAGCGTACATCTTTTGCTTGACCCCGCTACGCTGCAGTTCGGCGAAGTGGTACAGGGTTTTGAAGGAGAGACAGGGGAGACTCCCTTTAGCAGCGAGCCCGTGACGGTACGTGGCGCAATTGCATGTTTGCCGAAGCGTGGCACCGGTCCGCAAACTATGGAATGTGCGATCGGCTTAAGAAGCCAAGAGGGGAGGCACTATGGCCTCAAAGATCTGTTTGAGAAAGATCCCACGTACTCATTTTCACAGACGGATAAACGAGTCGAGGTCGTGGGAACGCTCGTACAGGAAGACATGCGCGGTCCTGATGGCAACCAGTACGATATCGTGGGAGTCATCGTCGTGGATTCGATCCGGGAGCTGCAGTAAGCACATACGTGTGTGTGTGGGAGACAAAGAGGACCCAGACCGATCGAAGCGATCGACCAGCTCGTTGCATGGTTTCGACCTATCTGTATGAACAAGCGGCGAGAGAAGAACGCGGCTAAGCATCACCCCACGACCAAAGAAAGCGCAATACAAACGATATGGGACTATATGCACCTCCGGCATACGCTCAGGAAGGCTGACGTGATCCTGGTCCTCGGGAGCCGAGATACGCGCGTTGCTGAGTATGCAGCAAAGCTTTACCTCGAAGGATACGCACCCATACTCCTTTTGTCCGGTTCGGGTAGCATCCATAACGACAATCCGGGAAGGGAACGGTTCGTCGGCACGACCGAGGCGGAGGTCTTTGCCGAGATAGCCAAGGGTGTCGGTGTACCCGAGCATGTGATCTTCATTGAGAACAAGTCCCAGAACACAGGAGATAACTACGCGTTCGCGCTCGAGCTCTTGCGAGCAAAGGGTATCGCCCCGAAGACCATAATCGCGGTACACAAGCCGTATGCGGAACGCAGGACCTATGCGACCGGCAGGGTACACTTGCCGCCCGAGGTCGAGCTCCTCGTCAGCTCGCCGCCCATACCGATCGCGGATTACCCGAACGGAGCGAACGATCACGACGAGCACTGGGTGCACGCGATGGTCGGAAGCCTACAGCGCATCAAAGAGTATCCGGCAAAGGGCTTCCAGATCGAGCAAAATATCCCGGACGACGTCTGGGAGGCGTACGAGCATCTTATTGCGCTGGGCTATACCAAGCGGCTTATCAGATGATCTTGGCATGGTATCTTGACTATTCGCTTATAGTCACAAGGCACGTTGTACCGCTGTATGTAGAAAGACCACACGCTGTAAGTGTTCTTTGGTGGACTTTTATTATCTCTGTAGCTCAATCAACTTGTCTTCTGTGAGGAGTCGTAAGCTGCCAAGGGGCGGGACTAACGAGTGCGGAGAAACACTACTCGTGGCCTCGCGGGATATCGTTTGAGAATGGCGGGCACCCGGACGTTGTGCTAGAGTGTGTTCCAGTAACGAACGGGAGAGACTCCGTGCTACGAAGAACTCCGGAAGTGCGTACCGCGCAACAGATCCGTGACGCAGGCGACACCTCGGCTTTTCTGGAACAGATCACCAGGTTCGTGCGTGCCGAATCAGCACCACGCACCGTGGACGCGAACAACTTCACGCTGTCCGAAGCGGACAAGCTGGTCTACGAGCAGACCTGGGATGTATACCCTGCTGCGCCTTAAAACCCTGTACGGGCTTGCTCACATGAGCAGGCCCGTGTTCTCTTGTGTCCAGCTGTCACGTGCTAGTATAGGCAGAGTTGCCAGCCTTCGACCTGGCGCATGTACCGATGCTCGGGCCGAGCACTTACACCATTACCTAGCTAACGTAAAAACAACATGAACCCCGAACATATTTCGCTCGGCGAGAACGGTGAGGACGAGGAGCTTATCAACCTGGAGACCGGTATGCCGATATGGGACCCGACCGAGTCAGAGGAGGAATATAAGGCGCGTCTTACGCCGGAACAGCTCGTGATGTTTGAGAAGCAGCAAGAGGAGGACGAAGCAGCTCGGGACGCGGTACGGGCAGAGAACGAGACAGAGGCGCAAGCGGTCTTTGACGAGTTGCTGCCGGGTTCAGATTTTCTTGAGAGGTACGGTTCGCTCAGTGCTGAAGAACAGGAGCGTGTTCGAGAGGCACTCGATGAGCTGCTCTAGGTGATCGGTTGATTGCCTGCTTTGCTTCAGGTCTCGCACTTTTGACAATATGTGTCGAGGTGATTAACTCTGTAGAGAGACGAAAAGGGAGTGTTGGATGACTCGTCAGCTTTTTTCTACCGCTCGAGCTGCACATGAATGGGCCGAGCGCATGGCCAAGCTATGCGCGACCGAGTATGGAACGACCCCGACCCAGTGCGTGATCGAGATACTTGACTTCATGGATTCGCACCGGGTGTGGCCAAAGGACTACACGTGTGGGCGGTACAAGGCGAGCTCTGCACATTCGGTGCTGACAGCGCTGGCGGCGTCCTGCGGGCTCGTGCATGCGCTCATCGAAACGCTCTATGTTGGCGTGTCGCATGCGGCTCAGGATATGCATGCACACCCGGTCCGGGCCGACGATTCGACACTGTTGCAAAATAGCGAAGCGTGGTCTGAGGCGTGGCTCAAGGCGCTCGTGGCGACCGCAAGGCGTGAACCCGGAGCTGCCTGGAACGAGGCCGAGCGTCTTCAGGCGCTCCAGTACCTGAACGTCGAGCTTGCAACGCGTCTCCGCGGTCTTCGCCAGGAGGAGCTTGCTCCTGCGGGGGTGGTGGTGTGGTACTGTCACAAAGAATTGCACAGCATGGTCGAACGGTACACGTTCCGACTGGCGAAAAAGCACTATGATTCGGTCAAGGCCGAAGAGAAGGGCGCTCACTCGTGAGCGCCCGGACTTTTTGCGGATGGCACGGCTCGAAACGGCCGCGTATGTTGCAGACCTTACGGAATGGTACGGTTATGCACCGTAGCGATGAGCCACACGGACCGGTCCATATATAATGGAATTGTGACCGAGTCTGATCTGACCAGTACCCAGGAACAAGAGCCCGCTCCGTCCTCTGACGGCACTGGTCCCGTGTCTGTGTCTCGACCGTTATACGCGCAGCTTTCGGACACGGCACGTGGCCTGCTTGGCCCGATATACGAGTGGGTCAAGGAGCATCGCTACCTGGCGCTTGGTCATGCAGCGACCCTCGTGGTCCTCTTGGCCGTGGTGGGTGTGCTTGTCTTGCGCGATCAGGCGGAGCAGCCGTTGTGGCAGAGCTATGCCGATCGGTATCGTCTTGTTCCCGAGACCATTTCCCAAAGCGCGGCGATAGCCGTGTCGCTTCCTGCCGGTGTACGCGGGATAACCGAGGAGCAACTCGAGTTCGAACCGCCGCTTGCGGGTAGCTTGATCGATTCTGGCCGTGATGAGGTCATGTTCTTTACACCGAGCACACCACCCGAGGTCGGGTCGTTCTACCGGGTAGTGCTTTCGTACAGCACCACCACGATCGCAGCGGACTTCCTGGTAGCGGAAGACCCGCGCGTCGTTTCCATACTGCCGAGCGACGGTGCGGAGACGCACGAGATGACCGAGGTCTCCGTCATTTTCAATCGGCCTATGGTGCCGCTCTCGACCTTGGGTGTGCTGGAACAACAGGCGGTGCCGGTCAAGCTCGAACCAAGCGTTCCGGGCGTGTGGAAGTGGAAGAGTACCCGTCTTTTGCAGTTCGTTCCCGACGAAGATCTCGCACGGGCTACCCGGTATCGGGTGAGCGTCCACGAGGGCTTCCGTTCGCTCGATGGTGTGCCGGTCCAGGGCTTCACACACTCCTTCACGACACGCACGCTCAAACAAGACCCGGTCCCCGGCTCCGTTCGCTTCGATCAGCCGCTGGTCCTCAGTTTCAATCAGCCGGTCGACCTCAAGCGCACCGCAGCAGAGCTTCGACTCATGAAGGACGGGAAGCCGATCGAAGCTATCGTGTCGTACGGTAAACGGCCGGTCGAGCGACCGAAGGTGCTCGGTCTCACGCTGTTCAGTGACACGAGCGAGGTCGACACCGCCAAGCTCGAGGTTCGACCGATCCGCGATGTGCATGGCCGCAAAGGGTTCTGGGACTTCGAGAGCAGCTATTCGCTGGCTCTTAAGAAGAAGTATCCGCTCGAAGGTGATATCATCGACGAGACACCGCTCAGCTGGTCATATCGGTTACCCTCGGCACTCTCATCGATCGAAGCACGTTCAGCACGGTCAGCTCACGTTGCGCCGCTCTTCTTTGATCCACAGGGCGAGCTCATCGTTCGGTTCGAGGAGCCCGTTCGAAAAGACCAAACGGTCATTACGCTACAGGGGCTCCGGGACAAGAGTTACGCTAAGAAGTGTCGGCTCGACGAGGACGGCAATGAGGTGTACGACCGGACGACCCGCGCATGCGAACAGATCGATGACACAAGTGCGCTACGCCTCGTTGTAGATTCGAGCGCGTATCGGCCAGGTGAAGATGCGACGATTTCGCTCGATCGTATCGTGAGCGAGGCAGGGCACCTGCTCAATGCTCGTCCCATCGTTCGGCAGCTACGCATAGTCCCAGAGCTCCAGCTACTCCGCACGATACCCGAGGATGGCGCACGTGTAGCAAGTCTCACCGAGCTCACGCTGTGCACCAATGCACCGCTTGCCCGGCCCGAGAAGATCCGTAACACGGTCGTGACCACGTCCGGCTACATCGTCTATCCAGATCAGGCATGGCAGAACTCGCGTAGGGTCGAGCACGACAAAGACCGCTGCAAGCGCGGTGAGTTCCAGACGACCATACAGTATGGGTTGCATCCCGAGACCGACTATGCGCTTGCGCTTTTGCTCACGGACGAATTCGGACGAACGGCCGCGCGCAGTTTGGTGGTAAGGACCGAGGCCGTGCGGAGCAAGTACACCCGTTTCCACACGCTCCAGAAGTGGTACAACGTGACCGTGCCGGGAAAGACCCGGCTGACCTACGCCACCGAGAACCTGCCCGCGGTCATTGTGCATATGTGCAAGGTGAGCGGCGTCGATCTCCTGCGCATCCTCGAGAAAGGATCGCTCGACAACGGTTTGCCACCCGCCTCGCTCTGCAAAGAGGTTCGGACCACCACCATCGACCTTCCGGACACGTTCTGGGTGAACAACTACTTCTACTTTGACATGAAAGACCACTTCACGGACACGCGTGGACACTACCTCATCACGTTCACACATCCGACGTACCGCAACGAAAAAGGTGTGCAGCAGTACGAGCACACCCTCATGAGCGTCACGAACCTCGCCGTCGGCGAGAAGCGCATCGATTGGTACCGGTACGGAGAGGTCGAGAGCACTACGCGTCAAGGGGTAGTGTCTGCAAGCAATCTCTACTGGGTGGTCGACGCCGAGACGCTCGAACCTGTCGAGGGCGCGACGGTCGCTGCCTATGCGGGGACTGCGCAGTTCGAACGGACACGCGCGCTTGTGCAAAGCGGCACCGCACGAACTGATGGCGCGGGAGTCGCTCGGATCCCCGCTCGCGAGAATGCCCGCGGTGCCGTGGTTACGCTGGGGAACGAGAGCGCGGTCGTGTCAGCGGGCACTGACACCCTGCTCCATGCGGGTGGTGTTGGTGCCGAGACAGCGACCTACCTCTATACGGACCGACCGATCTACCGTCCGGGCGATGTCGTGCACGTGAAGGGTGTCGACCGGGTCGGGTATGATCACAACTGGACGGTCCCCGAGGCATATCGGGCAGCGGTCGAGGTCACGAACAGCCGTGGCGATGTGATAGCAAAACAGACCGTCCCGGTCTCGATCTATGGTACGTTCGATCTGTCGCTCACCCTTCCCAAGGATGCTCCGCTCGGCACCTACTACATACGTGCGTTCGAAGGCGGCGGCTGGTTCGATGTCGAGGAGTACGTTGGAGCCCCGTTTAGGGTCGAGGTCACTCCAAAAGAGCAGGAGTATGTGGCAGGAGAAACCGCGGAGCTGTCCGTGAGCGGGCAGTACTATTTCGATATGCCGGTCGCGAACGGCGCTGTCGAATACACGGTGCTCGCACAAGACTACCACTTCGACCGCTACACGGACGAATACTTTAGCTTTGGTAGCGGGTGGTACTCCTGCTACTGGTGCGGATATGGAGACTCGTTCATCACGCGCGGCACGACACAGCTCGATGAACGGGGCAAAGCAACGATAAAGGTGCCGCTCACCTTCGCAAAGTACTTCGACGATCCCAACAAGACCGGGAGCAAGCTCTTTACCGTGATCGCTCGCGTTCAGGACGAGACCGGCAAACAGGTTTCCGGACAGCAGACCGTGATCGTGCACCGAGGCGATCATTACCTAGGGGTTCGGACCGAAACCTACATGGCAGGTAAGAACGAGGATGTGTCGGTGCGGGTGAAGAGCGTCGACACGGACGGTAGCCCGATCAGCGTGCGCGGGATCACGCTCACAGCCGCTCGTGTCGAGTGGGAATCGTACAAGCGGCGCGAGGTTGACGGCGGCTACTACTGGCATTCGGAAGAGAAGCGTATGGTCGTTGAAGAGCGGAACCTAAGCACCGACCGTGCGGGCAATGCGGCAAGCACGTTTCGGTTCGCCGAACCGGGCACCTATGAGCTTGCCGTACAGAGCACTGACCGGCACGACAACCGCGTCCAGGCGACGACACGGCTGTACGTCTATGGGGAGGGGCAGGTGGCGGTGCGTCCGATGAACAATGAGACGTTGTCGGTCACCCTGGACAAGGCCTCCTATAAGACGGGTGAGGAAGCCACACTGCTCGCGGAATCACCCTTTGCCGAAGCGCGCGCTCTCATCACGATCGAGCGGGGAGATGTCTACCAGTACTGGAGCACCAAGGTGAACGGTTCGTTTCTGTCACAAAAGATCCCGATCCACTCCGCCTATGCGCCGTCGGTCTACGCGTCCGTGCTGCTCCTGGGCAAGAACTTCGAGGTAAAGTTCGGCACCCGTGAACTCGTGTCAGACACGACGGCGCACGGCCTTCGTATCGAGGTCACGCCGAGCAAGAGCGCGTACGTGCCCGGAGAAGAGGTCGAGCTCGTGATCCGTACGAAGGACCATGCCGGGCAACCGGTACAGGCCGATGTGTCTGTCGCGGTGGTCGACCTGTCGGTTCTTGCGCTCAAGGGTAATCCAAAGAAGAACCCGGCGGCGTTCTTCTATGGCGGCCTGCCGCTTGCGGTGAGCACCGCGCATAGCGCCAAGAACATGCTCACCGAGCAGGACGTCCCTACCGGCACGAAGGGCGGCGGCGGTGGTGAGGACCTCGAGCGACGCAAGCGAGGCGATTTCAAGGACACCGCTCACTGGCAGGCGCAGGTCGTGACCGACGAGCACGGCGAAGCACGCATCCGGTTCACGCTGCCTGACAACCTGACCACCTGGCAGGTCGAGTCGCTCGGCGTCACCGCTGATACCAAGGTCGGCGTCCATTACCTTGAGTTCCTGAGCAACAAGCGGCTCATGGCCGTGCCCATACGCCCACGGTTCGTGGTGCCCGGCGACGTGCTCTGGCTTGGGCTCCAGGTGGTGAACAACACGGACCGCGATCTCACGCTTGCGACCGCAGTGAGTTCCGACACCCTTACGCTACATGATACCGGAGACAAGCGGGTGACGGTGCGGGCAGGAAAGCAGTCGGTCGTCTACTTCAAAGCGGAAGCGCCCCGCGCACAGAAAAGCGGGATACATACGGTCACGTTCCGTGCGACCCACCCCAATCATGAGGACGTGGTCGAGCAGCGTATACCGGTGCTTGCAGATGTTATGTATGAAGTGACTGCGACGGCCGGTATGTCCGGCCTCGCGCGCGTGTTCGAGTCCGTCTACATCCCCGAGTACGCGCTGCCGGATGAAGGCGAGCTCATCGTACAGGCGCGCCCAACGCTGGTTGCTTCGATAACGGACGGCATTCGCGACCTCGTGGGCTATCCGTACGGCTGCAGCGAGCAGATCGCGAGCCGGCTGGCGTCGCTCGCGACGGTGCGCCGCATCGGTAAGATCTACGGCGATGATGCACGCACGAAGGTCCAAACCATGGTGTTTGAGGGGACGAGCTACAGCCTTGACGAGGCAGTGCAGGCGGGGCTCGTTGACCTTCTCGGACGGCAGCACCCAGCTGGCGGTTTCTCGTTCTACCCGGGTGCCGGGTATCCCAGCCCGCACCTTACCGTCGAGGTGCTTCGCGTGCTCACCGTGCTCCGGGACGCTGGGTACCCGGTCGCGGATGCAGTATTCGATCGCGCCACCTCGTACCTTCTTGCGGAACTCGCAAGCCAAGCGCGCTATGACGGTGATCGCGAGCTGGTCGCACGGATAGCGATGGCGCTTGCTTCACCCTACGTGTCGGCCACGAAACGTGCCGAGCTTGCGCCACGGGTTCGGGTGATCGCGATGTCGCCGCGCGAGCTCGAGCAGCTGTCGAGCACTGCGCTCGGCTATCTTGCGGTAGCGACCGAACAGGGTCCGTATGACCGTGCGATCAAGGACCAGTTCTTTGCTGCGCTCAACAACCGTCTGACCATCGACGCGCGCGGCGCGTTCGTAAAAAGCGCGCCCAACGGCCGACGGTCCTGGTTCGAGAGCGACGCAAAGAACACCGCGCTCCTGTTGCATACCATTGCGCTCCGTGGCGGCACGCACCCGACGCTCGACAACATACTGCGGTGGATCCTGGCGAGCAAACAGGCGGGCGGAGGTTGGGGCTCCACGAACGCGACCTTCGAGGTGCTCGACGCTGTGCTCCGGATCACAGAGGTCCGCAAGGAGCATCAGGCCGATCACCTGCTCACGCTCCTTTTGGACGACGCGTCCATAGCCACGCACCGAGTAACACCGACGACAGTGCTCGACAGTCTAACGTACACCTTCCCGATAGGGTCGTTCACCCGGGAGCACCTGCACCAGGTCTCGCTCACAAGGAGCGAGGGTGACGGCACCATGTACTACGATATGCAGCTGCGCTATGCACTTCCTCCGGATATGGTGCCGCCACGTGATGAAGGTTTTACGGTGCAGAGGACGCTTGCGCTCCACGGGACCGATCAGCCGATCAGTGAAGCAAAAGTCGGTTCGATCGTAACGGGCACGCTGGACATCACCGTACCAAGGAACGCGCGTGCGGTAAGTATCGAGAGCTATGTACCCGCCGGGTTCGAGATCGTGAACTTCGCGCTCAGTACGGAGTCCTCTGCAGACCTCGTGTTTAATGATGATGGGGTTCGGCTCGTAGAAGCCGCACAGCCGTACCGTTTCGAACCGACCCCGGGTCCGCTGCGTTGGCCGGTGAGCTATGAAGAGATGCATGACGACCGCGTGTTCGTATTTGCGGAAGAGGTGCCTGCCGGAAGGTACATGTACACCTATACGCTCCGTGCGCTCGTGCCGGGTACGTATCGTCATCTTCCCGCTACGGTACAGGAAATGTACACGCCCGAGGTGTTCGGACGCACGTCAGGAGGTACGTTCACGATCAAGGAACGTTGACCGGTTCGGAAACGATCACCACTTCGATCGAAGCTTCCTCGGTGTCGGAGCGTGCTTCTAGTGTGTACCTGCCAGGTGCTGTCGGGTACCACGCGTCGCCGTTTTTGAGCGGGACACCGTTTGCGAACCAGCGGACGTGTCCACTCGCACGGAGCGGTATGCGCATGTTGTGCGTGTAGAGGAACGTGTCGCCCTCGTGTGGCGTCTCGATGAGACCGGTCACACCAAGGAGCGTCCGTGCGTACGGAACATCATCATTCGCCAACCCGTATGAGTAACCGCGTTCGTTGAGGACCTTGACGACTGGCCCGAGGTGAAGCGGAGTGCCGCGATGGTAGGGTGTCGTGTACATGAGCTCCATCACATCTCTCCAGAGACTGCCCGCGCCCGTCGCGCCCGTAACGCCGCGCATCGGCTTGTTCTCCGCATTGCCCAGCCAGACACCGACCGCATAATCACCGGTGTAGCCGATCGTCCAGCTGTCATGGTAGTCGCGCGACGTGCCGGTCTTCACCGCATAGCCCGGGCGCGAAAGGTACAGGCTGCCGCTCTGGCCGAACTGCTCTACGCCGGCTGTTCGGTCCGTCAGTATCGCGTTAACGAGTGCGACGTACTTTGGTTCGGCTATTGTGGTAGATTCCTTGAGCGTCGAGTGGGGCGGGGCAAAATAGAACGGTTCACCCTTGCTCGTGTATCCCGTCGTGAGGCGGTGGAGCGACCCTCCCCGTGCAAGCGCGGTGTACGCGTGTGTGAGCGAGAGGAGGTCGAGCTCAAGTCCCCCGAGCGCGATGCCGTACGCATAGCGCTCGAAAGGCTGCGGTGGTACGAGGTGGAGGGTTTGCTCGAAGTAGCCATACGCGACCGGGAGCGTCGTGAAGCGCAGTACCTCGACCGACGGCACGTTCAAGCTGTTGGCAAGCGCCTCTTCGAGCGTGACTTCGCCTCGATAGGCGCCGTCGTAGTTCTTAGGGTAGAGCGGAAATCCCGTCTCGATCTCGTAGCGGTACTCACGGTCGTGAGCGATCGTGTAGGGACGTAACCCTGCCTGGAAGCCAAGCAGGTACAGGAACGGCTTAACGGTACTTCCGATCGGTCTCGTCTGGAGCGCCATGTTGATGCGCATTCCCGACGCGTCGCTTGAAGGATCGGGTGAGCCGACCAGAGCAAGGAGCTCGCCTTGTCGTACGTCGACGATGGCGATCGCGCCATGGGTCGCGTCGCTCGCTTGGCCGCGCTCGACATGTCTTCTAAGCAGCGCACGTACCCGTTCGTTGAGATCGACATCGAGCGTCGAGGTACACTCCCCACACCCCTTGAGCACATAAGTCAGCTCGAGCCATGCGGCGCTGTACGAGTCTTTTTCCCGAGCAATACGGAGCGGTGAGGGCAAGGAGAGCGTTCCAGCGAGAACGACCGCACGGGCTAGGTTCGTCTCGGAGAGCGGGCGTGCGTTGTTCGGATCGGAAAGCGCGGCAATAAGTTGGAGCGTCTCGTTTTCGTTAAGCTCGGCAACCTGCTTGTCGAAATACGCGCGGGATGCGGCAGGGAAGCCCTGCAAATTTCCCCCCAGCGGTACGGTATTGAGGTACATGGTGAGCAGCTCGTCCTTTGAATACGTGAGCTCGAGTGCGAACGCAAGCATGAGCTCACGTGTCTTGTTGGTAAACGTCCGCTTGCCGGCCGTGTCGAGCAGGGTCTTCGCGAGCTGCTGGGTTATGGTGCTCGCGCCTCCGCTCGGTACGCCGCGCGCTCGACTGAGTGCGGCAACAACACTGCGATAGGGATGTACGCCGGGGTGGAAGTAGAACCACTCGTCTTCTTTGGCGAGTACGAGGTCTCGCACACGTGGTGGGTACGAGCTCGCGAACATACAGATCTGCCCATGCTCGTTTTGGGCTATTCGTATTACGCGTCCGGCTCGGTCGTAAACCACGTCGGACGCCGTCGTGTCATACATGGCTGTACCGCGTGCCGCTATCGTGCGGAGGCCAGCGTATCCTGCAAGGAGGATAAGCGCAGCACAGATAGCGGTGGTGAGGTAGCGATGGCTGAGTGCAGCTTTCACAGCTCGGTCCATACGGACCAGTATAGCAGGAGCGTGCAGGAGAAGGCCGCGCTTGCTTGCGTCTGCGGTGGCCCTATACTGGATGCATGGAGAAGCGGGAACAGAAGACTGGACCTCTGCACCAGGTCCCGAACGACCTCAGGTCGGTGCTAGATGCCGACCCTGAGGTGCGTGCCGCTTGGGAGCGTTTGACTCCGCTTGCTCGAAACGAGTGGATATGTTGGGTCACCATCGTCAAGAAACAGGAAACTCGAGCCGCACACCTCATGCGTCTCTCTACAGAGCTTCGCGAGGGCAAGCGGCGTCCATGCTGCTTCCCCGGGTGCCCGCACCGGCGGCCGAGTGCACAGAAGTGGTTTTCTCGAAGCAAGCGCGCATAGGGCCGATCATCCTTCATGTATTCTTGCACGGTCTCGCGGTACGCTGTAGGTAATGACGCGTATGCCGGACGTAGCACGAAAGCAAGATCCTCCACTCGTACGGGGTACTCTTGACATTCCGCCCCAGGAGCAAGGCACGCAACCCGGTCTGACAGCGCCGATGCGGCCGCGTCCGCAGGATACGATGGAACACTACCAGGGGAGCGGCAAGCTCGCTGGGAAGGTCGCGCTCGTAACCGGTGGAGACAGCGGCATTGGTCGTGCAACGGCTATTGCATTCGCAAAAGAAGGCGCGGATGTCGCGATCTCGTACCTCAATGAGGAACGTGATGCGCGCGATACCGCACACCTGATCGAGCAGGCCGGGCGGCGCGCGCTACTCTTGCCCGGAGACATCGGCGAGCCGGACACTTGTAAGGAATACGTGATGCGCGTGATCGACACCTTCGGACAGCTCAATGTGCTGGTGAACAACGCCGCAGAGCAGCACCCGCAGGAGACACTGAGCGCTATCACCCCTGAGCAGCTTCTACGCACCTTTCGCACCAATCTCTTTGCGCAATTTTATCTCACCCAGGCGGCGCTGCCACATCTCACGCGGGGTGCTTCGATCATCAATACGACCTCGGTCACCGCGTACCGGGGCAGTGCGCACCTCATCGACTATGCAGCAACGAAAGGTGCGATCGTCGCGTTCACGCGCTCGCTCGCGCTTTCACTTGCACATAATGGCATCAGGGTGAATGCCGTTGCACCTGGGCCGATCTGGACTCCGCTCATACCGAGCACCTTTCCCGCAGCGCATGTCGAGGGCTTTGGTGAGAAGGAGCCGCTCGGCAGGGCAGGGCAACCGGACGAGGTTGCACCATCCTACGTTTTCCTTGCCTCGGCCGACGCTTCCTACATGACCGGTCAGGTGCTACACCCGAACGGCGGCGCTATCGTGAACGGGTAGCGATCAGGGTCGCGCTGTAGCGATTACCGCGGTAAAATCAAGCGGTCCGCTGCTATTGTGCCGATCGCCATGCGCTTGTTTGACGATATCCAACGACGCATTCCGAACGTACGCTCTCTCGTACGTCGTGTGCTCATCATGACCGTGTTGGTGTACGTTGGCCTGGGTGCGGTGCTCTTCATGTTCCAGAAACACTACCTCTTCATGCCGGACCATACCGACTTTCTGCAGTGTGATGAACTTGAGGGAGCAGAGCGGGTTACCTATGGTACGACGCGCGCATACCTAACGGCGCGTTCGCCGGAGCGGATCGTCGTCTTATACCACGGCAACGCGGGCCGTGCGTGCGACCGTTCGTTCATGGAACCGACCTTCGCTGGTGATAGTTACTCGACGCTTTTTGTCGAGTATACGGGCTATGCGGAGACCGGGCGCGACCCCGGCATGAGGGCGATCCTTGCGAACGTGGCCGACACGATACGCTTCCTTGAAGTGCGCGGGTACCGTGAGGTCATGGTCGTGGGAGAGAGCGTAGGCACTGGACCGGCCGCGTATCACGCACGCGCCGCACCCGTGTCCGGACTCGTCCTCATGGCCGCATACACGGAACTTGCGTCGGTCGCAAGGGCACACCTGCCGGTATATCCGGTGCGTTTGCTGCTGCGCCACAACTTCACGCCGGATCTGTGGCTCGCCGAGTATCGAGGTCCCGTGTCGATCATCGTGGCCGAGCATGACGAGATCGTGCCGCCCGAACTCGGAAGGGAGCTCTACGAACGCATACCCTCGAGTGAAAAGCAGTTCCATATCGTCCCGAACGCGCGGCACAATACGATGTATGAACTGCCGGAGTTCTATTCAACACTGAGCGCGTCTCTGAGCTCCTTGACAGAGTAACGCCGTCCGCTACTATGGATCGCATGACGCGGAGCGCATATTTCGCCTTTACCTACTTTACCCCCTCGCTCGAGGGTTCGTATTCGTCATTGTAGGCAAGCGCTTCACCCACCAACAATGCTGAGAACGAGCCCTTGAGGGGCTCGTTTCGTTTCGGCATGGTGCCGACGAGATCGTTCTTTCACATGAGGTATGTCATGTCGATGCGTGACCGGAATATCGCCCAGGAGTCCGTTATGGTACTCGAACCCCCGAGCGCCGTTGCCCAAAAATACCCTGCACCCCAGGCACTGACGCGTGCGGTGTGCGAGGCGCGAAGCAGCATCGAACGCATCCTGGACGGAAGCGACCGACGGATGCTTGCTATCGTTGGACCGTGTTCGATACACGACGTCGAAGGCGCGCTTGCGTACGCGGACGAGCTCAAACCTATCGCAGCGGCGGTATGCGAACGCCTTCTGGTCGTGATGCGGCTCTACTTTGCTAAACCGCGCACGGTCGTTGGATGGAAGGGAATGTTCTACGATCCGGACCTTACCGAGAACGGTGGGGATGTGAACAAAGGTGCGTGTCTGGTGCGTGCTACGGCGCTCGAGGTCGCGTGCAGGGGTCTGTCGATCGCGACCGAAGTACTCGACCCGTACATGATCCAATTCATCGATGAGCTCGTTGCATGGGCGTGTATCGGCGCACGCACCATCGAGTCACCGCTCCATCGCGAACTGGCGAGCGGGCTTTCGATGCCGGTAGGGTTGAAGAACGCCATACATGGTGGCATGCGAACGGTCGTCGATGCGGTAGATGCGGTCGGTCAGCCACACCGGTTCTGGGGTATGGATGTCGAAGGGAGGACCGCGTTCTACCAGTCGACCGGGAATCCGTATGCGCACGTGGTGCTCCGCGGCACCGAGGACGGTCCCAACTGTGACCCAAGCTCCGTTCTTGAGGTACAGACGCAGCTTAGCGACCGTTCGCTCCGCAGTGCGGTCGTGGCCGACTGTTCGCACGGCAATTCGGGCAAGGACCACACCAAGCAGGCGAGCGTCCTTACGAACGTGCTCGGACAACGTCTTGCGGGCAATACAGGAATCGTCGGCTTCATGCTCGAGAGCGATCTGGTCGCCGGCAAACAACCCATCCCCAGGGACAGGACAACCCTCACCTTTGGTCGATCGGTCACCGATGCGTGCATCGGTATCGAAGAAACGCGTGAGCTGCTGACGAACGCAGCACAGCGACTCGCGTGTGAGTCGTCGTGATACCATCCGCTCCGTTGCCTCTATCGGCACGGGGCGGTTTTTCCTTGCACACGCCTATTTTTGACGCAGGGCCCGTGCTTACCAACAGGCGAAAGGTATGGTACAACAGTGCTATGCTGGACATAAATTTCATACGAGACAACCTCGATCTTGTCAAAGAAGGTGCACGTAAGAAGCGGGTCGATTTCGATTTCGATCATTTCCTTGCGCTTGATGATACCCGCCGTGCGCACATTGTGGAGCTTGATGAAGCCCGTGCCGAGCAGAACCGGATGAGCAAGGCCATCGGCCAAGCAGGTGAAGCCGAGCGGGCAGAGCTCCTCAAACAGGTGGGTGGCATGAAGGAGACGATACGCGAGCTCGAAGAAAAGCTGCGCCCGGTTCTTGCCGAGTGGGAGGCGCTCATCATGGGTATTCCGAACCCGCCCTCGCCCACTATGCCCGAAGGCGCCGATGACAGTGAGAACGTCGTGGTGCGGACGGTCGGTGAGAAGCCAGTGTTCGACTTTGCGCCTAAGGACCACGCGGCGCTCCTCGGTGCACTCGACCTGTTCGATATCGAACGAGCGGCCAAGGTAAGCGGCAGCCGCTTTTACTACCTCAAGGGCGACCTTGTCTTGATGCAGTTCGCACTGCTCATGTTCACGTTTCAAGAGCTCACCAACCCTGTGGTGATCGAGGGCATCATTAAGGAAGCGAAGCTGTCCGTCAGCACGAAGCCGTTCGTCCCCATGCTCCCACCGGTCATTATCCGGAGCAGCGTACAGGCGAGCATCCACCGAGTGTTCGGCGATCAGACGTTCAAGCTCGAGGGTATCGACAAGAACTTGGTCGCGAGCGCGGAGCACACCATGGCGCCATACTACATGGACGAGACACTTGCCGAGGCAGATCTACCAATACGCTACCTTGGGTACTCCACCGCGTTCCGCCAGGAAGCGGGGACGTACGGCAAGGACATGGGCGGCATATTCCGCAACAAGCACTTCGACAAGATCGAGATGGAGAGCTTTACGAACGCCGAAACGGGGGTCGAGGAGCAGCTCTTTATGGTGGCGATACAGGAGCACCTTGTTCGTGCGCTCGGTCTCCACTACCGCGTGGTGCACGTGTGCACTGGGGATACCGGCAAGCCCGACTACGATCAGTATGACATCGAGTGCTGGCTTCCCGGGCAGGATCGCTTTCGCGAAACGCACACGAGCGATTACATGACCGACTTCCAGACGCGCGGGGTGCGGAGCTTCTACAAGACAGCAGACGGCAAGCGGAGACTTCTCCACACGAACGACGCGACCGCGTTCGCCATGGGCCGCATACTCATCGCTATCGTTGAGAACTACCAAACGGAAGACGGCCGTATCCGTATTCCCGAAGTGCTGCGCCCGTACATGAAGGGAAGGGAGTACATCGGATAGCGGTGCTCAGGCTCCTGTGCGCGCGTAGTCGTCCTCATACCGCTCGATATCGTCTTCACCGGTATAGCTGCCGGTCTGTACCTCCACGATGACGAGCGGCGAGTCGCCCCTGTTCGCGAGCCGGTGCACGTGCCCCTGGGGCACATGGCAGCTCTCGTTCAGAGCAAGGACCCGGTGGCCGACATGCGAAGGCTCATCTGCTGCTCGTATCTCGACCGTTGCTTCGCCTGCGACGACCACCCAGTGCTCGCTCCGATGCTCGTGGCGCTGGAGGCTGAGCCGGTGGCCCGGAGTGACGATGATCTTTTTTACCTTGTACATCGGCTGGTCCTCCATAACGTAGTAGACGCCCCAGGGCCGTACGCCGACCTCGATGTACTCACGCTCTTGTACCTCAAGGGGAAGTGTGTCCAGTGTCGCAGCAAGCTTTTCCGCGTCGTGTTCGTTTGCGATACGTCGCACATAGTTCGAGCTGCTGTGCGTCTTTTTGCCGAGGCCGTCCACGATCCGTACGCCATATCGCTCGAGCACCGTGCGTTCGGGTATCTCATGGGCGAACCGGTCACCCCCTTTCGTGAAGATGATCTCGCACTCCGGATCAGCTTTCCTAAGATCGAGGATCAGTGTCTCGAGCGTCTCTCTGACCGATGCGTCGGTGTCTCTAGAGAGCACGACCTTGTCGACCGCGCGGAGCGACTCGACGAGCCGCATACGGAATCGTTCGTCCTGAAAACTTTCAGTACCGCGTTTGAGCTTTGCTTGAGCGTCGTTGTTAACGATGACGATTAGCTGGTCGGCCAGAGTTCTCGACAGCTCGAAACACTCGATGTGGCCCGGGTGGAGGGGATTGGCATAGACGGAAGTGATCGCGTACTTCATGGCGCAGCAATAGAACGGTAGCTACCACTATACTCCACGTGCTGGAGGAGATAAACCTGCTCCAGCAGCGGCCTCGTACATAAGCAAGTGCGGCCTTCACAGGAAGGCCGCAGGGGACAACGATCAGTTCGGGTGTTCCGCCCGATATTTTTTGGCAGCGGCGAGCATCCCGCGCTCGAGCCACTGCTGGGTAATTATAAAGTTCTGGTTAAGGCGGCCGAACCACATGGTTCGGTTGGACCATTCGTAGAGGCCGTCCGCGACCTCATACGCGCACGTGTCGATGAACAGATCATCGTATGCCATGGCCATATACTCCTTCATCTAGACCAACATGATACCACAATCACACAAAATGTCAATGTTTAGGGTGCCCGGAACTCCCCGCGTGCTTCTTTCAGACCCTGCTGTGCTGTGGTATACAGGTACTACCTGCTTCGTGCCATGAACCGTGACCTCTATGCGCAATACTTCCTGCTTCTCTGTCTCGGGGCGTCGTTCGTGCTCCTCTACTTCGTGGTGCGGCCATTCCTCGCGCCACTGGTCCTTGCGGCCGTGTTCGCGTTCCTATTCTATCCGCTGTACCGAAAGTTCCTAGCACGCTCACGCCATCGCACGGGTCTGGCAGCTGCCCTTACGACGCTCGCTGCGCTCATTGTTGTGCTTGTGCCGATAGCGCTCCTCAGTACGCTCATTCTCCGCGAAGCGACCGACGTCTACGTGATGCTCACCGAGGGAGGGGAACACGCCTGGTTCATGGTTGGTGAACGCGCGCTCGAGCAGGTACGATCATTTGCGTTGTTTCCTGCAGACGTTGAGATCGATGTTGCCCGATATACCCAGCAGGCACTCGGAGCGGTAGTGGAAAATCTCGGTGCGATCTTTTCCAGTGTTGCGCGGATGCTCATGAACACGTTCGTGTTCCTTATGGCCTTCTACTTCTTCCTTCGAGACGGACGACGGCTCATGGATTACGTGGTGACCCTGAGTCCGCTTGCTGATGCGGATGACGAGATGATACTCGCTCGGCTCGGGAGCGCGGTCAACGCGACCGTGAAGGGTAATCTCACGATCGGAGCGATCCAGGGCATGCTCACCGGTGTAGGTTTTGCGCTCTTCGGCGTGCCTAATCCCGTGCTCTGGGGAGCAGTGACCGCGCTTGCTGCGCTCATACCGGGCGTAGGAACTGCACTGGTGCTCACGCCTGCGATCATATTCCTGTTCCTCAGCGGCAACACGTTCGGGGGCATCGGCCTCTTGCTTTGGGGAGTCGCGGCGGTCGGTATGGTCGACAACATTCTTGGCCCTCGGCTCATTGGTCGAGGCATGCACCTGCATCCGCTCGCTGTGTTCCTCGCAGTGCTTGGTGGACTATCGTTTTTTGGTCCCCTCGGCTTCTTCTTAGGACCGCTCGCGATGAGCGTGTGTCTGGCTTTGATCGAGATCTACTTTGCGCTCCAGAAACAGGAGTTGCAGCACGTATCGGAGCATGCAGGTGACAGCGCCGTATCCGCTGCAGCGTAGTGTACGAAGAAATTGACAAAAGCTTATATAATTAGTATAATATAAAAGTACCAGCCTACGGAGCGTCAGATGTACCTTTTGCTGCTCTACCTGCTTGGTTATGTGGTGACGGTCACGTTGGTGGTCCGTCACGCCTGGAGCGTGGTCGAGGCGCTCGGGCTCGTGATCGTTCTTGTTTTCCTCTGGTGGCTTTACCTCTACATCTACCTCGATCTCTGTTTTGTTGAAACGAGGCGATGAGGGAGCCTTGAACCGCTGTCAGTGCTACTGCCGGCGGTTCGTTCTGTGCGAGGCAGGCATAACTATGTGCGGGAGGGGCACGCACTTGCATTCGCGCAACAAGGGGTATATAGCATAAGTACACAGCACCGGGCTGTGAGGATACGGAGGGCGAGATGGACGAATACCGGGGTCTTTGCGTGGAGTGCACAAGGAAGAATAAGGACTTGGACTGCACGAACCAGTTGGTCGCGCGGATCGACGATGGGGTTGGGACGTGCGAGCAGTGTGGCGGCGAGCGGCGTCGGCTGATCAACTGTCCGCACCCACTCGAACGTTGACCTGGCTAGGGTCACGACAGAACATGAGGACGCGGTTCGCCGCGTCCTCGTTTGCGTCGCAACAAGGCGGTTGCCATGAGCCACGCCCACAAAAGACAGACGCTGGTCTTTTATCGTGGATACACCTACGATAGGGGTATGCCAGCGTACGATCATACCCAGGTCGGCTACCTGACGCTCTGTGTGTCGCTCCTGCTCGCACTCGTGCTGGCGTGGAGCTCTCGTCTCTTCTGGGTGCACCAGGTGGTCCCGTTCCCGTTCATGGTCGCGCTGTGTTCCGGGCTTCTGCTTGTTGCGCTGTGCTCGGTGCTCCGGGTCACGGTCGAACAGGAGCACGTGCGCATCATTTTAGGGTACGGCGTATTTAGAAAGCGTTTCCGGCTCATCGATGTCGTGGAGATGCGCCAGGTGCAATGTCCTTGGCGCTCGCGGTGGGGCAGCTTTGTCAGGCTCGGGCTGTGCGCTCGGATCTTCATGGTATCTGGCGCTGACGCGGTCGAGCTTGTGATGCAGAACAAGAAGCGGTACCACATCGGCACTGACGAACCGAGTGCGCTCATGTCCGCTTTAGAGCAGGCGCGTCGCGCGCAACGGTAAGTGCGAACGAAAGCCGCACCACAGGTGTGTGGTGCGTTCATCGCCTAGCATAATTTGCCAGTGCGGAAGGGTGCCTCGAGACCCATCGAGGCGAGCGTATCATTGAGCGCCCCGACCCAAAGCTCCAACCGAAGACTTGCGCCCAGGGCCTCTTGGACGGCGGTCACCAGCTGGAGCTGTACCAGATGTGGTTGGACGTACTCAAGCTCGAACGGCTGGAGACCCCCGCTGTGTTCGATGAACTGTGCGGTTGCGTGGCGGGAGCAGAGTCCCACCGCTCGGTTCACCCAGGTCACGACGACGAGCGCACGCAGTTGTTGGCGGTCCATTGGGGCAAGGGGCAGCTTGTCGATGATCTTGAGCATCTCGAATCCCTGGACCACGAGCAGCTCGGCGTTACAGTGGCGGTGCGGGTAGTGAATGATCATGGTCCGCACGATATCGTGGAGCTCGTGAGGTCGGAGCTCGGTCGTCTGTGTACCCTGCCAGCCGCAGCGTTCACGGCTTCGCGCGGTGTAACGTGCGGTGAGATGGTGCATGAGCACGTCATGCACCTCGTCGAAGTGGACGTTCGTAGGCAGGGGTTCACCTGTACAGTACCGTTGTTTCCTGTGCAAGAACTCGACCTGCTTTTCGCCCTCGGGCGTGTCTCTGATCAGGGTGACCGCGGCCGTGTAGTTCTCGAGCAGGGGCAGCATGTCCTTGCCGAACATAAAGCGGTATGCAGGGCGGCCTTGTGTCGCTAAAAGGTCGTTGTACTCCCAGATGATCGGGCCGCCGCAGTGGCCGAGTATCGCCACGAGTTTGTTGGGCATGATGCCTCCTTTGATTGGTTGTGCCTCTAGCCTTACATAACCACAGCGTAGTGGTGTGGGCAAGTCACGGCAATGACACCGATTCGATGTGCAGTCGCTCTGTTGACTACTTCGCTTTGAGCAAGATGCACTCCAGGTATACTTGAGCTATGAACCCTTCGAAGAAGGCGTGGTGGGCGTTCTCGCTCGAGGAGACCCGTCGTGCGCTCGCGGTCGACCCGGTGCGTGGTCTTTCCCACGAGGAAGTGCTCCGCCGACGCGAGCTCTATGGCGGCAACACCCTCACGCGCGAACGTGACTTTGGCGTCGTGGGCACGCTCCTCGTGCAGTTCAAAAGCCCGCTCGTTTTCATTCTGCTCATCGCGGCTTTCGTAACGCTCGGCCTTGGCGAGTACGTTGACTCGATCGTGATGTTCATAGCGCTCACGATCAACGTGGTGATGGGTGCGTTCCAGGAAGAGCGCGCGTCGCGCGCGTTCGAAAAGCTCAACACGACCCAGGAGCGTTTCGCGCTCGTCATGCGTGAAGGGAAGCGCGAACGGGTGCGTTCGGACGACCTGGTGCCCGGCGATATCGTGCTCCTTGAGGGCGGGTACTTCGTGCCGGCCGACGTGCGGCTGTTCGAAGAGAAGGACCTGCGGGTGAACGAGGCGTCTTTGACCGGGGAATGGCTGGCGGTCGCGAAGTCACCCGCGACGGTCCCAAGGGACACGACGCTCGCCGAGCGTACCTCAATGGCGTGGATGGGTACGCTCGTTGAGGCGGGCTATGGGCGCGGCGTGGTCGTTGCGACCGGAGGCAAGACCGAACTCGGCGAAATAGCCCTCTCGCTCGGCACGATCGAAGAGCAGGTGACACCGCTCCAGAGCAATATCCGGCAGATCGCTCGGTTCCTGACTTATGTCATTGCCACAGCGCTCGTGTGTATCTTTGTGCTCGGGATCGTGCGCGGCGAATCGCTCGGGACGATGCTCTTGATCGGTATCGCGGTCGCTGTCGCGACGCTGCCCTCCGGGCTGCCGGCTGCGGTCACGGTGGTCCTTGCTATCGGTATGGAAACGATACTGAAGCGTGGCGGCCTGGTGCGAAGCCTCCTTGCCGCAGAAACGCTCGGGGCCACCACGGTAATCTTGACCGATAAGACCGGCACCTTGACCGAATCGCGTATGAAACTTGCGGGGCTGCTGACCCTGGAAGGTCTGCGGGCCCAAAACGAGACACCAGTTGGAGACAATCGTTTCTTGCTCGAACTCGGAGTGCTCGCATCGGACGCATTCATTGAAGAGGGCGAGGACGCGCCACGCAAGCTCACCGTGCATGGACGTCCGATCGAGAAGGCGATCGTGCTCTCCGGCCTCGAGGCCGGGGTTGCCCAAGAGACCGAACTTGCCGAGTATCCGCGGCTCGACTACCTGCAGTTCACCTCCGAGCGGGGTTTTGGCGCCTCGCTCCACGCGAACCCCCACAAAAAGACCAACCGCCTGATCGTGAGCGGGATACCGGAGATGCTGCTCGAACGTGCGGTATACCTGCGTGAGGGAGGCAAGCGCGTGAAGGCGACCGAAGCGGACAAGCAGGCCATGAGCGCGCTCCTCCTTGCGAAGACGGGTGAGGGAAAGCGGCTCATCGCGATCGCGTACCGTGATGCTTCCTTTACGACACTGCCGGAGAGCGGTCCGGATGCGCATGAGCTGTTGAAAGGACTCGTGTTCGCAGGGTTCCTTGCGTTCGAAGACCCGGTCAGGAGCGACGTACACGCGGCTATCAGCGAGGTGCAGGGTGCGGGCGCTCTGGTCATTATGCTCACGGGAGACACGCCGGAAACAGCACAGTATATAGCGCGACAGGTGGGCATCATACAGCCGGGCGAGGAGCTCGTGGTGCGGGGTAGTGAGATCGATGCGTGGACGGATGACGAACTCTACACAAAGCTCCACACGGTGCGAGTGATTGCGCGCGCTGTGCCTGCGCATAAGCTCCGTATCGCCCGGGTGCTCAAACAGCGTGGGGAAGTGGTCGCGATGACCGGTGACGGTATCAACGACGCGCCAGCTTTGCGGGCAGCATCGATAGGTATTGCGGTCGGCTCAGGTACCGAGGTCGCAAAAGAAGCGAGCGACCTGGTCCTGATCGAGAACAGTTTCTCGATCATCGTGGCGGCGATTGAGGAGGGGAGGCGTATCATCGATAACCTCAGGAAGATCATAGCGTACCTGCTCTCGACGTCGTTCAGCGAAATATTCATCATTGCAGGTGCGCTCATCGGCGGCGCTCCGCTCCCGCTTCTGCCGGCCCAGATACTGTGGGGAAAGATCGTCGAGGAAGGGCTCATGAGCTTTTCTTTCGCCTTCGAAAAGAGTGACCCGAATGCGATGAAGCGCGACCCGCGTATGTCCGAGAGCAAGAACATCCTGGTGCCGGAGGTGCGCCGGCTCATCATACTGGTCGCGCTCGTGACCGGCAGCTTCCTTATCTGCCTCTACTACTGGCTTTTGGCGAGCGAGGTACCGATCGAGGAGATCCGCACGATCATGTTCGTTGCGCTTTCGCTTGATGCGATATTCTTCAGCTTCTCCCTCAAATCGTTCGACGTGCCGCTCTTTCGGATCGACCCCTTCTCGAACCGGTATCTGCTCGTGGCGTTCGCAACGAGCGTCACGCTCCTGTTCGGCGTGTTCTTTGTGCCCCCGCTTACTCGGCTGCTGTCACTTACCCCGCTCTCGCTCTTTGATGTCGGCCTTCTGATCGTGGTCGGTGTCGTGAACCTGACCACCATCGAGTTCATGAAGTACTTCTTCTTCCAACGTAAAGCAAGCAAACAGAGTGTTCGCGGGTAACCGTAGCTTGCTCCCCACAACACCGCCATGACCCTACTTATCGAGATCAGCATTTTCATTGCCGCGCTTCTGGTCGTCGCGAAGGGGGCGACGTTAGCGACCACGTACTCGGGCCGGCTCGCCAGGAGCTACAACCTACCTAAACATACGGTCGGCTTCATCATCGTTGCGCTGATCGCGATCATGCCCGAGACGCTCATCTCGATCAATGCGGCGCAGGCCGGTGTCCCTGAGCTCGGCCTTGGTACGCTGTTCGGTTCCAACATCGCCGACCTGACGCTCATATTCGCGCTCCTTATCATACTGTCCCGTCGGGGTATACGGATCGAGAGCAAGGTGCTCCATAATGTGCGGCTCTATCCGGTGTTCCTCGCGCTACCGCTCTTCCTCGGTTCGGACGGGCACTACTCGCGGATCGACGGCGTGTTCCTGATACTCGCCGGGTGCCTGTTCTACTACCTGGTGCTCCGAAGCGGAGCTGCGGACAGGCCGAGCGAACGCAGGAGCAGGAAGGGAAGGCTCGCGAGCTTCTTGTTCCTCGTCTTAGCGACAGCACTCCTCTTGGTCGGCTCGCACTTCACGGTCCACGCCGCAACAGTGCTTGCGGAGACGCTCGGCGTGACCCCTATCCTGATCGGCCTGTTGGTCGTGAGCCTGGGGACGACCATGCCGGAGCTCTTCTACTCGCTCAAGGCGATGAAGCGCAAAGACGATGGGCTCGCGATCGGGGATCTTCTCGGTTCTGTCCTCGCCGATGCGACCATCGTGATCGGCCTCCTTGCCGTGCTGCACCCGTTCGATTTTCCGGTCCAGATCGTGTACGTGACCGGAGCGTTCATGGTGTTCTCTGCGGTCGTGCTATTAGGGTTCATGCGTTCAGGTCGCCATATCACCAAACAGGAGGGCTACCTGCTCCTGTTCATGTGGCTCTCGTACGCCCTGATCGAGCTGTTGGCGAATTGGTAGGGTGGTCTTGCCCCTGCTCTACCTTGAGTTATCCACCGCGAGGACTAGACGGCGCTATATACAGGGCTATTCTGGGTCCAT
>CAZHFF010000010.1:0-23042 GCA_964531785.1 uncultured Candidatus Saccharibacteria bacterium
TCTTTCTTTTCAACATTATTCCTAGATTAGCATGAGCTAAGCTAGTCTAGAGCCTATTTTTATCTACTTCGCACTTTTTTCTCTCGGAGTAGCGCATCACTTCTCAACTGGAATTATAGAAAAAGAGCGAAGTTTCTCTGGATATCATCTCTCGGCACAAGCATAACAAGCTTCCTGTTGGTGTTAGTCAGTTGCCTTGGCTCATATATCGACACTCCTTACGAATCAGATTTGCTGGGAAAGTACTGTCTACCACTGTCACACAATTTTAACGACCTGGTGCTTGAACCCCTCTTCTACGCCTCTGCAGCCCTCTTCCTCTCCCTCCTCATCCTCTACTTCCTCCCCGAGTTCGTCTATACTATGTGGTGGAAGTACGCCCGCATCTACATTCCTGTCAGTCTATTACTGTTCATGTTACTTGTGGCGGATGGCGGTGGCTTCGGTGTTCCCAGCCTCACACCACCTGACGGGTTCAGCATGTTCCTCTCGGCGCTGTACCTCTTCGGCTTTGTGTTCTTTGTGTTAGTTGCCTACGCACGCAGGCATAAATGAGTCATATCAGTAGATACCATGCTTGTAGCCACTGAATGAAAAACATGGTCTGTGCCCAATACGTCTCATGTACGACACCAACGGTAACCACACCGGTATATCCGCAAGCTCAACACCAGAGTTCACGCTGTACGACGAGCAGATTCCCAACAGCTACTATCTTCAGTGCGGCGAAGGCAAGTACCTCGGTATGCCCGGAACCGAGCCACATACGGTGAAGCTCAAAGGGCTCGATCAGGGCACCTTCACACTTGAGGTTAAGGAGCAGGTAGGCGATGTCACCAAGAAAGAGGTAACCTTTGCCAATGTACCGGTCACTGCGAGCACGACGGGGGTGATGGTCATTACCAATCTTACTGAGGCAACACCGCCATTACTCCTTCTTGATCTTGATGGTGACGGTACAAATGACCTCACCCTTTCGACAGCTCATGCCTCGTTCTCGGTTTTTGACCGTATTGATATGGCTAAAGCATATATCAAGACCTTAACTATGCCGAAGTGGCTCAAGGACTGGCTTCTGTTGCGTTTTGACCTTGCGGAAAAACTGCTCACACCACCAAAGAAAGGAACAATCCCCATAGGGAAGATCGTCGCTGCAAAGGTGCTGCTCAACACTGTCTTATGGACGACTGAGAATCAGAAAGGGAAGGTGCTGACTGTTGAGGATGTGGTGGTGCTTAGGAGTATGGTGGAGGAGATTCTAAAACAGATTAAATGAGTTTTATTAATAGTGCTAATAATTCGGTATGAGTTTTACAAATTATAGAACACAACTAAGATTGTCTACCACAATCGCTGCAACATTCTTGGCGCTAATCATTCTTACCTATGCTGTTATTCTCGATAATCCACTCGAAGACCTGGGTTGCGTGACTGTACCGCAAGGGGAATTCAAACGTTGGGAGTGTCCGCCCGCAGTAGGTTTTTTGTTCGATGCGGAACCAGTTGCAGCAATACTTATCCCTATACTACTCTCAGTCATTCTCGTATTCATCCCACTTTATTTCCTACGTGAGGAAGCATATCGCTCATGGCGCTTTTTTGCAGTTCGGTATGCGGGAGCTGCTGCTATTGTAGTACTCATTACCCCCAGCTATGGTGGAGGAGGTTGGGGATACAGTATTCCTATTGACAAATTAGGAGTAACTATGTTTTTGTCGGCGGTCTTCGTGATCATCTCGTACTTTTTAATGGTTGTCGCACCAACGGACCGGCGCACTAATGCTAAGTGACCTCCGTGTTAATGTGCTTGATAGAAACGGGAAACGGGTACAAGTACAGTTTAATCAGTCTTGAAAGCACTGTACGCAAACCGGGGAGGCCGAGGAGGGGATGATATTACAACACATAGGTCGAGTATAAACTGTACTTATCACTTATCCCCGGTTAGTTCACAAAGGAGGCGACTCTCGGAGACGAGCTCACGCGAGGCTCCGTGTGCCGCCGAGGCCGTCCGCTCGCAGGTGCCTATTACAGAGCCCCGCTTGAGCGGGTACCGTGGGGGGAGAGGAGAAAGACACGAAACGTGACCGGTTGGGGTCGGTCACGTTTCGTTTTTGAGAGGCAGGAGTAAAGAGAAGGGAAGGCGTGCCGCAGTAGAACGGGCGTCGCGCCTTCGGCGTTAGCGCGCCATTGTTGCGATCGCAGCCATTGCCGTTTCTGCCTTGTCGGCCGGTATAAGCGCCAGAGCTATAAGAAGCTTGACGAATGCTTCCAGAGAAATCTCATCCTCTCTCACTGTGGCAGACAAAGGCATCGTGTTGGATGTGTTGAGACTTGCGCGGGTGAGCGGCCCGACGAACCCTGTCGCATCTATGCCATGTGCCGTTTGGTAGGCTTGTACAGCTGTGACCGTTACCTGACCAAAGTATCCGGTATCCGTTGGATAGGTGAAGAAACCATCAGCGCGCAGACGTTTCTGAAGCTCCACAACATCGTTGTTTTGCATGCCAGAGTGCAGGTCACGGTTGAACCTAAACGCTTGAACCCCTAACACGGTACCTGTAGCAGGTGCGGCGATGAGACTCGCACGTGTCGTCGAACCAACAGCAGCTGTTGTTGTGCTAGCGGTAGTGGTTGCTTTTGTGGTGGTGTCACGATTATCCGACTTTGCGCGACTGCTTCCTCCACCACCACCACTGCTACGACCCCCACCACCGCTCGTCTGCGTTGTCGGCTGGGTACTTACTACCTGCTGAGTCAATAGCAATGAATCCGTCGTAAAGTCATCGTCAGGTCTGGCTATGTGTACTAATCCGTATGGTGCTTCTGCGGTGCTACCGAACGTGATCGAGTCGAGTTCGAGGCGGTAGGTACCGCTGACTGCAGGATCTAGAATAAGGGTGTATACGAATGTGTCAAAATTTCCATCGCTGATCTTATATGCATCCCCTTCTGTTACTGCGGTCGCAGCAAGTGTAGCCTGCACGGTGCCATTGCTTGCAAGCACGCTGCCGCTCTCATCTTCAAGATGGTACGCAACGGCGGTCGTGTCTGTCGCGCTGATGTAGAAGTCACCGTCAAACGCAGTGACGTCAAATGTGATTTCGTAAGTACCAGTATCGTTCCCACTCGCGTCTGTTGCTTTTGATGCCAATACTGACACAATCTCCGCAAAAATGCCCTTGCTCCACAGATAATGCTGACTTCCATGTGCAGTACCGTCAACAGCACCTATGCTGTATCCGTCGATAGTCGTGATGGCATCGCGCTCAGCTGCTGTAACCGATGTTGTGAATGTCTCACCGTTCTCGTAGTTGCCTGTCTTCTGCTTGAAGCTCACCAATACCTTCACCGACTCTGTAGTACCATCCGGAATGACCAAACCGTTAGGGCCAAAATCGAACATCGCCGTTGCGTTGCGTGTTTGGGCATTCGAGACGGTATAAGTGCTGTAAACCACGTCAGCACCGTCATCCACCAGTAGAAGCGCAACACTGTCTACTATGTCGCTGAAATTGGCACTGCCGGTATCAAACCGAACAGGTAGCGACGCCAACTTGGCATCAGTTCCTGTAGTAGATGCTGTCAGGTTGAAAACGAGCACACCAACGTCAGTGGTCATTTCAGTATCGCCAACCTTGATAACGGAGCCTTCAGGGTTTGACGACGCAAGCTCTATACTTAGATCAACGGTAATATCCACGCCCAAGACCGCGCGAGCTTCCTCAGCCTTTTCGGGTGGGATAATTCCAAGTGCAATGTATAGCTCAATTAGTTCTTCGAGCGTAATTTGCTCAGCTTCGTCACAATTGTTTACTACGCTGCGCGCTTCTTCCGCTTTGTCCGCAGGTATGATTTCGAGTGCGATCAGCAGTTCGGTAAGTTCTACAAGAGATGGGCCCGGCATCTCACCTCCTTGGTTTGCGGCAAGCGTACGCGCCTCATCCGCGTTATCGGCGGAAATGATCTCGAGTGCGATATAGAGCTCAACAAGCTCCTGATGAGTCACCGTACCCCATTCGCTACACTGGCTAGTTAAAACAGTTCTCGCATCTGCCGCATTCTCTTCTGGAATGACTTCAAGTGCAATAAATAGCTCGACGAGTTCTGTGATTGTAATTGCTTGCGCCCGATTTGTCTGGGCAGCATACCCACCAAGTACGATTACGGCAATAATAAATATATAAAAGACAGCATTTTTCATATCTGCTCTATCATTAACATAGTAATTTCACGAAGAACTGCGGAGGCGGCGATTTAAGCACAGTTCAGTACTTTGCGCAAATAGGCACGGTTACTTGGCAGTGAAAGTAACCGGACAGAGGGTTACTCCTCTGTGTGCGCGTCCGTGTGCCCGGGCGGGCGGAGAGACGTTAACCTCACACCAAGGTCTTATTGATGTTGTAGTGAGTTTATAAAAACGTTACCGCGCAGCCAAATTTAACCGGCTACGCTTTCTTGGTAGGAGCATGGAGCCGCGTTAGAGAACAGCAAGGGCTCACTCCGCCGCGCCGGGCTCCGGCACGCTCTGCTTCTTCTCATGCCGTATCCTCTCGACCTCACCGCGGGTGACTTGCTGCCGGCGGCGGTCGTAGAGCTTGGTGGTGCTTCGCACCCCCGACAGCTACTTTAAGCTGGATCGTTTAGTGTAAAGCTCCCAGATCAAAAGCAGCACGATCCAAAAAAGTGCAACGTCGGCAACGAGATAGTGGAACAAAACATTGGTAGGGCTTTCCCATGGGGAGTTTAGATTGGTAGACCACGGAAAACTCACTTTTTCGTAGCTAGTAAGCGTTTGCGAGAATATTGGAAACGGATAACCAAAAGTCGCGGGGTCAAGTTCCTCTTGAGTCTCAAAGGTTTTGGGCATCGCTACCGCAATGCTTACCGTAAGCACAGCACTTAGGATCGTTATGATGAGGTACTTCATATTTTCATTATACATGAAAAGACGGCGCTACTTTGGGTAGTGCCGTCTTTGAACTGGAAAAACCAGCGCGGTTGTTTATCGAGACCAAAATCTCGTACCTGGCACCGGGACATCCCAAGGAGCAAGAGTTACGATGGGCGTTCCTTCAACAGAGAATACGCAAAACGCAGGTGCAAGGATGCATCCAGATGCGTACTTAGGGATGATATTACAACACATAGGTCGAGTATAAACTGTACTTATCCCCGGTTAACGCGCTCACCCTCCCGACCGAAGCAGGCTATGACGGTGCGCGTGGGGTGTGTTCCGATGGCCCGAACCCCGAGCGTGGGGTGGCGGAGAAGGACACCTTCACGTTCAAGGTGGTGTATACCGATCCACAGAACAGGGCACCTGAAATACGGAACCAGCGGAAAGTTCGGCACCTTTTATGTAAAACAAGCACGGTGCAGCGTTTGTGCGGCGACTGCGGTATACTAGAGGTGCATGGATACGCTCATACTTGTCGTTATTGCGTTCCTGGTCGTCTCGATCAACCTGCTCGGACTCTGGTTCATGGGCCGCCGTATGCGGCCGGAACGGGGCGAGGGGCTCACGATACTCCAGCAGGAGGTGCAGGCGCTCGCGCGCACGCTCGAGACACGCCTTCGTGAGAGCTCAGCTGAGGTGCATGAGTCTGTCCGGTACCAGTTCAGCGAGAGCCAGCGCTCGATCAAGGACATCACCGAGGCGGTGACAAAGCTCAATGAGACCAATAAGCAGGTCGTGTCGTTCGCCGACCAGCTGCAGTCGCTCGAGAACATCCTCAAGAACCCCAAGCAGCGCGGTATCCTCGGCGAGTACTTCCTCGAGACGGTCCTCAAGAACACGCTGCCGCCGGATAACTACCAAATGCAGTACACGTTCTCGAACGGTGACATCGTGGACGCGGTCGTCTTTGTTAAAGAAAAGATCGTCCCGGTCGATTCGAAGTTCTCGCTCGAGAACTACAATCGTATCGTGGAGGAAAAGAATGACGCAGAGCGCGTACGGCTCCTGAAGGTCTTTGAGAACGACCTCAAGCTCCGGGTCAAGGAAACTGCGAAGTACATACGGCCGAAAGAGAATACGCTTGAGTTTGCGTTCATGTTCATCCCGCACGAAGCGATCTACTACGACCTCCTGGTGAACAAGATCGGCGCTGACGAGAACATTCTTGAACGTGCCGCGCGAGAGTATAAGGTGCTCATCGTGTCGCCGACGTCGTTCCTGGCCTACCTACAGACCGTGCTCCAGGGGCTCCGTGCGCTCCAGATCGAGGAGCAGGCACAGACCATTCTGCGGCGTGTCGGCGACCTCGGGAGGCACCTTGGTGCGTATGATACCTATATGCAGAAGCTTGGTGGCTCGCTTGCGACGACCGTAAACGCCTACAACACCGCCCACAAGGAGCTGGGCAAAATAGACAAGGACGTGCTCAGGATCACCGGGGAGGCCGCGCATGTGGAGGTCCTGACGCTCGAAAAGCCGGTTAAAGAGGAGGGGTAGGGTGGGGCTACGAAAAAGGCCACGCTTGTTGCAATTTTTGGACATTCTGGTACTATTTCCGCATTATGGCATTCGCGATCGTCGCCACCGGAGGCAAGCAGTACCGCGTCGAAGAGGGCGGGGTATTGAACGTGGAAAAGATAGCCGGGAAAACAGCCGGAGATACCGTTATTTTCGACCAGGTTCTCTTGCTCGACGACGGTACCACGACCAAGGTCGGCACGCCGTTCCTTGAGGGGGTGACCGTTGAGGTGACGCTCGAAGCGGAAGGTCGCGGCAAGAAGCTCCACATCCAGAAGTTCAAGTCGAAGTCGCGCTACAAGCGCCGTATCGGCCACCGCCAGGCGTTCGCCCGGGTCGCGGTCAAGAAGATCAAGTAAAAAGCCCGTCCTCCAGGCGGGCTTTTTGGTCGGGTTCCAGCCGAACTGCCTTTTGCTTACTGGCAAGTAAGCTCGAGCATGTGCCGTGCCAGATCTAGGAGCCCCAGGCCGACGGCAAGCCAGATCATCGACATCAGAGCGCGGTCGACGTCCTCGAATTTCGGAGCGAACGTTTGAGGCATCCGGCCCTCCTGGTTCATGCGGCAGTGAAGTATGCCGCGAAGACGTAAAAGATGAGCAGGAACGCGATGATAAGCGCGATGTAGGGCGCCACCTTCGCGGTTGCCCAATCGAGCCATTTAAGGGTATTTTCACGCATCTTTTTCACCTTCCTGTTGTCTGAGCCAGATAGGCTCAGAGATTGTAAGCAGGGCTATTGCCCCCATGACGGCCAGTGTGGCCATAGGTGAGTGCATTGAAACTTGCTCAAGGAAGAGCAATCCGCACCCGACTGCGAACGTTTTCATAAGCGGTCCATACTGCCATCTCGACAAACTATAGTACATAACGAGATACACGTCAACATAACGCTCGCACGTCTTTCGGTGTTGTATTAGGGGACTCTACGGTACCCGGTGCCGCTGAGCCTGAACGAACAACCATGTGCGGCATCTTCGGATACACAGGAACACGCCCCGCAAGCCCTATCTTGCTCGACGGGCTCAAGACGCTCGAGTACCGCGGTTATGACAGTGCGGGCCTCTACGTCGCATCTGGCGGGGTCTACAAAGCGGTCGGGCCGGTCCAGACGCTCGCCGATATGCTGCCCCATGTGCTTCCGGGCACTGCGGGGATAGCGCACACCCGATGGGCGACCCATGGTCCTCCGGCAGAGCGCAACGCACACCCACATACCGACGAAGCGCGGAGCGTTTGGGTCGTCCACAACGGTATCATCGAGAACTATCAGGAACTCAAAGCCGAGCTCATGAAGGAGGGGCGCACGTTCGCGTCAGAGACCGATACCGAGGTCCTCGCACAATTGATAGGCCGGAGTATGGCGCACGTGCCCGATCTCGCGCATGCTGTGTCCGACGCGCTTGCCCAGGTGCGCGGCACCTACGGTATAGCGGCGATGAGCGTTGCTGATCCTGAGACGATCGTGGTCGCCCGTATGGGAAGCCCTATTGCGCTCGGTATCAAGGACGGAGAGTACATCGTTGCGTCCGACGCAGCTCCGATACTGCGGCACACCAAGGACATCGTCTACCTCGATGACGGCGAGTATGCGGTGCTCTCGCCGAACGGGTATGGCGTCTACACGCAGACGCACGAGAAGTGCGCAAAGGTCCCGCACGCGATCGACTGGAACGTCGAGGACGTGAAGAAGGGCGGGTACGCGCACTACATGCTCAAAGAGATCATGGAGATACCCACGGTGCTCGAGAACAGTGCACTCGGGAGGATACAGCTCGAGGAGGGGGATGCAAAGCTCGGCGGTCTGTCCGAGTTCGAGGAGGAGCTGCGTTCGATCGAAAGGCTCATCATAGTTGGCTGCGGAAGCGCCTACTATGCAGGGAAGGTGGGCAAGCTTCTCATAGAAGAGCTCGCGGGCATACCGGTCGAGGTTGAGATCGCCTCCGAGTTTCGCTACCGGCCCATTGTCGCGAACAAGAACACGGCGGTACTCGCCATTTCGCAGTCCGGTGAAACGGCCGACACCCTTGCGTCGATACGCGAGGCGCGGCGCAAAGGGCTGCTCGCACTCGCGGTGGTGAACGTGGTCGGTTCGAGCATCGCACGAGAAACGCATGCGGGTGTCTATAACCACGCAGGACCTGAGATCAGTGTCGCATCGACCAAGGCGTTCATCTCCCAGCTCGAGATCCTGATCCTGCTCGCGGTACACCTTGGCCGCATGCGTGCGCTCACGCGAGCCCAGGGGGCTGCCGTCCTTCGCGAGCTTCAGGCGCTTCCGAACAAGGTGCGCGAGATACTCGATCGGCGCGGCGAGATCGAGGCACTTGCCGGAGAGTACCTCGGGTATGATGATTTCATGTACATCGGGCGGAAGTACAATTTTGCAACGGCATACGAGGGTGCGTTGAAACTTAAAGAGGTGAGCTATGTCCATGCCGAGGGGTACGGAGCCGGCGAGATCAAGCACGGGCCGATCGCCATGATCGACGACGCGTTCCCGACTGTCGCTATCATGCCGAGCGACTCCGTGTATGAGAAGATGCGCTCGAACGTGACCGAGATCCGTGCCCGAAGCGGACGTGTGCTTGCGATAGCGACCGAGGGTAACGAAAGCGTGCGCGAGCTTGTGGACGATGTGTTCTATATACCGCACACCCGTGAGGAGCTCACTCCCGTGCTCGCGAACATCCCCCTGCAGCTCTTTGCCTACTACCAGAGTGTGCTGAGGGGCTATGACGTCGATCGCCCGCGGAACCTCGCGAAGAGCGTGACCGTGGAGTAGATGTATACGAAGAACGGGTGGACCAGAGGCCCACCCGTCGATTCTGCCCTCAGTCGGTGCAGCTGTACTGCTCACGCCGGTTCATATCAAGGCAGAGAACCGTGCGGTAGCCCTCGATGCGCTCATCGAGTCTCCGCAGCGCGGTGAGCAGAAGGTCCTCCGCCTTCAAGAGGCGCGTCACGTCTGCTTCGGCACTTGCGATGCGTAGCTTCACGACCTGGAGCACCTGTTCGGTCTGCGGTTCGCTCGTACGGAGGTTCTTGAGCCAAGTCTGGCGCTCAAGGAGTTCCTCGAGCACGTCGGCGAGTTTCGCGCGTGCGCGTTTAGCCTGCTGCTCGGTACTCTTGAGACAGTTCTCAACGTATGCGAGGAACGTGCCGAACGGCGCGTCGTCGACCTCGGCGGCTTCGAACTCACCGGTTTCGCATGCCGGCACCTCAGTCGCCTGTACGGCAGTGCCAAAAATGACGGTGCAAACGAACACGAAGGCTATCAGTATGCGCTGCATAACCACCTCAATGGGCTGTGTATGACTGCCTTTCATAATAGCATAGAAACACATGCGCGTCAATATCATGCGATTGTCTGAAGCCTGTGCCTCATTGATTTGCACGTTGGTCATTGCGACCTCATCTCGTTGTCCTATAATGAATGCATATGGACCACGACACACCACATCGTGCTCCCCGAAAGAGCACATCGCTCATGACCATCGTCCTGGCCAGTGCGGGAACGACGCTCGTCACGCTTGCGATCATCGGAAGCTTCTTCGTGCACTATATGCTGCCGATCCTTGTCGGCGATCTTGGCGTGACCGGGAACGGCATCCGGTTACCCGCTCTAGTATCGGACACAGGAGTTGCTGATATCGTCGAGCAGGCGAACCAGGCGGTGGTGTCGGTCGTCGTGACCAAGGACCTTCCCGTGTACGAGCGCTACTACGAGGAGCTCGATCCGTTTGGGAACGGCTGGGGAGGTTTCGTCGTGCCACGCGTACGTGAGCGGGGTACCGAGGAGCGTGAGGTGGGCGGTGGCTCGGGTTTCTTCGTGAGCAAGGACGGGCTGGTGGTCACCAATCGCCACGTGGTCGACGACACGGAAGCGACATACACGGTGGTGACGACTGGTGGCGAGCAACTTCCTGCAGAGGTATTGGCTCGCGATACCGTGCTTGATATCGCTGTTCTCCGGGTCACCGAGGGCAGTGACCACCCGTACCTTTCGTTCGGAGACTCCGATGCGTTGCGGTTGGGTGATACGGTCATAGCGATCGGCAATGCGCTCGCAGAGTTTCGCAATAGCGTATCGGTCGGCGTGGTGTCGGGACTATCGCGGAACATCACCGCGGGGCGTATGGGCGGACGAGGCGCGGAGCTGCTTGAAGGTCTGATACAAACCGATGCGGCGATCAATCCTGGTAACTCAGGCGGACCACTCTTAAACGGCAGCGGGGAGGTTATCGGGGTCAATGTCGCGGTCGCAGGCGGCGCTCAGAACATCGGGTTCGCACTTCCCGCGAACCTGATCCGCCGTTCGGTGGAGTCGGTCAAGGAGACTGGTACGATACAGCGTGCGTACCTAGGTGTGCGCTACATTCCGGTGACCGAGGAGCTTGCGGCAGCCGAAGACCTGCCTGCCACCTTCGGTGCCTGGGTGCGTGCGGGCGCCCAGGGTGAGCCTGCGGTCGTCGCAAACTCGCCTGCAGCCAAAGCGGGGCTGCGCGGTGGGGATCTCATTGTACGGATCAATGAGGTATCCTTAGAGGAACGTTCGCTCGCGTCGGTCGTGGGCACGTTGGCACCGGGAACGAACATAGAGGTAGAGTTTTATCGAGGGGGCGATAAGCGTGTGGCACAGGTGCAACTCGAGTCAGCTCCATAACATAACTACATGATTAGTATGAGTAAATGGGAGCAACCCGCAGCTATCGGGCAAAATGATGAAGATGGTGAAGCTACACAAGAAGCTGCGGAGCGAACGATCTTGGAAATGGTCACCCTGAATCGGTTGACTGCAGATGAATTCTTTAGAGCTTATGAACGAGCCATAGGTGTGCCGCATCAGGGAGAAGAGCAGTCGGGTATGGAAAAAGAGATCCAAAGTCTGGCTGATTACTTAACGAGATGCATGGATGAAAAAGTGCTTACCGCGACCCGTATAACGGAACTTGTCGACGAAGTGCGGCAATATGACGCAGCGCCGGAGCTGTTCGAAGGCTATGTTGACAATGCTAGACTCAGTGAAAGCGAAAAGAAACTGTGCCACGACCTTGTGAATACCAATGCAGCTGGCACGTTAACGGTATCAGACAAGAGGAGTGGCGATGAGTTGGCTGACGTGCAGTTCGGTGATCTGCAGGGTGCCAGAGGCAGAGAAACAGCAATACGGGCCAATACCCTCGTAACGTTATTTAAGGAGTTACGAGGTCGAGAGCTCGAGTTCAGTTTTGAAAGCGACGCTTAAAGACATGCTGTACGTCCTGTCGCGTAGTGCACTGTGTGTACTGCGATACAGCATAGTTTTTTCGTAACTGAGTATGAAAAAGCCGGGCACCTACTGTGTCCGGCTCGTGTGGTTTACCTATTTCGGAGGGCTTGAAGAGCTTCCATAATTGATACACTAACTGCTTCTGATTCCGTTTTGGCGGACACGTTGACGAGATCTATGCGGGAAGGCAACTCAACAACGGTAACATGGTGCATTCGTATGCCATTTTCATTGCTCGTTCTTTTTTCCATATACGTCGTGATCCCAAGTGATCGACATCGATGCTTGAGGGCGCTTCTAAAGTCACCGCGCGGATACATCGCGTTGATCTTAACCTGGTCTGCTGTATGGGGCCAATACACTCGCTCGAGGAAATAGCTCGTATGCTGCTCATTCCTGTCGATTGTGATAGCACCCACTAACGCCTCAAAACCTGTTGCGAGTGCAATATAATGCTGACGACGGTGACCGATCAGCATGTGCTCAAGCCCAATCGTACGTGCAATTGCTGCAAAGTGTTCGTTCGTGGTGATCAAGGCGCAAACCCTCGCGTACCACGCACACGGCTGGTTTGGATATTGCTCGAACAATCTTTTGAGCACCAGCGCACTCACTGTCCGGTCTCCCAACAAAGCTAATTGTCTGTTGCACGCTGACGCATCATACGATTCGTCGGTCAACGCCAGGAGCAAGAGCTCAGGGTGGATGAAATGATAGTCGATCTGCTCCTCCACCTTAAAGAGCAGATCACGCATGTGCTGGTCCATGGTGCCCCGCTTTCAGTATGTCTTACGAGAGTAAAACATACAGCACTGATATGTCAACGAAGCATAGATCCCGTTATGAGCGACCGCGGAGCGCGTTCTGCATGGTATCGGTGTCGACGTATTCAAGCTCCGTGCCTGTTGAAAGGCCTCTGCCGAGCACGGTGAACCGGAGCGTCCGGCCTTTTACGCTCTCTGTCTGGGTCAAGCGTTCGCGTATGAAAAGGACGGTGTCCTCGCCCTCGGTCGTTGCCGAGCAGGCGAATATGACCTCTTCGAGCGTGGGATCCTCGATGCGCTTCTCGAGTTCGTGCAGACGGACGCTTTTTTCCGGCGTGCGGTCAAGCGGACTGGTCGTGCCACCCAGCACGAAATAGAGCCCGCGGTACGTCCCGGTGCGCTCGACGTTCTCCAGGTCCACATCCTTTTCGACGAGCATCAGGGTGTGCCGGTCGCGCGCTTGGCTTGCGCAGAGCTGGCAGCGTGAGGACCCCGGTACGATAGGGTAGAGGCGCATACATGACGTGCAGGTCGCCGTCGCCTTGCGCGCCTCAAGGACGGTATTCGCAAAACGCGTGACCCATCCCGCATCACGGCGGACCAGGTAGAATGCAAGCCGGCGCGCCTGCCGGGGTCCGATACCCGGTAGCTCACGCAAGAGCTCGGTAAGCTGTGAGATCGAGTCCGACATTACCAGGCCTCATCGGCGGTCACCTGCTGCTCGAACGCCGCCAGGTTCGACTTCTCTATGGACAGGTACGAGGTCTTCTTTTCGTCGAAGTAGAGTTCTACCTTGCCGACGGGACCGTTTCGGTGCTTTTCGACCAGTATCTCAGCTATGCCCGGCCGGTCGCTCTCTTTGTTGATCTTGTCGTCGCGGTGGATGAACATTACCACGTCTGCGTCCTGCTCGATCGAACCGGAGTCGCGAAGGTCAGAAAGCCGGGGTTTGCCCCCACGCTGTTCGACCGCGCGTGACAGCTGCGAGAGTGCGACCACGGGAACGTCAAGTTCGCGCGCAAGCGTCTTGAGCGAGCGTGATATCTCGGTTACCTGCTGCACCAGGCTATCACCGCTGTGCTTGCCGGTCGGCGCCATCATCTGTAGGTAGTCGACGATGACCATGCCCAGGTTGTGTTCCCGTTTCAACCGTCGCGCCACGGAACGCATCGCAAGAATATTGTTGGCGGGCTTGTCGTCGATGTAGATCGGTGCGGACGAGAGTCGGTCGATCGCTTCGCGCACCTGCGCAAACTCCTGGTCGGTCGAGAGGCGTCCGGTGCGGAGCTTCCATGCATCGACCCGAGCCTCGGCTGAGAGCATACGGTCGACCAGCTGTTGTGAGCTCATTTCGAGCGAAAAGATGCCGACCGTCGTTCCGTGCTGGATCGCCGTCTGACGCGCAATGTCGAGCGCAAGCGCAGTCTTACCGACGCTCGGGCGTGCAGCAAGGATGATGAGGTCGGAACGCTGGAAGCCGGCGAGCAGGTTATCAAGGTCCCCGAACCCGGTAGGTACGCCACGCATTTGTTCGTCTGATTTGTGCAGGTTGTCGATCCGCTCCCATGCTTCGCCGAGCGATTCTCGCATTGATACGAATTTATGCAGACCGGGTGCGTTCGTTATCTCATAGATACGCTTCTCGGCAGCGTCCAGTACCTCCTCGAGGTCCTGGCTCTCATCAAAGCCGAGCTCAGCAATGAATTCCGCGCTGTCGATCAGGCTCCTTAGGGTACAGGTCTTGGCGACCAGGCGGGCGTAGTGGAGGGCGTTCGCGGTCGCAGGCACGGTATTCACAAGCTCGGTCAGGTAGCTTGCTCCGCCGATCCTCTCGAGGCTTTTGACCGCACGTAGACGGGCCGAGACAGAGAGTGCATCGATAGGGTCGCTCTTCGTAAACAGTTCATGCATCGCCCGGTATATAGCACGGTGCTTCTCAACGTAAAAACTGTCTGCGGTGATACTGTCCGTAATGTCGTACATGCACTCGGGCTTGAGCATGATCGCTCCGAGCAGCGCCCGTTCAGCATCGATGGCTTGGGGCGGCACACGCGTGCCCGTTGTCCGTGCAGTGCTCATGGAGCTCTATTTTACCAGAGCGGACACCAGGCTGTATTTGACAGTGCAGGGGATTACATGTGTATAGTACCGACTCTGCCGGGCGTCAACAGGGAGCCTATTATACGGTACAATACAGGCATGAATTCAGTCGTCCATCACGCGATCGTATTCCATGGCCCCGGCGCGCTCAATGCGGCGCGCAAGCGGGCGGCTTTCGTTTTAGGTGTGGCGGAACCGGTCCACCCCGACCTTACCGAGTTCATACATGATGCGTTCGGTATCGATGAGAGCCGAACCCTCAAAGAGCGAGCCGCACAGCGGCCTATGCTAGGCGAGGTACAGGTGTTCGTAGTCGCAACCCACATCGTCACGCATCATGCACAGAACTCGCTTCTGAAGCTTCTTGAGGAACCGGTACCCGGTACGCACTTCTTTTTTGCACTATCTGGCCCGATGGCGCTGTTGCCGACCGTCCTTTCGCGTGTGCGGACAGAGTATGCCGGGGACCAAGCAGACGAGCTCGATGTCGCCACCTTTGAAGCGTATCTCGACGCGACGCCTGCAAAGCGCATCAAACTGGTCGAACACTACTACAGCAAGCTGGAAAAAGATCGCATTGGTACTATCGCGTTCATCGAGGGTCTGGAGCGGACGCTTCACCGCATGATGCATCAAAAGGGCACGCTTGACGCGCGCGCGGCAGCAAGAGCGCGGCGCGTGCTCGAGGTGCACGGCTACGTTGCTTCACCCTCGTTCTCGCCCAAGCTCCTGCTCGAGTACCTATCGCTCGTACTGTAAGCTCCATGACCCAGGAACAGGCGTTTTCGGTACTTACCATGGGGAAGAACGCGTTCCTCACGGGCGCGGCCGGTTCGGGGAAGACCCACCTTCTCGACCGGTATATCAGGTGGTTGCGGGAACGGGGGATCGAGCCTGCGATAACCGCTTCGACCGGTATCGCCGCGACCCATCTGGGAGGCCAGACGGTCCACAGCTGGTCGGGGATAGGGATCCGAGACCACCTGAGCGCGTACGACCTCGACAAGATAAGCCAGACGGAACGGCTCGTCAGGCGCTTTCGATCGACCAAGGTGCTTATACTCGACGAGGTCTCGATGCTGTCAGCGAACGCGCTCGAACTGGTCTCAAGTGCGGTGCAGGCCGGGTTGCAGAGCAACGTGCCGTTCGGAGGTATGCAGGTCATTCTCTGCGGAGATTTCTTTCAGTTACCGCCGGTCGTGCGTGGAGCAGGGGAGGCACCGTTCGCGTTCAAGAGTCCGCTGTGGCGCACGCTCGATATACACGTTCTCTATCTCACGGAACAGTATCGGCAAGAAGATCCCGCACTCCTGTCCCTCCTTAACAGTATCCGGGGCGGTTCGGTGCCGCCTGAGGCGCGCCGTGCCCTCGAAGAACGGCTCGGTGTCCTGCCGGAACACGAGGTCCCCCATCTGTACACGCACAACGTCGATGTCGATCGCGTGAACAACGAGCGCTTGGTTGCACTGCCCGGGCGCATGCATCGGTTCGAGATGCGGACCAAGGGAAGCAGGAAGAACATCGACCTCTTGATGCGGGGAATGTTGGTGCCTGAGACGTTGCAGCTCAAGGAGGGCGCCGTGGTCATGTTCGTCAAGAACAATGCTGAGGGTCTCTACGTTAACGGTACGATCGGTACGGTGACCGGTTTTTCAGGAGTCGGTCAGCCATTGGTCCGTACGCGCACGGGGACGGTGATCGAAGCGGAGCCGGAGAGCTGGAAGCTCGAAGACGGGGACACGGTGAAGGCAGAGGTGATCCAGGTGCCCCTTCGCCTCGCCTGGGCCATCACCATACACAAGAGTCAGGGAATAACGCTTGATGCGGCGCAGATCGATCTTGCAAAGACGTTCGTGCCTGGGCAGGGGTATGTCGCACTGTCGCGCGTGCGCACGCTCGACGGCGTGTACCTCGAAGGCTTATCCGACCTTGCGTACGCGCGTCATCCGAGCGTGGCGGCGGTCGACGAGGCGTTCCAAGCCGCCTCGCGCGCCGTGGAACGAAGGCTTGAAAAGACCGATGTTGCACGGATCAACGAACTTGCCGAAAAATTTTACCGTTCTATCGGCGGTTCGGCGCCTGAGCCCGGCCGCGCGCACAAAAAGCAGCCTGCGCAGGGCTCGACGTATGATCAGACAGCGAAGCTCGTGCGGGAGCGCATGCCGCTTGTGGAGCTTGCGCGCGAACGAAAGCTCACGCAAGAGACCATTTTGGGACACCTCGAGCGGCTCAAGGAACAGGGAAGCGTCACTGTTGATGATCTGACGTACTTGCTCGAGGATCGACCGGACCTCGAGGAAGCCCTGGGTTCGATCGCGAAAGCGTTTCAAAAGGCGAAAACAAGAAACCTGAGTCCCATCCGTCGTGCGCTCAAGGATAAGTACTCGTTCGAGGAGCTGCGCTTCGCACGACTGTTCATTGACAACGGCTAATATTTGTTACTTAGGGACCCGGAAGCTCATGTCTATGAGCTCATGCAGAGCATTGACAAAAAGAACAAACTGGTATACTATTATACGTACCTTATATCTCTTTGGTTCTAGTCGTTTTTGGCGTGTGTACGCCTCAGGTGATCCGGAGAGACGCTAGTCACTCTTTATCATATTCGACTAGAGGTACGGGCCGGAAAGGGTCCGCAGCTACAAAAATGCATAGCAATACAGGTACAAGCCGTGAGAGCGGCATGCGGGAGAGGCGCGAAGGTCGGGGCGGTCATAGGACGCGTGGCCCGCTCAGAGAACGAACAGGGCATCTGTCCGGTGTACGTCGGAGCGGCGCACCGCAGCGTTTTCATACGAACGCCCCTCGTGGGAATGGGCGTGGCGTGCGTGGTGCAAAGCGAAAGCAAGATATCGACCATACCCGGTTCATAAATCGCGTAGAGGTGCGAGCCGAAGAGGAAACCTTCGTACCTGCATACCGCTTCGCTGAGCTTCCCCTGGAGTATGTGCTCCAAAAGAACATCGCTGCGCGTGGGTATGACCTGCCAACCCCGATCCAGGAGCAGGCGATCCCGCATGTGCTTCTCGGGCGAGACGTAGTAGGTATCGCGAACACAGGAACCGGCAAGACCGCAGCGTTCCTCGTGCCGCTCATACAAAAGGTGCTCACAAAGCGCGGCGAACAGGTCGTGGTCGTGACGCCGACCCGTGAGCTTGCGCTCCAGATCAACCATGAGCTTTCCCATCTGATCAAGGAGATGCGTCTGCGCTCAGTGGTCTGTGTCGGTGGCGTGAACATCAACCCGCAGCTTCGGGCACTCCGCGACCGGTGCGATTTCATTATCGGCACGCCGGGACGTCTCAAGGACCTGATCGAACGAAAGGCGGTGAACCTCAGCGTGATCAACACGATCGTGCTTGATGAGGCTGATCGCATGCTCGATATGGGCTTCATCGCAGATATGCGCTACCTGATGCAGCGCATGCCCAAGGAGCGGCAGACCTTGTTCTTCTCGGCAACGCTTGCGCCCGAGATAGAGCGCGTGATCGGAGAGTTCCTGACCGATCCGGTCCGGATCATGCTCAAGGTGCGTGACACCTCAAAAAACGTCGATCAGGATGTGGTATACATTCGAACCGGCGAGGACAAGGTCGACGTGCTCGAGCGCTTGCTCAGGAACGAGTCGTTCGATAAGGTGATCGTCTTTGGCCGTACGAAGTGGGGGGTAGAGAAGCTGGCAAACAACCTCACTAAGCGGGGGATACGGGCCGAGTCGATCCACGGGAACAAGGATCACAACAAGCGACAGCGTGCACTCCTTGCGTTCAAGAACAACCAGGTGCGCGTGCTCGTTGCGACCGACGTCGCTTCGCGCGGACTTGATATTCCGGCGGTGAGCCATGTCATCAATTTCGATGTTCCCACCACCTACGATGACTACGTGCATCGTATCGGCAGGACGGGAAGGGCGGACATGTCGGGTGTCGCGCTTACGTTCGTCGAAGAGACGGTTCGGCGCTCTTGACAAGGGATGTAACTCCTCTGTACGTTACAGAGAGGCACATCTATTTCAGGGAGGAGCAGTATGCCGCGCAAGTCGGTCTGCAAGCTGATCGCCGGGCCACCTATTCGGCCGGAAGTTCCAGATGCATTGGAGATAACGATACCACCTCCTGAAGCTAGGGAAGTGTGTGGCAAAAGCTACACGCGAAGCGACGGCAGTGAGGTCAAGATACTGTTCATCTGGAAGGAGGATCCCATAACTCACGCGCAGGTCCTGCACATGTGTTACCACGAAGGCGATGATGTGTCGGGGCCGGTGGTAGAAGAGCTTGGACGGGAGTTCACCGCGGTCGAGTGGTGGCGCAGGTGGCCGGTCCCGGAAGACCAGGTACTTGAGTATATTCAGGCTGTGGCGTGGCGATGCATTGCGCAGCCAACAGTCCACTAGTGTGGATACGTTGCGCCCGGCCCACAAGCCGGGCGTGAACCTTGCATGGGACAGGAACGGTGCTGGTGGTGTACTATAGAAGGGCTATGAACATCAATTGGCATCTCATCATCAAGATCGCCACGGGGCTCTTTATCCTGCCGATCGCCCTTACTGCGAATAAAGCCTGGCCCTGGTGGGAGAAGGCGTCGCTGCCGTGGAAGATCGTGACAGCACCTATCATATTGCCGCTCGCCGGTATTGCGTATGCGACGAGCTTCTGGTGGAACGACTATAAATAAATGAGGGTACAGTACGTGCAGACATTGCGGGGTAGGTCTGCGCGCTTCGATCGGTTCCGCTCACCTATGCCTTGCGCGCGGGGTAGGGGCCTAATGGTAAGCATGGGCGAGCCCCTGTGTTTTCACATACAGGGTTGCTAGGCATCCAACTCTTTGCCTCCGTGGAACTTCTCGTGAATGTCGCGCAGACGTTTGTTCGTCACGTGTGTGTAGATCTGTGTCGTGGCGACGTTCTTATGGCCAAGGAGTTCCTGGACGCTGCGCAGGTCCGCGCCATGACCTAGGAGATCGGTCGCGTACGTGTGACGCATGGTGTGCGGCGTGACCTTTTTCGCGAGACCGGCCAAGAGGGCAGTGCGCGCTATCATGAGCTGTATAGCTCGTGCGGTGAGCCGGCGACGACTTGCGTCCTTGGACTGACGGTTGATGAAGAGCGGTTTGTAGATATCGCGCCGTTCGCTCAAGTATTGTCGCACCCAGTGTGCGGCACGCGGGGAAATGAAGATCGTACGAATGTGCTTGCCCTTCCCGACAATTGACAGCTCGTAGGTACGTGTTGTGCTATTATCCTTCAGAAAAGAGAACTGGTCTGCATTAAGCGCCACGAGTTCGCTGATGCGCATGCCTGAAGAGAAGAATAGTTCCATGATGGCACGATCACGCAACCCGCCTGCCGTACGCGTATCGGGAACAGCCAACATTTTTTCGATGTCAGCGACCTCAAGGAACGATATCGTTTCGTCCGCTTTCTGCTTTGCCAATTTGATCTTGCTCGAGGGTAACGTGTCGATGTCTCGTTCAGCCAGGAATGCGAGGAGTGCTCTAAGTGCGATGAGATAGTAGTTCTGAGACTTCTTGGCTAGGTATTCGCCACGGGGGGACTTGTAGCTGCGCGCAAGGAAGAGCCGATAATCCCACACATGCTCGCTCGTGAGTTCATGCGGGAGAAGGTTCGGTTTGCCGATCGTCTCAAGCCAATGGAAGAACAGCTTGAGGTACTGGTGATAGTTTCGTTGCGTGTTGTTCGAAAGCCCCTTTTCGATCTCGCAGTAATCGAGGAAGGGGACCAGGTAGCTACGGAGCGGATCGCGACTCGTCGTTGTTTTCATGGTTCAAGTATATACTGGATATAGATTCGCACAATATATGTAAAACGAAGTGCTGGGGATAACATGTCGGCCGTAGCGTGTTGAGAGTAAGTGCGTATAGTTATGCTTGCCCTTAGCTTGTCATCCGGCACGTCGTAGCTCGGTCTATGTCTATGTAGGCGGCTTATCATAACCAAAGCGTCCTGTCATAGCCCTCGTTATAGCTCTTACATGGGCTCGTACAGCCTCATGCTCATATCCATACTCGTTTTCCCATACACCCACGAAGCGTACTTCCCTGCCAAAAGTTTCACGAAAAATGGGGAAGTGTCAGACGTTTTTTTGGTTGAATATACGCCGCTTATTCAAGCTCGTAGGATGCGCTGCATGGCCCCATAAGGTTCTGGGTGTGTGTAAGAATGGACCTTACAACATGCATGTGCATGTCATTTTGTGGCCGTTCAGCAACAGAGGCCCTTTATCATAACCGAGGAGACAGGAACGCGTTCCTGTGTGGTTCATTTTGATTTCATCAATTGAGTGACAGTACCTACCGACTCTCGCATCGCACAGGCAACTGGCAAAAGGGTATTGCAAGCACGCGTCGTTGTAAAATATTCTGGTTGCGACTCCCCTGTCTTACTTAGCGCATGATAAAAGTAATTATCATACACTATCCACAGCTAAAATTGGCTTGGTGCTGGGCCTGTGTGGCGCTCCGCTTAAGCGGCTAAAAGGAAATGCACGGATGATTCTCTCACGCGTCCTCAAGGATGCTGTCGCCGCTGGCGGCTTCACGAGCTGCCGGCAGCGTCTGCTGGATGGCCTGGGGTTCAAACGGTAGCGGCCGTAGCTTAACGTTGGCCTCGTCTAACATGACTTGGGCTATATGGCCATTAGCGTGCCAGTATGATTCAGTGTCTGCCTGTGGCAGTTCGGCAACGACGCGGGCGATACCTGCTTGGATAATGACGCCAGCACAACGCGAGCAAACTGGCTTTCCGTAAACAAAAATGGTGCCTCCCTCGGCTGCGGCTCCTGCGATTAAGATCGCATTTTCCTCGGCATGGACGACCATGTGGTTTTTCTGTTCTTTATCGTCCAAGCGATCAGCGCTATCTTCTACGCCAACTGGAAATCCATTGTACCCCAGTGCCACGACTCGTGCCGCTTATCGGTGACGACGGCCCCGACTTTGGCTCTGCGGTCTCTCGACCATTGTGCAACGTGCTTTGCTAGTGCGGCGTACCGTACATCCCACATATGCTCTGTCATTGAGACACCCTGATGCTGCCTTGCAGTACATTGGTAGCGCACACTAATTAAGAGATTCTTGCGCGGCTGCGTGGCCAGCAGAAATGAATGCCATGCCTCTTTTCAGGCGGGCGTGGACATTCGTTCCCCTTCCCTAAGCAGCTGTAATAATGGATTCCTTGACAACCCATTAGTTTACGCTGAAGTGGGTTCGCTCGAAGAGGGGCATGGTCGGCCGCGATTGAGCAAGGCCGACCAACGTGCACAGCCACGCCCAATCAACCGTGTGTTCGAGAAATGGCCTGCGGAAAAAGAAAATCTTACCAATTGCTTATCGGCCCCAAGATATTAACCAGCGCTGTGACAATCAAACCGACGCCCACCAAGATAAAGCAGAGCTTTTGGAACAGAGCAAAGGTCCTACTTTTAAGAAGTTCTTCGATATTGAATAGTTTACCAAATCCAACACTGTGTCGAGCAATTACTTGATTAAGTAGACGCCGGTGATATAGCAGAATAGCTATTCCTGCTCCACCCAACAATAGTGACTGGATTAATTTTATGATCGAAATTAGTGGGTCTGAGTTATCCATCTTTATAGCCTAGCATTTTGGTAACTACTTTCAATGATTGTGGTTATTTATCTACCTCCGCTCTCATAATACAGTTTGACTGCCGTTCTAACTGAAGACCAGTTAACACTTGGGGACGGGCTTGATGAATTAGTTTTGCTTGAAGATGTGCTGCTACTTGGTGATCGTGTAACGGTACTGCCCGATGACACGGTAACTGTCGATGAGTTACCGGCAGGACTTGTTATCGTTACACAGTTTTGACATCCACCACCCTTAGAACCAAAGGACGCAATAGGTACGGTTTGTGTATACGACTGACCTGCCCAAGCACCCACACCTGCAGTAACACCGAACGACCACGTACCATTTTTGACACGCAGTGGATTCCTCGACACCCTGGTAGTTTACGCTGCGGCAGTGCTATGCTGGCCTTCTCATCGAGCCTTGTCTGCCCAAGATGTCTACTACCGAAACTTGTCCATCAACATCCCGAGGAGACCTCTGTGTTCCCAGTGCTCGCCTCTATTCCGCAGCCGTTCTTCTACCTCATCAACACTATACGTTGCGGGTACTTTTGTGAACTTTGGTTGGTTTTCCCCTCCTAACTTTCCATCAACCAAATCTTGGTATTGCTGTTCAAGCTCTATGGAGGGGTTTAACTGCTTTAGTCGTGTGAGGAATTCTTTGATCGTCGCGTCGTTGTAGTTTGCTTCGCGTACACTGGAATACTTAATGTTCCCTTTTTCCTCGACCACTATGAGCATTAAGCTGCCCCACGCTCTCACAATAGGCTCTAGACTAGCACTTTTCTCCTAAAGTTTATCATATCGTCGTAAGATCG
>CAZHFF010000011.1:0-20365 GCA_964531785.1 uncultured Candidatus Saccharibacteria bacterium
ACGCGATCTTACGACGATATGATAAACTTTAGGAGAAAAGTGCTAGTCTAGAGCCAATAAAAATGCCGATCCCATTATCGGCGTGTATCGGTTCAAATTTGGAAAGTAAAACGAAAAACTACAAATTACAGCGCAAAGCTCAAAAGAACGACTACTGTCTTGCTACATATATGGTCCGTCTATGTTTTCAACTTAATGTTGTGGTTTTAAGCTTTTAGCTTTTCTCGTTGTATTCTCCGCCTACAGTGAACGTATGATCTTCACGAGCTCGTCGCCGAGTGCGTGCACGGATGCGTCATCAAGGACACTCACCGCATGGGTCTGCTTCCCTTCCTGCGCAAAGAGCTTGCTTACCTGGTCAAGCGTTTCTACGCTGACACAGTCGGTCTTGGTAAGCACAATGAGCTCGGGTATTTTGCTCACCTCTTCATACACAGACAACTCTCGACGTACGATCTCATACGCCTCGAGCGGCTTCTCGAGTTCGAGCGATATGCAGTGAACAATAAGTCGCGTACGCGAGATATGGCGCAAGAACTTATGTCCTAGTCCTTTCCCCTCTGAGGCACCTTCGATAAGTCCAGGTATATCGGCAAGCACCACACCATACATAACACCGAGGTTCGGGTCGAGCGTGGTGAACTCGTAGGCAGCAACCTTCGCAGATGCATTGGTCAGTGCGTTCAGCAGGCTGCTCTTGCCTGCGTTCGGTAGCCCGACCAGACCGATATCAGCGATGAGCCGCAGTTCGACCCGGAAGTGCCCCTGCTCACCCGCCTTGCCCTTGGTGCACTGTTCAGGTTTTCGATTGCTCGCGCTCTTAAAGTGCTCGTTACCGTACCCACCTGCCCCACCTGATAGAAGGAGGGTTTCCTGACCATCCTGCATGAGCTCGTAGGTCGTGGCTGTGTCGGTGTTCGTAACGACCGATCCTACAGGTACCTCGAGCACGTACCGCTCACCATCTCGGCCCGTCTTGCTGCTCGAGGCACCGTCCTGGCCTCGTTCAGCCTCATAGTCTGTCTTGTGTGAGATCCTGGCAAGACGATTGATATCCCGTACAGCGCGCAGCACGAAGTCACCTCCTCTGCCGCCGTCTCCGCCGTTCGGACCACCCTTGGGCACGAACTTCTCCCTGCGCCAGCGCACGACGCCATCACCACCATCACCGGCTTTCGCGAAAAAGCTATATTCATCAATAAATTTCATATGACTGGGGTTGGTGCCTGGACGGGCACAACGTGTTCCTATCATACATGGTATGACCAAACTTGCCAGCGGTGTGGGTACGTGGTCCGGGACAACCACTCACGGTCACGTCGTATACCCGTGCCACCTGGTGTGCGGTGGCTGTTCCCCTGTCTGTTGCCCGATCCACGCCCAGGTGGCGATTAGCAACGTAGTGGCAGTGCAGGAGCTCAAGCAGAGCACCTGTTCATGACCCGGCCAGTGAGTGTCGTGCATCGTAATACCATGAACAGCACGCGCTTACAGGGCAACACATATCTTCTACACGAGATAGTTCTACCATGCGCGGCCCGGGCGCAGGGCTCTTGCTGAGCGCCGACAGTCATTCGCCTCACTACGTTAACCTGCACGTACCGCATACGGGAGGCGGTCAGCTTACCATCCAGTACTCGCATGTTGCGAGCACACGGACCCCCTGCTGCCCCCTTCGCGCTGCGAATCTGCCGTGGTCGCGCACCTTGCAGCGCAACGACAGTGGATAGTTCTCTCGCAGTGCCCTCAGTATGAATGACCCAGACACAAGCGTTCTGCACGCGGTCTCGCCAATGCGTCGCCGCCACGGATTCCGAGTATGGCTGCATGTCGTGCGTCACGAGCTGGGCGCCATCCTATACGAAGCTTTGGTGCCCCGGCGTATGTAGCCGAGATAACCCGAACGACCAATCTTGCCAATGCATCTCGTCGAAACGTGACATGTCCGGGCAATTGTTTCTAGGCCTCCGCTCATCTGCCTAGCCCTAACTGGACTCATTCACGCCGGCTGTGCGGCAAGTACGCTCGTACCTGCCGAACTCTATTGTTTGTACCTTTTCTACGTTCTGCTAAGCCCGACCTAGAAGCTAGGTGGCCGATCATGCGAACGTGCGGTCACGGGGCACTGAGGCACGCCCTGCGCACAGTAACGCTGTGGCGGCAAGGAAGCGCGGTGCCCAATCACGCACAGGCATATCGTGCGGGCGCTAGTACCTCAAGGCCGACGCTACCGTTCACGAGAGCTGCACGTCCTTAACGTTCCAGCCGCGACACGAGCCGCCGTACTGTGCACTGGCACGCTCTGTGCCAAAGCACCACGGACTGCTTCCTCTTGTATGCATCTCCATATATGCCGAGCACAGGCCGAAGTGCCAAGAGACGCGAGATGGACGTACGGGCTGTCGCCCCCCTGCTTACTCGAGATACTACGGAGCGCTTAACACCGTCCGAATTATCTAGTTTTGTATAGCTTTTTCGTCGCTACTTGAGGAGCTTGTTGCCGAGCGTGCTCACGATGGATACGAAAGCAGCACCGATGAGCGCGGGCAGGAACCCGGCGACCGTGAAGCCGTCCACAAACGTCCCCACGAACCAGAATATGCCTGCGTTGATGACGAACAGGAACAGGCCAAGCGTCAGGATGGTCACCGGGAGTGTCAGAATGACCAGTATGGGGCGCACGATAAGGTTGAGGAGTCCGAGCAACACGGCAACGACAAGCGCGGTATAGAAGCCGTCCACCTCGATGCCAGGAATGATCCGGGCAGCGAGTAGGAGCACCAAGACCGTTATGAGCAACCGAGCGATGAGCTTGTACATACTGCTATGCTACCTCATTTGTGCGGCTTTACCAAAGCTACTCCTGGTGAGGCTCCGTGCGGCCAGGTAACCGCCCAGGTCGCGTGATCGCTATCATAGGGCTCCGTCCTGACGTACGTGGTTCCCTTCCCGGTGAAGCTGCTCAAGGACGCCAAAAAGATGGTAGCTTGCTCGCCACGAGTACTTCCTGGTGAACTCCTCGAACAGGGTGTATAGCGTCCGATACGCTTCCCCCTGGTTCAGGTCCTGTGCTCGCTTGTGGAGCAGGTCAGCGCTCTCTTCTTGGTTGCCCGGGAAGAAATTCTTGACGCCCAGGATGAGCACGTCACTCTCAATGCGAGCGAGCGCTTCAATGAGCGGGAGGTCTGCAACCTCAATTTTACGCATTGCAATAAAACGTTGTACGATCGGCGTCTCAAGTACCGACGAGTTCTGCTCGTGTCTCAGTTGTTCGAAGTTCATGGGTATCGTGATCGGCGCCGGGCTCATCTAGTACCACGGAACGCTCTTCAGTACTTTAGTATATTGTGATATCGAGATAGTGCAATCAAATGGTAACCAACACTCCAGCCTATCCTCGTGATGACGAGCTGCGGACCACACAGTATGGGGGCCGCCATCGGGACTTCGTTCGACTATACGCCCGACAAAAATCGCTCTGTATACGAGACATCATAATGTGCGTATGCATACAGCCCAGGTTGGTACGCCGAGCTTGCCATTGTCTCGTGAACGTCCACACGAACACCAGGGCAGGAACGCTCACAACGGGGTGCTTGCATACCGAAAGCGGCAGCGCCGTTCTCGAGCGCTGTAGGGAGAGGTGTTTACGCTGCCTCTATCGCTCGTCGGTTATCGTGCAGATACCGAGTTCTTTGAGCTTGTCGACGTACGCATGGAACGTCAGGACGTACTGGGCGTGACTCCACACGAGCGGCGTGACCGATGCCGGTTCACCGGTCAGCGGGTTATACTGTTCTGCGAGCAGTCCCGCTTCGCCCGCTCGGGCGAGCACCCATTCAAGACCCTTGAGCGGCACGACGAGCTCGTTCGGACGAGTTGCACGAGCTATCTCGTACTCGGTGAGCCAGAGAGTAGTGATGAGCCATGGGTTGCCGACCGTATCGTGTGTGGTCCTGAAGTAGTTGTCTCCACGGTATCGCGCCACCCCGCCGATACCCTTTGGGATCATGAGCTCACGTTTTATATACTCGTAAGCACCGTTCAGTTTCGGATCCCCGACCGGCAGGACACCGAATCGGAAGAGGCCATAAAAACTTGAAGCATCGGGTGTATCATCATAGGTGATCCCCTCCGGCCCAAAGCTCAGGCTCTTTTTCACGTGGCCGTCCTCAGGCACGAGATACTGCAAAATACCGTCTCGAACTTCTTCTGCGGCGCTCTCCCATCTGCGCCGGGCTACCTCCTTGCCGAGCAGTTTTGCGAACCTTGCTGCGCACATGAGTCCGGCATAGACTGATGATGCTGTGTAGGTGAACACCCCAAGGCGTTCTTCCCAAAGATCATGTGATGGTAGCGGGAGCCCGGTTCTCTTATCTCGGTAGCGCGTGAGGAAGTCGGCTGCACGCTTCACGTACGGGTTATACAGCCGCTCGATCATCTCGACGTCACGAGATAACTGGTAGTGCTCGTAGAGCGAGACGAGGGTGATCGCCGTCTCATCCTCCTGTATGGGCGGTTGCGCATGACCATCCCTGACCCACGGGTGCCATGAGCTGCCGAGGGAACGGTCCGGACGATACTTATGAAGCAGGTACCCTTGGTCGGTAATGATATCCTTGCAGAACTCATGGAAGTGTGCGCTGCTCGCCATGTGCCCTGCCCTGAGGTAGGCAAGGACAATATACGCACTGTCCCTCGGCCAGCAGTAGGTGTAGGTGTCACGCCCGCTCTGCAGTATCGACGAGTCGCCCGAGGCGATGATCGCACCGTGATTGTCGGTATGTGAACGCATGGTAAGGAGCGATCGCTTGTAGAGATCGACGAAGTCCTTCCCTAGGCCACACGAAACGAGATCGGTTCGGTTCACCCATGCCAGCCAGAAGTCGGTCGTCGTGCGCTGAAGGTGCGATGGGCTTCTTGAGAGAATGTCGCGGTGGATGCGCTCCGCGCGTCGATAGGTGCGACCAGCCGCGATCCAGTACTCGACATCGCGCGTTGCACCGGCACCAAGCGCTAGAGTGAGTCCGATGACCGAGTCGACGGTTCCATGCTCGATCGCTCCCTTGCTCAGCGTACCGTCCTCAGCGTCGCGCCAGGTTCCCTCATGTCCCTCGATGCCAAGCAGTCCGACACTGTAATCGTCGAAGTAACTGCCCTCTGAACGCGCCGAGATCATGAATACGCGCCTGCCTTTGTAGTGCACGACCGCATGTAGCTCGGGCGAGTAATAACCGGTGTCGCCGTGCTTATTCTCGCTGATGTGGAACTGTTGATTAAAGAAGAGTTTGACGGTACGCGCATGGGAGACCTTGTTCAGGACGCGGACCGTCCGTACGAAAATGTCGTGCTCATTATATACGAAGTCCTCGAACTCGAGTCCGATACCCAGTACATCATGCGTTGCGGTCACACGCCCGACCAGGGCTTCGTGCACGTACTGTGAGCGTATCTGGAACCCGGGGTCGGTGAGCCAATACAGACGATCGTCGACGTACACGCCGACCTGGTGCCGCAACCGATCGCCTATATGGTTCTCCAGTCCAACGCGTGGAAAAAAAAGGTCACGCACGTGACCGCGCTCATCGTAGCAGACGAGCATATTCCCATTTCCTAGTACAAGAGCGCGTGCCATAGCCTTATATAGTATACCCCACTCTCATCTCCAAAACGCTGCGGCTTCCACAGGAACAGCAGCGTGGCATATACCGCGTACGCAAAGGAGGCATCCCTAGTCGCACGTGCAGGTTGCTATCGCTCGGATAGCACCGGTACGGGTCTTTGCGCTTCCGAGTTTAGTTGCGCAGCTGCCGTGGCAGAGCACCTCATCGACCCACTTGGCAAAATCATTCCCTGCCCGCTTGGTGTGGTACTCGAACTGCTCGTCGCTCATGTGCGAGAGTGCGTCCCGCAGTCCGTCGAGGGTGTTCACCACCGGCCCGTTGTTCACCCAGAACGCTTTGTCGGCACTTGCTTCAGCGATACATGAAGCGCAGGTGCTCCGACGTTTAACGCGGACCACCGCGCCTGAAGTCTTCCTTGCTGGGCTCTTCTTTGCTGGTACCTTCTTCATGATCACGGTCTTCTCGAGCACCTGCTCTGCTGCGATCTTTGCGGGCGCCTTCCTAGCGACACGCTTGGTCTTCTGTGCGGTGGGCATACTGGTTCTTATGAACGAATTGCTTGTAATACTCCTCTTGTTTTGTGCGAGACCGAATCCCAGAGCGAACGTTTTGCGGGAACGCTCCCCTGTGCTCGCAATCGAAGGTCATTGAGGACGTTCATGTAGGCGATGAACGCCTCGTACGGGGACTCATAGGGACTAAAGTACTTATGAACATCGCCGTCCTCCCACCACTTAGTGCACATGTAATAGAAGTGGTCGCTCGTCGTGAGTCGCCGCCAATCGCGCAGGATGTTGGGGTCGCCCGAGGCGCGGACATCTTTCTCAAGGTCGTAGAGCGTTCGCAGTGCGTCATGCTGGATCGAGTTCGAGAGCCATGCAGAAAGGTCACGCTCGACATCAGCCCAAGAAACGAAGAAGGGTGCGTCTATCTCCCCGACCGGTTCGTAGTTGGTTATCGCCTCGGTCGGTGTCACAAAGCCGTTGTCCGGATCACGCAGTATCGCCTCAGGCAAGGAACGCATGAAATTGAATATGCCGGTATCTTCCCACTGGTGCTCACCAAAGGTCTCATAATCCATGAAGAGGTTGATGACATGGCCATCACCGTTGTGGGCACTGACCCACTGCGCGAACTTCGGCGCGGTGAGCGGCCACTCCTCCCAGCCACGATTGCTGAATCGGAACGCGACGTCATCAGACAGTTTGTAGTGCTTGAGGAGCACGCGGAACGCCGGGTCGCTCTTGGCATGATAGACATACGTAGGCTTCCTCCATCCCAAGAGATGATCGGCACCCTCTGCAAGCATACCGAGGTACCCCATGTCAGCGACCTGCTCGGCGATGTCATTGTGGTAGATGAGCTCAGTGTTCCGGAACACGTACGGCGTGATCCCGAACAGCTTCTTTACCTTGTCGCGATGCATGCGCACCTGCTCGCGGAACTCCTTCGGGCTCCGAAGGAATGCGAGCGAGTGGTAATAGGTCTCGGCAAGAAGCTCTACTCTGCCCGTATCAAAAAGTCGCTTGAACGACTCGATCACTTCCGGTGTATACTCTTCGAACTGCTCGAGGGCGATGCCGGATATCGAGAACGCTGCCTTGAACTCCGGATGGTAGGTCAGGTTTTCCAAGAGCGCGCTGTTCGCCGGCAAATAGCATTTGTCCGCGACCTTGCGGGTTATGCGCGCGTTGTTGGTGTCACGCTCACCTTCATCATTGAAATATTCGTGGTCATCTCCAATGTCGAAAAAGCGATAGCGCTTGATGCGTCTCGGTTGGTGTACCTGGAAGTAAAAGCAGACTGCGCTCATTGTGATGGTGCTTTGCGTGGTAATGACTGCATGACCTTTTGGTATATTGTAATACACTTCTGTGCAACAGTTCTCCACACTTGTGCACGTGCGTTACGCTCACCCTCTCGGGCGAGCTCTTCCCGGAGCGATGCGTGCGAAACTACAGAGAGTATCTTGTTGGCCATTTCGTCGGTGTCCCAGAAGTCGACCTTCAGTGCGCCGCTTAAGACCTCGGCAACACCGGATTGTTTGCTGATCAAGACCGGGGTGCCGTTCAAGAGCGCCTCGAGCGGCACGATACCGAACGGCTCCGAGACCGAGGGCATGACGACGAGATCGGATATCTTGTACAAACGAGCAAGCTCCTTGTCACGCATGAACCCGGTGAACAAGACCTTGTCGCCTATCCCAAAGTATGCAGCCTGATCGATCATCTTCTTGGCCATATCTCCGGAGCCCGAGACGACGAACACCGTGTTCGGACGATGTGCGAGCACCTTCTTGGCCGCTTCAAGGAAGTAGTCTGGACCCTTCTGGAGCGTGAGCCTCCCTACGAAGAGCACCACACCCCATCCATCCTTCTTCAGGCGATGCACCGATTGCTCTACCTCGCTCAGCACAGCAACATCATCAGGATCGATGGCGTTGTGCGCCACCTCGACCTTGTCCGGATGGACACCGTAGCGATCGATGAGGATGCGCTTGGTGTACTCCGAGACCGCGATGATCCGATCTGCCTCATAAAGACCCCGGCGTTCGATATCGTACACGGCCTGGTTCACCGACCCGAAACCGGTGCGATCGAACTCGGTCGCATGCACGTGGGCAACAAGGGGTGCGCCGGTCGCTCGCTTCGCGGCCATGCCCGCCGGAAAGGCGAGCCAGTCGTGCATGTGGATCACGTCAGGCTGCTCACGGAGCGCGACAAGCGGTGAGAGCGCAGCGTACCGAAGGACCTCATCGAACAGGGACGGCCCGTACTGAAGCTCGGGGTACTGGCCACGGAGGAAGCGGAACTGCTCGTCATCGATGTACCCTGACGCGAACTTGCTCGCCTCTGTCCCGTCGAGCGGGCGCGCCTCGTCCGCAAAGAGCATTTTCGCACCGGTTTCTGCCACCGGATACTTGCGAGGCAGGACGAAGCGCACATCCTCGCCAAGCGAGACAAGGCCGCGCGTCAGCCCGTAACAGGCGACACCAAGTCCCCCGCTATTATGCGGCGGGAACTCCCAGCCATACATCAGAATTCTCATTATGCAAAAGGCACCATGGGCGCTTGCTCCAAAAACGATATACCACGTGCAGTCTCAGTATACACCGAAGGTAAGCCAAACTATGGCCTTTCTTGTGCATAACTCGGACCATGGTCAGGGTCTCCCAAAAGCGGGACGGGCTGCCGTGAGCACGATGGCGACAGGCGGCTCCACGGGGGGTTGACAGGATGAGCCTAGTATGATAAACAGCTGTGGGCTGTCGACTTCCCCTTCGGGCGGTCGGCCCTTGATCCCTACAACTAGGATATGGATGGAGTAACGCGTGAGCACAAAAATGTTTGCTCTGCTGACTGCCAGTGCGGTCAGTCTTATTGCGGCCTCGGGTTGGGCCGCCGAGAACTACACCGTTACGACGGGAGCCGAAGGACTCTCGTACAACCGCGTCTACGGCACGAAGCTTGCCGAAAAGGCGGCCGAGGTTGGCCTGCAGCTGCGTACGGTGGAGTCAACCGGCTCGGTCCAGAATCTCGACCGGCTCGAGGGCGAGGAAGTCGCACTCGGCATCACCCAGGGTGATGTCTATGGCGCACGGACGGACGGCGACGAGTACTTCGCCGAGACGGTTCTGCCCGTCGGCGTGCTCGGGATCGAGCACGTCATGTGCGCGGTGAGCAAAAATGGCCGGCTGCGGGATTTCGCCGCGTTCATCGAGGATGAGGGTCCGAACCCGCCGTTCAAGGTCTCGGTCCCGGCTGGCACTGGCACCGCGTTCACCCTGGAGACATGGATGGCGCGCCTTCCCAACATGAGCCAAAACGTGACCCTGGTCACGGAACCGGAAGGCAAAGAATACAACCGCATGAAGGAGCTTCGGCTCGTCACGAACGGCAAGCGCGACGCGGTATGTGTCGTCACGACCGCCGATCCGCTCGCCACTGACGGCTTCATCGGACAGGTGAACGCCGACCCGCAACTTGGCTGGCTTGCCATCAGGGATGACCAGTTCGGTCGCGCGTTTACGGCTTCGCTGGAGCGCGTCACCGATGCGAACGGCCGACCGATGTACACGGTGACCGAAGCGACGGTCAATGCCGGCACGTTCGGTCGTGCTGCACTTCTGATCGGCAGTGGCGAGAAGATCACGACGGTAGCGACTCCGGTCTTGCTGGTCGGCAACTTCGACGTTATCACGAACCAGAAGGACCTGGAGCGGCTCGTCGCCGTCGTGCGTGACGACGACCTGCTCGGGACCGACACGGCTGCCGGCATCGCGCGCAAGCGCGCCGCCGTACTCGGCACGCTCGGCTCACTGAACGAGCAGTACAACCCGCTCGCCAAGTAAGCTAAGCCGACCACGAACGTAAGTTCAACCGCGGGCGCAGGAACAACCTGCGCCCGTAATCAAAGGAGCGCTTGCTGTGACAGATACCCACCCTTCTATCCCTGCCGCCGCGGTGTCCACTCGGGTCGGCATGGGCGCCGGAAGGTTCGCCGCGCGTTGCGCCCGATGGACGTGCACACGCATGCCCACGTTCGCGCTGATGCTCGCGATCTACCTGATCGTTAACGCTTCGGTTGCCGACGTACGGGAGGTCTTCTTCGCGATCGGCTCCTATGCGTTCACCTGGGTCGAGGTCCTCTATGTCCTCGGCGCCACGTTCGCGATGACGGAGCTCTTACGGGTCTCAGCGCCCGGGATCGACAACACCCGCGAGGCCCTCGCTATGGCGGCGGTGCTTGTCGCGTACATCGTGTTCCTGGTCCTCGGCGCCGCCGGCGTCCCGGCGTTCACGCTCTTCAGCACGACCGAGTTCGTCGTGCTCATGCTCTTTAACGCCTCCCAGGTGGTCCTCGCGTTCATGATCAACGCCCGGACCCTGAAGCGCACGATCGATACGACCGATCACGCGTAAGCTTCGGCCCTCGTCCATGACGAGGGCCGTTCTTGTTACAGGAACGACCCGGTGCACCATTCTGGTACCCGGGTCACTACTCACTCTTACGTGTCCACATGCGTGCAAGCGCGCTGGTGTTCCTCCCACACCAAGGCAACAGGGCCGGCATGAACTTCTCACGCCAGACGTACTGAGTATATACCCTGCTCCGTCGTGTGAGAGCGTGTGCTCGTCGCTCCACGAGGCGCTCGGTCAAACGTACCCGACGCTCCATCCAGTGCACCCGCACGCTTGCCGCATGTGCAAGGGAACGACGTGCAGCAATGCGCCGCCTGCGGATCACCCGCTTGGCATACCGTCGCATCGCCTGACGGTAGATGAGCCGCCACTCCTCGGGAACGAGCCACTGCGCAAGCCGGTCGATCGGCCGGAACTGCCGGGCAAGTTGGCCGAAGCCAAACGCGACGAGCACCCGTTCTATCAGGTACCGCCAAAGCTGTCTCGTGAGGTCCCATGGTATAAAGATCACCGCAAGCCAGCCGAATAGCAGGAATAGCACGACCGCAGCAGGAATAACGACGCTTATGCCGATGATGATCCAGCGCACGGATCGTGGTACCGTGCGCCACCACGTGGCCACGCAAGTCTGGATCACCTGGATCCGTACCCGTCCCTTACGGAACTGCCTACGAACCCACGCTCCCAGGGTCCAGCTGCCAAACAAAACCAAGGCACGATTCACCTCGCGCTTCGCACAGGCGCGGACCATGAGGTCAAGCACCAACCGCGCATACTTTGGCACGGTCTTTAGTGTGAACGCACGAACCGATGCAGCGACCACAGGGTCGCTGAATATCGCATAGGTAGCGACAGCAAACAGAGCGACCACGAGTGCCGCGAATATAAGTCGGTACCTGACCAAGACCAGCACGATGCCCTCAATGAGAAAGGCGATCTTGTGTTTCAATATCACCTCCTCATGTGGGAAATATATGAAAGGATCGATTCCCAAGTATTTAACGTGTTTACTAGCTTTTTGTCAAGTTATACATTGACATACTGTGCATCCATGCTATAGTGCGCCAAGGCTGCACGATCGTTTTTCAGTGGAGGAAGAACGTGCTGAGACATATCGGGTATGTACTCCGAACAGGAGCAGCGAACGCTGCGATAAGCGTGGGCATGACCCTGGTGGCACTTTTCATCTTGGTCATACTCGGTGCCGTGGTCAGAAGTGCGCGCGACCTTGAAACTGCTGTTTACAGCACATTTGCTCAGCAGGTTGCATCAGGAACGTCGCACGTTCTTGCCCGCGGTGCCGCAACACAGATACGGGGCGCTCGCGTCGAGTTCGTTGGCTTACCACTCGGTCCGACCGCAAACCGCATGCTCCTTGGCATCGAACGCGACGGATCAGAACTCGAGCTCCGCGAATACAGCTTGCTCGTGCGCTCCGACGGCGCACTCTACGGTATCATTCCGTCGAACAATGGTGAGCCTTGGCACCAGCTGCACGTGCTCGAAGCAACCCCGGCACAAGCGTCATTCATCCTTACCGAAAGATAACTCGCACTGCGGGCGCACTGAGGCGCCCGCATACCCATCTATCGGTAGCCAAAACCTAAACCACTTTCCACCCCTGTGCGAGCAGGGGCTCGGCTTTTTTGTACTTCATCTCTTTCACTTCGGTACCGTTCGTGATCTTCACCAGATCGTTCCGCCCGTGCTTCGAATCGACACGTTTTGCCTGAGGAAGCGGGGTGCCTCCGGTCGTCACCCGAGATGCTGCTTGGGCTTGCTGTGCCTCCTGCTTCATCTTTTCCTGTTCCGTTGCGAACGCCCCGACACCCATCTGGGGAAGCGCTTCGAGGACACGCTCCTTGATGCCCTGCTCAAGGCTGCGGAACATCCGAAGACCTTCTTTGCGGTATTCAATGAGTGGGTCACGCTGACCGTACGCACGCAGGTTCACGCTGCTCCGGAGGTGCTCCATCACATCGAGATGCTCGAGCCAAAAGAAGTCTATCGTCTGGAGCAGCAAGCGCCTCACGCCAGCGTAGAACTCATCTTCACCAAGGTCCGTCCTTTTCTTTTGAACCATGCCGGATGCCTCGGGGTCGATAACGCTCAGGGTTCCAAGGAATCCGTCGATAGCCTCACGCTCACCCCGAAGGTAGCGCGTGCGCTCTGCATAGATCGCGCTGCGCTGATGGTTCAGTACGTCGTCATAGGCGAGCACGCGTTTGCGCGAATCGAAGTTAAAGCCCTCGATACGCTTCTGAGCGGACTCGAGCGACCGACTGATCATCGAGTGCACGATCGGCTCGTCCTCTGACGGCGTTGCTTTGTTCATGACCGAGCGGATCATCTCGTTGTTGCCGAACACGCGCATGAGGTGATCATCGAGCGACACGAAGAACTGCGTCTCTCCCGGGTCACCCTGCCTGCCGGCTCGCCCCCGAAGCTGGTTGTCGATGCGTCTGGCCTCATGCCGCTCGGTCCCCAAGACGAACAGTCCGCCGAGCGCCTTGACCTCTTCATACTCCTCCTTGGTTGCCGGGTTCCCTCCAAGCTTGATATCGACGCCGCGCCCGGCCATGTTGGTGGCGATCGTTACCCTACCCTTCTTTCCGGCCTGCGCGACGATCTCGCCCTCACGCTCGTGGTTCTTTGCATTCAACAGTTCGTGGGGGATGCCTTCGGCCCGGAAGTATGCCGCGACCTCCTCGTTGTTCTCGACCGATACGGTACCGACCAGGACCGGCTGTCCCTTCTCGTGAAGCTCCCGCACCTTGCGCGCCATCGCCTTTTGCTTACCACGGGCGTTCACAAAGATCAGGTCCTGATGGTCGATGCGTTCGACCTCTTTGTTGGTCGGTATGCTCACCACATCGAGCTTGTAGACGCTATAGAACTCCTCGGCGCTCGTCTCTGCGGTACCGGTCATACCTGCCAGTTTTTCGTACATCCGGAAGTAATTCTGGAACGTGATCGATGCGAAGGTCCGGCTCTCACGTTGCACCGCGACGCCCTCCTTCGCTTCGACCGCCTGGTGGATACCATCCGACCACCGCCGCCCTGGCTGCAACCTTCCGGTGAACTCATCGACGATCACCACCTCGTCATTCTGTACCACATACTGCTTGTCTCGCATGAACAGCGCTTTCGCCCGTACCGCGGTCTCAAGGTGGTGCACGTACTTGATGCCGGCGTCCGTGTAAATATTCTCCACGCCGAGCGCGCGCTCCGCCTTCTCGATACCAGCGTCGGTGAGCTGTATCGATCGGAACTTCTCGTCCTTTGTGAAATCAGCCCCCTCTTCGAGCATACCGGCGATCGCCGCGAACTTGCGATACAGGTCGTCACTCTCCGAGGCGGGCGCACTGATTATGAGCGGTGTTCGCGCTTCATCTATCAAGATCGAGTCCACTTCGTCGATGATCGCATAGTGGTGTGGACGCTGCCGCAGCGCTTCCACTTCGTATTCGATATTGTCACGCAAATAATCGAACCCGAACTCGTTGTTGGTCCCATAGGTGATGTCGGCCGCATAGGCTTCTTTGCGCGTACAGGGGCGAAGAAAATCGTAGTGTACTTTGAACGAACCGGTCGCATCGCGTGCCTCATCCTGCACACTGTCCTCCTTATGTTTTGAGTCGTAGAGATATGTCTCGTGCGCATTGATGACGCTCACCGAGAGTCCAAGGAAGTCATACACCTGTCCCATCCATACCGCGTCGCGACGTGAAAGGTAATCATTGACCGTGATCACATGGACACCTTTCCCCGTGAGCGCATTAAGGTATGCAGGCAGCGTTGCGACCAACGTCTTACCTTCACCGGTCCGCATTTCTGCGATCGAGTGACGGTGCAAGACCACCCCACCCATGACCTGTACATCATAGTGTCGCTCGTTCAGGACCCGTTTCGCGGCTTCGCGTACCACAGCAAAAGCTTCAGGCAAGAGCGAATCAAGCAGTGCCCCGCCTGCCAAGCGTTCTTTAAATTCAGCCGTTTTTGCGCGAAGTTCCTCGTCGCTAAGGCTCTGCACGCCTGCCTCTTCTTGCCCGACGGCGCGTACCACCGCTTCAAGCTCGCGTAGCGTCCGCTTGTTGGTGTTGTCTCGAAAAAACTGCTTGATCGATAACATGGGCCATGATTGTAGCATATTTTGGGACACTACGGTATTCGCACTGACGAGGGACGCACACATGACACACCCGCCAGAGGCGGGTGTGTCATATCTCCAAAGAGCGTACGAATACTACTTCTTGGCAGCCTTTTTCTTAGGCGCAGCTTTCTTAGCAGCCTTCTTCTTAGGAGCTGCCTTCTTCTTTGCTACCTTCTTCACTGCCTTCTTCTTAGGAGCAGCTTTTTTCTTTGTTGCTGCCTTCTTCTTTGCTGGCATGGTAGTAGTGGTTACACTTTCAGTAATAGGACAACGTCGACCAAAATTATTTTGCGTTATCCCCTTACCAATATTATTCGTCAAAAAAAAATTTGTACCTAGCTTTTTTAAAAAAAATTTGTGGATAACTTTTTTATAAAAAAATTAGATGAAGAAAATTTTTTGCAAAACAGTTTTTGTAAATTTAATTTTACTTTCGCTGCATCATAGTGTGATCACCGTGCTTGTTCTTCTTGCGTAGCGTGCAAGTCACGCACACCATAACTCACTTTGCCACCATAGCGATGTGAAAGGTTTTGCAAGAATGCATCAAGGCTCGCTTGTTCTCGTTCAGCATACGTAGGTGTTGGCCTAAAGCTGAAAACCTCTGTTACAGCCACATCGTCTGTAGTACCAACACGTACAGTGACCGCTGATACAGCTATTGGATAACCTCGCTCCGTGAGAAGTGATGCGAGCTCCGATTGGTATGCATGTAGTTCTCTCATTTTCGATGTAATGTCGGCTAAGGTGAACTTGTTCTCCAGACGTGCCAACATATTCTCACCACCTAGCTCTCGGATACGTTTCATCAGTGCTGTAAAATGCTCACCACTGGCAGCCTTGTCGTTTCGCATATTCTCAAAATAGGCGTTCAAAAACAATTGCCTAGCAACACCGAGTTCCACGAGCTCTTCGAGCTTTGCTTGTTCCTCGACGTATGTCTTCTTATGTCTTGGCTGATCGTCTGCGCTATGCCCTTCTTGCACAAGCGGCAAAAGCTCGTGGGTAAGCCATTCAGTGATCGCTTCGTTCAGCCACATAAAGCGTGGAAATGTGCCCTCGTTACGAGGAAAGATCGCAAGACCGGACTTTCGTTCGAACGTCCCTGCCGTTAATGACCACCCATCCGTTGGATCAACACGACGCAAGAGATCCGTCGAAGTGCCCGAAAGCTCATGCAGAAGCTCGTGCACGATCGTTGGTTTTAAAACATTATCTGCATTCGGGTGCAGTAAACCGCTGTTGATGTATACCGTTCCATAACCTTCGTGTGAACCGGCGGTACCACTAAAAAGGTCCGCGAATAAGTCGCGGACTCGTACCTGTACCGTTTTGAGCCTCGAAAGTGCTTCGCGCGCCTCTGCAGGCAGTGCCCCGTCATCAACGTTTTCTTCTATAGCCAGAGCAAGCGCCTTACCTACGGTACGCACTTTATCTTCAGCCTGCACTGCGAGATCCTCAATATGTTTAGTTCGGTTCCTTACTATCGCATCTAAACACTGCGACGAGAGAGCACCGGTTTCTATTGCGACACAGAATGAGTCAACACTCAGATATTTCAAGCTCGCACCAAAGAGCATTTCTAATTCTTCCTTGTGCTCTGCTAACGTTACCAGAGTACGTAGCTCATCATCGATATTTGCCAGGAACTGTTCTTCTATCAATGCACGGTACCTTAGATCAGCTGCCAATCGTCGAAATGTATATGTGAGATTGTTATTAAGTTTCGTTTCAGAGTACGCTACATCTTGTTCTAAAATTTTGTACTCTTCTTGATTTACATCAGTAGACACCTTGAGACCTTCCAGTTCTGCACGTAATGCAGCATGACTTGCCAACGTGCGTAAGTACTGTTTACCGAACACGTCATGACGCATACGATGCTGAACCTTTTCTCGATTCTCGATCACCGCCGGATCTGATTCCGGAACGTGTTTCAGACGTTCAAAATAGGGCTCCATAAAGGCGAGATGTCACACCACGTCGCGCATCAGCTGTTTTCCATGCTCACGATCCGTACCTCAGGTTCGAGCGTGATCGCAAACGTCTCTTTCACCTCGCGCATGATTTCGTGTGCGAACAGAATAAGTCCGCTCGGCGTACCACCTCCATAGTGCACAAGCACGAGCGGTTGTGCGTCGTGACAGCCGAACGCACCGCTTCGCTTACCCTTGTAGCCAAGACGATCGAGCATCCACGCGACCGGCACCTTCACGTGTGTTTCGTCCACCGAATAGCTTGGCAGGTCGGGCGCAAACTTCCGTATCGCCTCGTACGCTTCGTTGGTGATGATCGGGTTCTTGAAGAACGAGCCCGCAGTACCTACCTCGTCGAGGTTCGGGAACTTGCCTGCTCGTATCTCGCATACAGCCTGACGCACCTGCTGCACGGTCACACCCTCCTCGGTCGGGAAACGCAATGCCAGATCACGGTACGTGAGCTTCTGCTTCGGGTGGGTGGACAAACGGTATGCCACGCGCGTGACGATGAGTTTCTTCCCTTCCGCTCGTTTGAAGATCGAGTCACGATACCCGAACTCACAGGCGCTGTTCGAGAGGATGCTCAGCTCGCTGGTCTCGCTATGGAGCACCTCGACCCACTCGATCACGTCACACACCTCGACACCGTACGCACCAACGTTTTGGACAGGCGTTGCCCCAACTGTTCCCGGAATGAGCGACAGGTTCTCAAGACCCCACAAGCCGAACTTATTGACCGTCTCCTCGACAACCGCGTCCCACGCTTCGCCTGCGCCGGCAACCAGTTGCGCATCTCCTTCGATGGCTTCGTCGTATGCACGGCCTTTGATCGAGACATGCACGACGAGTCCCGGCCACCCATAATCAGTGACGAGCGTGTTGGACCCGCCACCGAGGATAAAGAGCGGATGCCCGTTCGTATGCGCCCAGGCAACCGCTTCCCGAAGTTCCGGCACCGTGCTCACCGAAACAAAGAAACGCGCAGGCCCTCCAAGCCGGAGCGTTGTATAGTCGGCAAGCGACACGTTCTCTCGCAACTCCATGGTCTACAGTGCTCGCTACACCCAATGTGGAACGCCGGTGCTAGCTCCAAATGAAAAACTTATTTGAGTGCGGCGGCGCTCCACGCTGGGCACGGTCGAGCAAAGTGAGTATAGCACACCCTTTTCTACCGTGCAGCTTCAGCTTGAGGCAGACCTGTTTCGGGATGTAAAGACCGGAACGATAGTGCAGCCTCTTGTGTGGGCGTGAATGCTGTTATGCTTGGATCGAGTATGATTCTCCCCGCTGTCATTGGAGTGACGGGTATGTCTTTGTACACCAGCGTTCTTGTCACAGTATCACCTGAGACATCATCCAATTCGAATGTGAAGGTTCCAGTCCCAGTACCCCGAAGCGCCACCTCATAATTGTCGGCACTATCGAAGCCAAGATATTTCTCCTCACCGAACTCGAGGTAATAGCTGTTGGGAATCTCTTTCTTGACGAGCTTAACGTTAGACTCGGAGTCTGGATTGGGCACAAGGCCGGTATAACGATTATCTGAGTCGGTAACACAGAGTAAACGGGGATACGGACAGTTTATACTCGACCTATGTGTTGTAATATCATCCCTTCCTCGGCCTCCCCGGTTTGCGTACCTGATATACGCTTATCATGCCAAGCGTTTAGTGATTAAACTGTACTTATCCCCGTTTTATACTCACCGCTTTCCATCCCAGTAGGATACAAACACCACGATGATCATGACGACTGGAAAAAGCATCCAATAGTCATTAATCCAATACAAGAAGGACAGAAGTAGCCCGTCGCCATTGGTAAGAAACTCTGTGATGGAGCAGTCAGGCCGACTTCCTAATTCGGACCAAATCAATCCGCACTTTCCATCAAATGTGACAAGCGAGTATATGACTCCTATATAAACAAATAATAATGCTCCATACAGGACAATCCTTACCGATGACCGCAAGGATACTTTAAGACTCATTTACAGAATGCTTATATATTGTGAGAGTAAAGATGTGTCATCCTTCGTTTCATGACCCAATAAGTACCTATGGTGCTTATTATTACTATGGTTGGAATGATTGGTACTAAGACTGAAAACGTGTACACTGCTAATTCAAATTCTAAAATAAATCCGTCTGCACGCAAGAGATAGTCGGTAAAGGTACATTGTGGCGTGTATCCTCCCATTCCCAAACCGCCTGTTGGGTCAGATCCACATGATCCATTAAAATTCGTGAGCGTGAGAAGAGCCACCAAAATGCCACTGATGACAAGGCCGACAACAATTCCACTAACAACAATCATCCAACTTTTTATTGTACCCATAGACAATCAGTTACGTATTAATCAACGTCTCCAGCCTGCTCCTTTACCTCAAGTGTGAAGGTGCCCTGATCGAGCCCTTTGAGCTTCACCGTATGTGGCTCGGTTCCGGGCATACCGAGGTACTTGCCTTCACCGAACTGAAGTCGCGTATCTATCATTTCCGTTTGCGTAGCTGCTGCGATTTCGCGAGCATGAGCATGTATGAAATGATCAGGAAGAGGATCGGAAGAAGAACAGTGAGGATATCCTTTGGTGATGGGAAAGACATCGCCCAACCCCCACCGCCTCCACCAGGTATGATGAGCAGAAGGAAAATGCCAACACCCCAGTACCAGAGCGCAAACTTCCTCCACGTGCGGTACACCTCAACACGCAGGAACAGCAGCGGGATAAGCGAGAGGAGGAGGGATAAAGAAAGAAGGGCAAGAACTGCGCCGAACGAATCCGTGCTGGTTATGCAGTATGTTTTGCCACTGCTTCCTAGCGCACGAAGTTGGGGACAGAGTCCAACGTACTGCGGATATACTAACAGGATACCTACAATCATTGAGATGAAAGTAGCCACAACTGATACAACGATGTTTTTCTTCTGCATGAGCCGTTTCATAAATATGGTTGGACTAATGATTAATCCTCATGAGTTACTTGATCTGCTCTAACACCAAGCTCACCATCTCCTTAAGCACCCCAGCCTCCTCAGGGGTAAGGAGCTTGCCCTTCTGGTGCTCTATCGTCCAGAGCACTGTCGTAAGTAGCGCATTTGCCGCAACGTTCTCACCCTTGGGAAGACTTCCCTTCTTTTGAGGAGTAAGCAGCTTTTCGGTGAGATCGAAACGCAACAGAAGCCAGTCCTTGAGCCACTTCGGCATAGTTAAGGTCTTGATATATGCTTTAGCCATATCAATACGGTCAAAAACCGAGAACGAGGCATGAGCTGTCGAAAGGGTGAGGTCATTTGTACCGTCACCATCAAGATCAAGAAGGAGTAATGGCGGTGTTGCCTCAGTAAGATTGGTAATGACCATCACCCCCGTCGTGCTCGCAGTGACCGGTACATTGGCAAAGGTTACCTCTTTCTTGGTGACATCGCCTACCTGCTCCTTAACCTCAAGTGTGAAGGTGCCCTGATCGAGCCCTTTGAGCTTCACCGTATGCGGCTCGGTTCCGGGCATACCGAGGTACTTGCCTTCACCGAACTCAAGATAGAAGCTGTTGGGAATCTGCTCGTCATGCAGGGTGAACTCGGTTGTAGAGCTAGCAGAGATACCGGTGTGGTTGCCGTTGGTGTCGTACATGAAACGTATTGGGCACAGACCATGTTTTTCATTCAGTGGCTACAAGCATGGTATCTAC
>CAZHFF010000012.1:0-19631 GCA_964531785.1 uncultured Candidatus Saccharibacteria bacterium
GACCCCGAACGGAGGTTCGGTGTCCGGCTCGTACGTGATGGGTAATGCGAAGTCTTCTGCTACCCTCTCCTATGTAGGCGAGAACACGTTCTGGGTGAGCTTTGCGTGTGCACTGACCGATGGCAAGTGGAAATGCGGGTGTCGTGATGCGTACTGCCAGACCCCGTACTGGAACCTTCAAGCTGCATACAACCCTCCTCCTCCGACCGTGCCTGGGGGGCCAACGAGCGGAGGTGGAACTTCGACAGGTGGTAGTGGACAAAATACTGGTGGCACAGCAAGCGGGAGCGGGGTCATGAAGGCTTGCACCCTGAACGATTACGCAACCTCGAAAAGCGGCAAGGTACACAACGTCGCCAACGCGTCGGGTCTCGCCACAGCACTCAGCGCCGCACAGCCTGGAGATGTGATACAGCTTGCGGCGGGCAACTACGGATCGGTCACAGTGAACGACAGGAAGTACGCCGGGTACGTGACGATACGAGGCGTCGAGGGCGCGACCTTCAAAACGCTCGCGATGAAGAACGTCAAGAACATTCAGCTCGAACGGCTGAACTTTCTCTACGGTGCGAACGCGCCGGCAAAACAAAAGGTGGTCGATATCGACAGTTGTGAGAACGTCCGCGTCATAGGCATGACGCTCGTTGGTAACCCGAACACCCGCAACTACAACGAACAGCCGGAGTTCGGTATTCGATTCGGCGGTTGTACCAACGTGGTACTTGCGAACAGTAACATCAGCAAAGTAGCTCGTGGGGTGCTCAGTCAGTGGGTCGTCAACTACGTCTACGAGCACAACGTGCTCACGGACCTTGGTTTTGACGGTTTCATGACCCAGACCACGCACGATGGCCTGTTCCAGAACAACTACATCGGACGATCCATGAACCACAACGCCGGCCCCGCGCACGGCGACTACTTCCAGTTCGATGCGGGTAATGGTGCACATACCTATCCGCCCGACTACAACATCACGCTCAAAGGCAATGTCATGATGCAGGGCAAGAACGGGTCGGAGTGTAGAAACTACAGCGAGTGCGGTGCGGTCCAGGGCATGTTCTTCGGCGGAGCCATGGGGACGCTCGCAGGCAAACCGCATCTCTATGAGAACGTGACCATGACACATAATGTCTATTGCGGCTCTGGTATGAACGGACTGTACGTTAACCATGGCAAGAACGTTCAGATCAACAACAACGCACACTACAGCTGTCCGCCTCCGTTCGGCGACACCCACATGTCGAACATAATCCTCAAGGGCACCCAGATCGGCTCGCTCGCAACGAATAACGTTACCGGCCGTGCCGCGGGCGAAGACGATGCGATAGCGAAGGCAAAACAGGTACCGAACCTGAACAACTGCGTCATCAAAGGACTCTAGAGAACGCGCCGGCAGCACGCCAAAGACCCTGTGGAAGGGTCTTTGGTTGTGTAAAGGAGTACCCTCAGGCTCCGGTCTCTGGTACACTAGTGGTACTACTATCTAACTCAGGCTTTTATATGTCTACGACCATCGCTCTCGAGACACCGTTCGCCCGTATCGCACACGCTGCCCTCGTGACCTCGATACTGCTTTCGCTCATGCTCTTGGCAGCACCCGCTCGGGCATCAGCCTGCGCGATCTATTCCGGCGCCTATAACGTGCCGCAGGGGTACGGGGCGGCGTTCAACGTATTCAGCCCCATGCGCGAACTCTTGCTCAGTGCCGAATGCGGCGTGAACGGATTCACGGCACGATCAGGGTCTTCGCAGGCAAGTACCGGGAACACCGCGATCCTCACCACCGGGTACCGCTGGGACGGCACAACGTGGTCGAGCTTTTCCTGGGTACCTAATGGCGGCACCCTCTCGGGCAACTACGTGATAGGCGGTGCCCAGTCGAGCAGTGAGCTCGCGTACCAGGGCGACTACACCTACTGGACCTCGTTCACCTGCGTACTCCACACTGGCACCTGGAAGTGCGGCTGTCGTGACGCATACTGTCAAACGACGTACTGGAACCTGCAGGTCGTCGCCCCGGGCTCGCTTCGGTCGCCCGATCAACTACCGTTCGGTCTATAGCACTCGACCCGGTGCCCGCCGTTACTTATACCTACGCACCTTGCGCGTAGGTGATTCACGTGTACTTCACCTCGTTTACGTAGTCTTTAGGGAGAGACTCCAAAGGGGTCTGTTATCAGCAATCTAACGCTCTAGCATATGAACACACTAACCAACGCCCACGATCTCCTCAAGCAGGAGCACCGTGAGGTCGAGGAACTCTATGACGAGTTTCTGAACGCGAGCCTTGAAGACCGTCAGGAGCTCGCAGATCGGATCCTTACGAACCTAACAGTACACACAGCGCTCGAGGAAGAGTTCTACTACCCTGAACTTGAACAAGCTGGAGAGAACGTACTTGCCGAGGAGTTCCGCACGGAGCACCAGGCGGTCAAGCTCGAGATCGGCAAACTTAAGCTCATGAACGTGGAGAACGAGAAGTACGAGCCGACCATGAAAGCGCTGATGGAAACGGTCAAGCACCATGTGACCGAGGAAGAGCAGGATGCGATGCCGCGGGTCGAGCGTATCCTCGGCCGAGACCGGCTGGAGACGATCCTCCCCGCGATGGAGGAGCGCAAAGAAGAACTGGAACGGTCGACGTTCAAACAGTTCATCGCGTCAGTGCGCTAACGAACAGGCCAGCCGACCGCTGGCCTGTTCGTAGAAGACAGACACGACCGCATTGACGCACCGCACAGCATCCGTATGCTTGAACGAGACTTGAACTGGAGCTGTGCGTGACCATTTCGATACTGTGGACCGAGCAACATGTGCCGTTGCCGATCACCCATACCTACCGCACGACACCGATCGGAACCGGCATGACCAGGCCTCACATCGAGCTGGTCGACATACCAGACCTACCGCTAAGAGAGATCGTGCGGATGGCTCGTTCGCTGAGACGTCCCGACACCGATGTCGTCTGGCAGCGGAACGGCACCCTGCTGAACGTGGCCGACTTTGATGCGGTGAACATGCAGGTGCTCGACCGGCTATTCGCACGGGAAGACCGTTTGAACCGCCAGGTGCCGAGAACGATCGAGGACGTGATCGAAGCCGATATCGGTGTTCGGCTCATCGACGCGCTGGAACACAGCACACATCGAACCGACTACGCCGATACAGACGACGATCGGCGATCGATGATCAGCGCGATCGCCCGTATCGGCACAGGCCTTGCCGTGACCGAGCTCATGACGCCACAGCGCATGGTGTACGACGCGTTCGCGTGCCTACGACTGCTCGAGCTCCTCATGGAACACCCAGACGCAGCAAACGAAGCAAGCGCACTGGTACAGCGAGTCATTTGTAGAGCCGTTGGACACTACGGTAGACGCGTCATCGTCCCGCTCATGGTCGACACTACGAAGGGTGAGGTGCATGTCACACGGTTCGACCGAAGAAGCAGAGGAGGAACGGTCCGAGAAACATGGCACCGCGAACTTACCACTGCACTTGCGACCTTAGCGCACGGCGATACCTACGTTACCATCCTCGAGGAACACCGCTAACATGCGCCGACATACGAAAAGGGCCGCGACACTGTCGCGGCCCTGCGGTTACCCGCTCACGGGCCGTAGCCCGTTGCGGCGCTCTTTGATGCTATGCTGGTAATATCATCTGCTACCACGAGCGTGCCTCCTTCGAGCACGACGCAATCCGTTCCGATAATGCTGGGTCGGATCGCCACACGGTGCCAGGTGTCGCTCCCGCGCACCTGGACGTGGGCGTCTGTGCCTGCGAGCCATATTCTGAACGCGACGCAAAGACGGTTCCGGATCAGGCTCGTCCTTTCCGGACGGGAATGTATCAAGGTAGCCATGTCCATGCCTCCATACTTGCTCCTTTCATTGTGGCAGGTCGAAACCTGCCGTCAAGCGCTGCGGGTCTGACATGACCCATGCGCGCGGATGGTGCGAAGCAGTCGCGCCGCCCCGCGTTCCCCAGGTACCGATCTTGTGCTGGGTCATGAGGGCATAGACGCGCACGAACTGCCCTATGGTCACAACGAGCACGAACAGCGGTAGAACGAGTATGTCGCGCGGACTCCTCACAAGGTGCGGCATTTGGCGTATCGACATGGTAAGGACCATGCCGAGCAGCGCAAGAACGAGCGCCTGTAAAAAGAGGACGTGTGAATCTCCCAACAGCGCCATGAGCGGCCAGTGTACCGTAATGATGAGCACGGTACTGACGCTCACCAGGATATCGCTCGCATAGATGAACAGCGCGATCTTGTACCTGATGAGCCAGGGTGAACGCAACGTGTACCCTTGACTGGACCGGCCCCACCGCGTCCACATCCGACAGGTCTCAAGGAAACTGTCCGGACACTCAGTAGCGACCCGTGCTGACGGCTCGAGCACCGTCCGGTATCCCGCCTTGAGCACACAGTTCGTGAAGAACCGATCATCCCCGGCTATGCACGGTCGACGCAGCAGGCCCCAGTAGCTGAACGTATCGTTCACGAGGTCATCGAGCTGTCCTTCGATGAGGCTCGTGCGGACCGCGTAGAGCCTACCCGGCAGACACGCGACCTGGCCAAAAAGGCTCATTGTGGCTTGTGACGAGAAGAGCCGTGCCCGCTCGAGCCAGTGGTTCAGCCGCCGCACCTGATTCCTGCCCGGTTTGTGTATCTCCTGTGCCGTGGTTACACCACCGAGACGAGGGTCTGCGAAGTGCCGGATGAGCCGAGCAAGGACCATGTCCCGGTCGCTGCCGATAGGCAGCGTGTCCGAGTCCATGAAAACGGTTATGCGGTCCAGAGGATCATACTGGCTCGACCGATACTTACACGCGAACGCATGATCTGCCATGCGCACGAGAAGGCGTAGGTTCCACCGTTTGTTCCTGGCATCCGCACCGAGAACGATATCACAGTGCTGCCGTGCGATCGTGGCGAGCGTGTCGTGCTCACCCTGATCCACGAGTCCGTCGACGAGCGCCACGAACACATGCTCGACGCTTGCCGTACGAAGCGCTGCTCGTACCCGTGCGAGCGCCTCGCGCAGTACCTGCGGATCCTCCCGGTATATGGTCACGACCGCGGTTACGGCGAACCGTTTCCTCGGTGCCTGTGCCAGGTAGGCAAGGTGCTCGACGTAGAAACACTGCGCGGTCATAAGACGCAAGAGTCGTTGCGGTTGCACAGCAACCCACACGAGACTTCGCCCAAGTGCACGGGCAGCAGGCCGGATGACCCGCGTTCGGAGTGCGGAAAGCACGAGTACGAGTACCATGGTGAGAAAGATCCCACCCATGATCCCGAACTGCCGGAACCCGAGCACGAGCAGCGCGAATGCGGCACAGGCGAACACTATCTCGAACAAGGTCGCGATCACTTGCACCGGTGTTCGGGTCGTGCGCCGCTCTTGATGCGCGCCTCGGTGGATGTGGTGGAACACCGTGCCAAGGAGCTGCCTGGGCAGCATGACCGCCCATACGAACAGCACGTACAGCTGAAAGACGAACCATGCGCCCGTATCCCAGGTAATGAGCGAGAGTCGGAAGAATTCAAGCATGAGATCCTCCCCTCTACCACTCGCCACCCAGATTGAACTCGAGGCCGATAACGGCACGCGCCTCACCCCCCTTGCCGAACAAACCAGAGCCGTATCGTTCAGGCGCCTCGCTCGTATAGGAGAGGTGCTCGACGCCCATGAACCCGCACATACCACCCCAGGTAGCGAACGATGCTTTGCGACAGAGGCGAAGCTCGCCGCCGATCGCCACGCTATTGTTCCACCATAGGTCACGATTCGAAGAGACCACCGCCTTGAGCGATATACGCGGTTCGAACGTCACCGTGTCGCTTAGGTCCCAGGCCACTCCCTGGTGGAGGTGCAACCGAAACCGGGTACCGATCTCACCGAACGGCTCATTGGTGAGCAGGTTGATTGCGGTGTTCGGCTCTTCGGCAAGGTAGTGGTCAAGCCGACCATAGACCGACCACGGGAACCGGGGTTCTCCGAACAGGCTCGGGCTCTCTCTGTGTGGGGCATGCTGGATCGCTCCATTCGATACTGGAGCGCGCTCTCGCAGAACGAGCGCACGGAACGCATCGGCATGATGAGGAGCCCAATCAGTATCAACGGTGAGCGATGCCTCGCCGCTCCTTTTCTTCAAGAAGAAGAACGTGACATCTTGAACATGGTACTCAGTGACGACAGTGAACAGGTCGGCGTACCAGTCCTGAACATCGACCCCACAGTGTGGTGACGTTGCGGTTTCGGCGATCGCGAGCGGGCGTTCGGTGATAGCCCGGATCGCGCGGAACGCTGGCTCTGCCTCCTCTCGGAAGCTTCGGTTCTCCCGGTACTGCGGGTTCGTGCCACATCGGTTGTACGACGACACACCTACCACATCCACCCATTCGTCGCCAGGGTAGACCATGGCGAAGTCAGACACGCCACGGGTCCCGGCACTTCGCCGGTTGAAGTTCATTTCGAACGTGACCTGTGCACCCTCCTCACGGAAAAGCTCTGCGACGTGCGCGAACGCGCGTCGGTACGACTCTGGAGTATTACCTCGAGCGTACGCGCCCCACGGGTACCAGTCGCCATTTCCTTCGTGGAACAGCACGATCCTACCAGTAAATTGGTAGCGCACTGCCGCTTGCGCGAGCGCGCGCAGGTCTCGGTCAACGGCACCCTGGAGGATCTGTTCGTTATGTCCACGGTCCCGATCGGGCGCGTGCACGACGAGCACCAAGATGACCGGGACGTTACGGGCGAGATACTCTCGCTCGACCCACCTGAGCGGATCAGCGCGATTTGCTCGGTCCGTGATCGAATAAAAGACGCGCGCATGATCACACACGCCGTACCGGTCACACTGTGCCCGGAATGTGCGTGCGTTCTCTGCCGCAAGTCCCATGCTCTGCGCAAACGACCCGCTTGTGGGTATAAGGAGCGCAAGGACAAGCAGACTAACCTGTATGCATCTGTAAAGGAGCACTTCTGCACCTCCTTAGCTTTGGTCTGTATGAACAGAAAAAGCCATCGTGTGGCTTGGTTCCATTCGTGATCATGCCCTACCTTTAGGTTCTGGTCAAGGGGCGCCAGTGCTGGGGTGCCTTAGATCGGAAGGTCCGTTCCCTCCGTGTCTGCCGGCTGAGGTGCATCGTCATCGCCGTCACCACTTACTCCGGTCTCGACCGCCACTTCCTCGAGGGAAACGATGGGATCCCCCGTCTCCTCCAAGAAGGGTGCGGTGCTGTCCTCACCTACAGCAGGAGACTCCACAGGTCTCGTCACAAGGCCAGCCTGTTCCATGAGCGCCCGAAGCTCGGCTCCGGTGATACAGACCCCTTCGACACAGAGCTTTCCTTCGACCGATGCCGTTCCGGTCACCTGGACGGTCTCTGCTTCTAGGTTCGTTACCCTAGCATACACCGCTTCGATACGTTCGAAGACAGCGCGGACCGTGCTTCCCACCGCAGCACCTGCTGCACGCGTGAGCCCGGTGATCTGCGCCTGCTGATGTTTGAACGCGCCCAGGAGGACCGCGGTAATGTCCTCATAGCGCACACCCCGGGGCTCGCCCCCTGCCTCACGGTACATGAGCCGGGGATCGACCGCCGCGACATCCTCAGCAAGGAGGCCGATGCGCTCTTCGTGCTGGTCCCGGTATGAAAAGACGATCGGTTGGAGCCTCTGTGCCAGATCGAACGCGTCACGATCGCCGAACGAACGGATATCCTGCTTGAACCGGGCCGATGACACGGTGCAGGTCTGAGCACCGGTGTTCACCACCACTTCCCCGTTCTCGCTCTGACAGAGCGCCGACGGCGTCCCGGCAGCGCTCGTGAGTCCCACGAACCCAACGGTACCCTGCACCGCAAAGGTGCGGAACGGCGAGGTGGTCGCAACGCCAAGACCAAGCGCAACGGTGAGCGTGTCGTCCGTCGCGAGCGTATTGGTCGCTGCGCGGTAGAGGTTCGTATCCCGCGCAAAAGAACCGCCCGCCCCCCACTCGAAGAGACCTGTCGTAGTGATGTTCATGCGCTTGATGCTGTCGCTCCCAAGACCCGCTTGGAATATCTTGTCGTTCACATGGTCGGTCTCGAACTGCATGAGCGGCGCATTGGTGAGCCCGCCGTCGAGATTCTGGAGCTTGAGGAGCACCTCGTCAGCGGACGAGCTTGCATTGATCCGGGCACCCGGGGTGAGCGTGCCGATACCGAGCCTTCCCGTGTTCTCTTCGAGGACCGCAACGTTCCCGAACTGAAACTTCCCTTTCGTTGCAGCACTCGTCGTACGGAAGAGGACCCTGCCGCTGTTGCTATTGCTCCCGGTCACCTGGAGTTCGTTCGTGGTGGTCGAGTACATAATGGAGCCGTCCGCGTCCGAGCCGAACTGGAGCGGCTTATTGTCGTAGATGCGTACGTAAGAATTGGGAAAACCGACGAGCGCTATGTCCTCACCCCAGGAGACCTGGAAACGCGTGATGATGTTGCTGAAATCCGCCTGGACGGTCTCGAGCGAGATGTGCTGGTGCACGTCCTCACCGGTCCCCTGCGTTGAGTCATAGTGACTGAGGAGCCAAGCAACGCGCTTGTGACCCGCGGAACCTATAGTGAAGTTACTGCCATAGCTATTGGTCGCGATGCCGTATGGATACGTCCCGGCACCGAGGTACTGCTGCCACTCGATGAGCGCACCCTTGGTCGTTGCTGTCGAGGTGTCGTCTTCTTCACGCAACACGAGCGCGGGGTTGTTGATCGAGAAGTTGCGCGAATCGAACCGAAGCTGCTTCGTGAAGAGTGCACGCGGATTACTGCCGGTCGCAAGGTAATCGTACGGGAGCGGCACATAGCCGGTCACCCCGTAACGGTCGGTGCCGTAGTATGCGTTCGCGCTCGTGGTCGCCTGCCAGCGGGTCGCGGACCCGGTCGAGGTGAGGAGCCCGCCGCTCGTGCCCGCACTGTTCAACGAATCATAGAATCGCCCGGTGAGATACTGATCACCTCCTATGGTGAGCGTCCGACCCGGGGTCGAGGTTCCAATGCCGACGTTACCGGAAAGACGAAAGACGTCGCTCCCGGTAACGCTCCAGGTGCCGGTCGACGAGGCCATCACGATGGAGCCGTTCCAGTAGAGGTCACCGTTCACGTTGTACAGGCGGTTCGCTGTAGCACTCGGCACATGTGAACCAAGGTATACCGCGCCACCTACGGTCAGCACCTCGACGGGGGTCGTCGTACCGAGACCAAGCTTGCCGTCCTCAACACTGAGGAGCGCATCGGTCGCGAGCGTACGCGTCCCGTTCGTATACACAAGCGCGTTCGGAGCGAGCGCGGAAAGGGTCGTGTCTCCCGAGAGCGTCGCATCACTGAGCGTCCCTGCGTTCGTGATACTGAGGATCGAACGGTTGACCTCGGTGATCTCCCGCCCCACATACCCTCGCGTATTGTCGTTGTTCGCACGCGCTATTGCAAGAACCTGTTCGAGCTCAAGTGGTGCAGTCCGGGAAGACGTGGGCGGCGTCGTGCGTGCGGCAAGTACCGAAAGAAGCACACGCAAGCGCTCGGTGATCCTTCGATCCACCTCGCTTAGGGTCAAGCCCTGCTCTCTGATGATGATCTGACTTGGTAGCGGACTCGGCCCTGCGTTCTCTGCAACAGGCGCCGGTGTAGGTACCGGGACCGGTTCATACGCACCGGCGGGGAGCGTGACCTCCTCTGCTTGTGTTGTGGCGGGCGCTTCCGTCACCGCGTTGATCACCTGTGCCTCTTGTTCCCCAAGTACCGCGACCCGCGTTGCGCGATCTGATTGCTCAGCATGACCACAGAAGCCGAGCGGGCGAACGAGAAAACCGAACAGCGTGCACCCGATACCGGCCGCGAGCACGAGGTGCGGCACGGTGAGTCCTACCATAAGGAGCAGCGTGGAAACAAAACGGGTGAGATACATACAAAACAGCAACATCGGAGGTGCTTGTTGTTAGCCTACCATGCACGGAAACGGTTGCACCACCGCTTGTGCACAGTATTTCATGGAACACCTACGACCAGTTCATGCCGCCTTCACACCCCGTTGGTACCGCAGAATTACAGCTCAGCCTGGAGCTTGCTCAGACACTGCACGATAGGTGGTTCTTCATGTTCTCATCAGCAACCTCCGCTATAGTCAACATACCGTTATCAACTAATACTAGGCTTATGGGTATTCTACTCTGGATCGTGTTCGGTGGGATCGTGGGGTGGGTCGCATCCCTTATTATGGGCACGAACGGACAGCAGGGAATCCTCCTGAACGTGATCGTCGGCATCGTTGGCGCAGTGGTCGGAGGCTACCTCATGTCGTTCTTAGGCGAGACCGGCGTGACCGGCTTTAACCTGTACAGTTTCTTGGTCGCGCTCGTGGGAGCGATCGTGCTCCTTGCTATCGTCCGCGCATTCAGCAGGTAACACAGGCACTGAGAGGACGCGCCGCTACTGCATGTCGCGGCGCATCTCTTTGGTGAAGGTCACGAACTCGTCGAACGAGGCGAGCATGAGCTTTAGGGGAGTTTCTAAGATAAAGTCCATGAAGAACACAAAGACGTTGACCGAGGACAGGCGGAGGGTGATCCACCTCCCCGTTCGGGTCACCGGAAGCGCAAGTAGGTACCAGAGCAGGCCGAGCGTCGACTCGCTCTCCGCGTCGTAGGTCCAGGTGCGCGCTTTGAACCGTATGCGCAGACCGAAGTACGACACTACGGTAAGGAAGAACAGGAACAGGAACATGCTCGCCAGGTTGAATTCGAGCGACACAAGCAAATAGAGGAGCCCGCCGAAGGTAAGCATCGAAAGCGCGAGGTAGAACAGCAGGAAGCTCGTGCGCGACACCACACCTCGGTCGGCCGTACGTATGATGACCTGCCGTGACGCTGCATCGGTCACAAAGCGCTCCAAGCCACTGACGAGCGCATCGGTGTTCTTCTCATCGGGCAGGCGCACGGTTTTTACCATAAAGAGGAGCAAAAGCGGAAAGAACGCCATATTGACGGCGAGCGAGAAGAAGTTCACGTGGCCGAGGACGAATATCTCGTACGGCAGCTCGATCGCAAGCCCGACGAGCACCTTCGTGATCAGAATGTACAGGACCGCCCGCGTGCCGCTCCGTGCGATCTTTTGATGGTGGCGCATGTAGGTATCGGCGAGGAAGGTACGGACCCGTTCTTCTAACCGTTGCGGATCGCCGAACACGACGTTCACGTCCGCACCGTATTGACGCACGAACGAGGTGAGGAGCGCCGCGTATATGGACTCGTTATGGAGCCTAGACTGTATCTTGGCCGGTATGTCGGATCGGAGGAGCAGATCGATCGTACGCATGTATCCATCAAAGCGTGCCGCAACCTGGCGCACCTCGCTCGGTAGAGCGGTTACCAGATCACGTGCGTGCGGTTCGTAGAGGAGCCAGAGGGCGTACCGTGTCTCTTCGGGCGTGTCATGCAGGAACGCCCGTCTGCAGGCTATGTACACGTACCGGCTGAACACCTCGTGAGCCACTCCGTGGTGGTCCTTCTGGTCTACATACCCCGCAACGGAGCGATGCATGGCATCGAACACCGCCTCCTGTTCTGGGCTCTGCGGGAACAGGTAGTGCTCGATCGCGGTCGCCGTGTGTGCTCTAAGCGCGGCGTGCTCGCGTGCACCGTAGCGCTCGATCTCCGCATACCGATCGATGATGTGTTGCACCGCAGGGATCACGCTCTCAGGCAGCATGCCGTTCTGGACATAACCGGACCGGATCAGTTCAAGCACGAGCGCTTCGCCGAGCCGCCTCGGCTCCTCATAGACACTGAGCCTGCGGAGCGTGCGCTCGATCGCGTTCCGGCGAATGGCGTTCTCGTCCTGGTAATCGAGCGTGTAGCGCAGTTTCTCGTAAAATGCGCCCACGCGACCTGTGGTAGTGTTCGCGGTCAAACGCTCGCCCGGCTGATCCTCCCAAGAAGGCATCGGGGCCGCCTCACGTATACATAGGATGAGCCGTGCCAGGTGTGGGGAAAGTGTTCGCATGGACGCTGCGTGTGTGTATGGTAGCGCATTCGCACAAAAAGCGACAGGGCGCACAGGTCCTGTCGATCATCTAGACGATTTGACAGACCAGTTGTTACAACGCATAGTGTGTCCAGACAGTACCACGAGGGCACGGCATGGCAACAAAGAAGCATGGGGTTGCGGTGAGTTCGGTCGAGCTCGCGCGCGCGGTCGGGGCAAGCATTTTGCCATCGGTCACGCATGAAGAAGGCGCCCACTGCGGCAACCCGCGCTGCGCTGAATACCAGAGCATACCCTACCCCTGCAGTGCGCACCATCGCCCAAAGCCGCCACCACGCAGGGATCCTGGCGATAACTTCTTGAGCGAAACGTTCCCGACACGTCCCAACAAAAAAGGAGCAGGCACATGAGAACAAGCCGCACATCGTGCGGCTTGTCTTCCGTGGAACGGGTCAATTACTTCGTGGTGAAGCTCCTCACCTGACCGAGCTGTATCGTGTCGTTGCCGCCTTCCTGGTAGCCGACCCCGATCGCCACATGGTATGTTGTCGTCGAAGCAAGGCCGGTCACGACCCGTGCGTACGTATCCTCCCCATCAAGGTCACTGTCAACGAGTACCTTGCGGAGCTTGAGGCCATCCTCGGTGATCGCTGCGTACGTGTCGAAATCCTGCGCGACCGACTCGACCTTTGCTTTGTTCTCGCCATAGACGAAGAACACCGTGCCGTTCTCGTACTCGTTCATGTTGACCTCGCCTCGGAGTCGGGCACTCGACGTTGCAACGTCGCGTACGTCGCGCGTGGTTACGCTCGGCAGTAGGCTCTGGTCATCCGCGCTCGTCGTAAACGCAAGCGTTTTCCCATACACCCGCTTCCCGTCGGTCGTGCGAGCGACCGCGCGGAATCGGTACTCAGTGCCCTTCTGTAGTCCGGAGAGCGAGGTGCTCGCGTGGCCATCTTCGGTGAACGACAGCCGCGCAGTTCGTGTCACAGGACCCGTCGAACGCGCCCAGTATTCGAAGTGGACCGTTGCGTGGTCCTCGTCCTTGAGGTGGAGCGTGGCGTGTAGCGTGGCGGATGTGGTACCGACTTTGGTCGCCGCCTCGGTCACGATACCGACCAGTGACCCAGGTGCCGCCACGTCCTGATCCTTGTTGTTCTTCTTAGACTTCTTCGCTTTCTTGCTGTTATCCTTTACCTTGCCCTTCTCTGCGCGGAGCTCAGCAAGGAGTTTCTGGAGCCGCTCGATAAGCGCCTCCAGATTCGCATAGCTCTGTCCGCCCCACATGACCGAATTCCCAAAGACCGGATTGTGGGAACGGCCGAACGCCGAGTTCCCGGGCGCCCCTTTTTCATGCCCAAATGCTTTGCCCTGTGCCTCAGCATACGCCAAAGGACCGAATGCCAGGGTGAGCGCAAAGAGCGCGAGCAAACTTCCCTGTAGTTTTTTCATAGCTCTAGTTTCATAGTTGACTGGTAAACCACGTTCGGGGCACGTGCCGAGCTCGGCCCCTCACCTGTAACGACGGGCTACCGGTGCTTCCCTGTCCCGGCACTTCCGTTGTAGCACGGTGTGGCCACTTGTCCAGATGGGTCTAGCAGGCTCGAGCCGAGGCAGCTAGCTTTTCTAACTACCGCGCCATTTCGTAGAGCCGACGTATCTCGCTGTCGGAGAGCACGCGGTTGTAGAGACGCACGTCGTCATAGAGCCCGATCATGCCGTATGGATGCTGATCGTATGCACCGATGTATGAGTTGCCGCTCGCATGGGTCGATACACCGGTCGCGGTACTAATGAGTGAACCGTCCTTGTAGAGCTTCATGGTCCCAGAGTCGACCGACGGGGTGAAGGTGACCGCAACATGGTACCAGGTATCCGGCGCAAGCGGTACGGTGTCAGTGACCGCGTCCCAGCAACCACCTCCCGATGCATGTCCTGCCTTTAGTATGTAGCCACAACCTTCGTTCACCCACAGGACGTGGGCGCTTGCTCCTGAGCCGGAGAAGATGTTCCCGGTACTGCTGTTTGGAACCCGATTCACCCAGGCCGCTTTGGTGTATGCACCTGCGGGCATGATCGTATTGCCGAGCGACAGGTATTCGTCTTGCCTGAGACGGATCGCCTGACCGATCATACCGGGTGCGCTCGAGAGGATCGAGCTCATGGTCGAACTTGCATTACCGCTCCGGTTGTTGCCGCTCGCGTCCCGCACCTCAGCGGTAGTGGAGCTCCAGTCCATATCCTTTCCGTCGAACGTCCAGTGGCCGACCAAACCGTCCTTAAGGTCGGGTTGCGTGAAGGTGACGTTCGCTGTGTGTGCGCTCGAACCGAGCCGGTAGAGACGCTCTACCTCTTCTGCCGACAGTGCGCGGTCGTAGATGCGAACGTCGTCGAAACCACCATCGAATCCAACCTCACCACCTATTATGGTGCGGAGCGCAAGGGCCGAGTCTTGAAACGTGACGCTTCCGCCTGGTGTTTGCTCCGCCTGCCATGCACCGTCGATATACATGACCTTCTTCGTGCCATCATAGACCCCGCAGACATGGGTCCAGGCATCCTGCTTGAGGATACCCTCGGCCGTGGAAAGTTCCGTGGGTGCTGTCCCGAACGTGGAGAATATCAAGGCCCGGTTCGCACCTACAGCAATGCCCGTATACCCCCGTGAGAGCGCCCATGACAGTTCGAGTGTCCAGTACTGTGGGTCGTAGTAGAGCCAGAGGCACGTCGAGAACGGGTTCGTGCCACTGAGTTCGGCAAAGCTATTGCCTTGGGTATTGCCGCTCCTACGCGTCTTTATCGCTTGGCCGAGCGGGCCGGGTATGAACCAGTTCCTGATCGCACTCGAGCTGAAGTTGTCGAGATTCAGGTGCCTTCCCTGTCCACTCTGGTCAAGACCCTCTGCGGTGGTACTCGACCAATCGAAATCTGCTGCATCGAACGTCCAGTGCCCGACGAGGCCCCTGCTGAGGTCGGGTGGGGCATACGAGGTACTGACCGCGTTCGCTGCAGCGGTGCTGCGGTACGAACGCTCCCGTTCCTCGACCGATATCACTCGGTCGTACACGCGCACCTCATCGATCGAGAACCCGCCGTATGCGTCGCCCACTCGACCGATCTCAAAAGTGGAGGCGGTGACCCCGGTCGTGTCGGTGATGATGATCTGGCGCCATTCTCCGGTACGCGTGATGGCAGTGCTTCCCGCACTGCCATCGACATATACTGCGGTCGTGCCCGGGAACGCGTTCGCCGTGACGTTGCCTGATCCGTCGGTACCGATCCATCGGGTACCGTCGATGTTGATGATCTTTTGGTTCTGGGTGGTCGTCGAGAACTTGACCCAGAAACTGACCGTACGGACGCCAGAACCAAGGTCGATGGGGCCAAGCGACGCGTTGCCAGGGAGCGGAAGCGCCTGGCCCGTCACACCGATATCGAAGACCGGTATCGTATCGTACGTGGTGGTCGCGCGGTTGCCATTCCCGCTATGGTCCTCAACCACAGTCTCCCAATAGGTATCGATGTTGTAGCTCACGATGACCTGGCCAGCCCCTCCGGCACCACCCCCCTCTTCACCGCCACCACCGCCGCCTCCCGGCGCACCTGCGGCACCTCCACCAAAAGCGTCCGCACCGCCACCGCCACCGCCACCGCCACGCGCGTTGCTGGTACCCGGTTCACCCGCAGCAGCGTTACCCCCTGGACCCCCGGCACCGCCGAACGTCCCGTTCCCCGCTCCTCCGTTCCCACCTCGAAAGTTGACCGGCTCGTTGCCATCGGTTCCGTTCACACCCGAACCGAGCACACCGCCGGCACCACCGCCTCCGCCTCCGGCATCATTGGTATTCTTGCCAATACCGCCGCTGCCGCCGCTCGTCGTGACCTGACCGGTCGAGGACGCAGCAAGACCCCCACCACCGCCGGCCTGGTCACCGCTACTTCCGCCTGCGCCCGCAACACCCGGCACCGCAATGACCATCGTGGTGCCGAAGGTGCTCGTCGCGCCATGGCCACCCCTGAAGGTGGTTCCGCTTCCTGCACCGGCACCCCCAGTTCCGACCACGACGCTGTACTCAGCCGCTGGCGACACCGTGAACACGGACTTCGCGTATGCGCCTCCTCCTCCGCCGCCACCGCCGCGTCCGAGCCCATCACCGCCGCCACCGCCGCCACCCCATGCTTCCACCTGGATCTCTGTGACCCCTTCCGGCACCGTGAAGGTATAGCTTCCTGCAGTCGTATAGTCGGTGGTATCCGCCGTGGTCACCTCTTGTGTGTTCACGTCCGAGCCATCGAACGTGTAGTGCAGTATGAGCCCGTCTTTGAGCACCTCTTGACCGCTCATCGATGAACCAAAGAGCGATACGTTCGCAACAAAACCCGCCCACCCTTGGGACACCAGGAGTAGACCTACACCGAGTACGAGCGCAAGGAGAACAGCGATGAACTGTGAGCGGGGTGTCATGCGAGCCACTTGTTATGAACCAAGTATAGCAAACCTGGCCGAGTCCGGGCAGCTTGAACACCACGGGGCTTAGAGAAACGCATATTCCGGTTCCACCTCGAGGTCAGTTACGCGGCCTGCAGGCGACGTTACCTTCAAGATACCCAGAACCAGAACAACACCGATCGCTCGACCGGTGTTGTTCGTGGACTAGAGACACGGTGATCAGCGTAATGATCGGACTACCGAACGTTACGGATGCTGTTTTTTGCCGTATCGTGCCGCGCCTTCAAGACGTTCGAGACACGCGCAAGTGCGTATGCACGGGTTCCGAAGTCCCAGTTCAGGTTACCTCCAAGGTTCGCTTCGATATCCGCGCGAATGTCCGCTTCGAGCTCTTCTGCCCGAACCTCGCGCACCAGGAGGAAGCTGTACCACGGAGCCTTGACCTTCACCCGTGCACCTTGCTCAGGTTCGGTCTCTACCTCCACACGCTCGGTGAAAGACACGGGAATGAGCCCAAGCACCTTGCCCCTGGTGCGGTATTTCACCTCGAGCTTCTCAAAGTTCAAATGGACCTCTTCTACGCTCTCGTTCTCGACGATGATACCGCGAGCAAAGTTCTCAAGACCCCTGCCGGACTCGACCTGCGCATGCGCCTGTACGGCAGCAAGGAATTGTGCCCGTTCTGATTCGGTAAACCCTTTAATGTCACGTGCAGCGACCCTCACGCCGCGCCGCCATCGCTCCTCTGTTTCATAGTCATCACTTCCGCCGAGGAGAATACTGAGGTCCGCGACTTGTCCATTTATAGCGTTCAGTTCGTCCGGTTCTGTGCCAGCTTCGGCCGCTTTCGTCCCCTCCTCGACCTTCCAGCTTGCCTCGACCTTACCCTTTTTCGCTTCCGGATCGATCGCAACGTCTATTTCGTCCGGTTCGATACCAGTGCCGATCGCTTTCGTTCCCACTTCCACGTTCCCGTTGACGTCTATAGCGCCTTGCTTCTTCTCCGCGTCATCAATACCCTCTGCCCGAGCATCCGCCCTGGTAGAAGTGTTCGATGAACGCTCTCCGGAGTCGTTTCCTCCGCCTGTCCGCTGCACCTCAAATTGGGCACGGGTTTCGGAAGATGCGCTCGACTCACCCTCGACACCTTCGATCTTCATGTAGTAATCGGCGCTGGTCGCCCATACCGTACCGAACGACAGCGCGAAGGTCAGCGTTAAGAATGATACTTTTTTCATAAGGTTTTTGTGAAGTAGAACATATGATTGTATAAACGCTTGAGCTTGCCAAGCAAGTCCAGTAAAGCATTATTTACTGTGTAGGGAAACCACATGCCAAGCGGTTACCTGATGTCGTGCCAGAGCATCGAGGCATGAGCCACGATCGACCAGCGCACGAGGCTTACCAGAACACGTGGAGCAGCTGGTACAGGAGCGTGAGGTACTTTCGCCCATACTCACGGAATATTTAGACAAAGAACACCGCCCCAGGGCGGTGTTCTTTGTCTAAGTACGCAGAGCCTATAACGACACAGCAGTAAGCAGCACGTCATCTACATACCCGTAGTCGTTCGTTGCATTTCCATTGATCTTGAAGCGAAGCTGAAAGGACGCTAGATCATTGACCGAGGAGGGTAATGCAATGGTGTAAGGATTGAGCTGATTGTTTTCATGGGCCGAGCCGTCATCGATCTGTGCAAGAGTCGCCCAGTTCACGCCATTGTAGTACTGTACTTGCACGTTCTCGCTACTATTGTCAAGACTGTGAGCACCCATAGTGAAGGAGAGCGTCGCATCACGGTAGCCTGCAAGTGATACGGCCTTGGTGATGGAACCGTTCGTACGCAGACGTACCGAATAGGCACCGCTCTTTGGGCTACCGGTGTACCAGGTGACATTACCTGCAGTGGTCCAGTCAAGTGACGACTCAAAACCATCTTGGAGCAGGGTTACCGGTCCCTCCGGTGCTTCTGCGCCCGGCACGAACACCACGTCTCGGAAGTAATTGCTCGCGTTCCAAGACTGCGTAGGACGAGTACCGAGCGTGGTGCTGAACACGCCTGCATTCGAGGGATAGTTGAGATTCTTGCCGTTTCCTCCCGCGTTCGTGAGTACGTTTTGCGAATACACATACGCTTTCCCGCTATCCGTTCCAGTCGAGACCGATACCGTATATATGGTCCCTGCTGCTATCGCAACGGGGTTCGGAAGCTCATAGGTCACCCATCCCGGTCCATTGGCGGTAATAAGGTAAGGTCCACCCACCACGTTACCGGTAGCGTTGTTCCAAATACGCGCTGTATGGTCGCCACTTTCGCCATTAGCTGCATAGAACCGGATCGCCGTAACTGCCCCCGAAGTCGAGGCGCTAAATATGGTGCCGAGCTCATAGTTGGTACCTTCGGTAGAGTTGTGCGTCGTTGGCTCCGTATCACCCCAGAGCGTTTCGCTGTTCATGACGATCACCGTAACCGAACTTGAGGTTGCGGTGTTGCCTGCTGCATCTCGTGCAATTGCAGTGAGCGTGTAGGGGCCATTCGCTACTTCGGCCGTGTTCCAGGAAACCGTGTACGGCAGATCGATCACCTCTGAACCTAGGTCCTCGCCATTGAGCTTGAACTGGACGCCTATGACACCAACATTGTCCGAGGCATCGGCCGAAACGGTGACAGTATCCACGACCGCCGCATTGGCAAGGGGCGCGGTAATAAAGACATCCGGCGCAACCGTATCAGGCGCGCTTAGGGTAGTTGTACCAACGATACTCGAGTAGTCCGATCGATTACCTGCCATATCTTCTGCTCGTAGCCGATAGTAGTACGTGGTGCTTTCTGCACGGTCAGTGTCGCTGTACAGGAGCACTGTGGTGGTAGCGATCAGAGCAGCGTCCGTGCATGATGATTCTAAACAACGCTCGATATGGTACGCAGTAACGCCAACGTTGTCCGTCGAAGAGGCCCACGCAAGGTCTATCACGGTATCAGAAGCAGGAGTGGCGGTAAGGTTGGTCGGTACACTTGGTGCTTCGGTGTCACCAGCAGGGAGCGTACTGGTCGACACGAACACCACATCCACCCAGTAGTTGGTCGCAAGATGGGTACCGGTCGGGTACGTGAGGGCTGCCCCGTAGTGATAGACGCCGTTGCCACCC
>CAZHFF010000013.1:0-16857 GCA_964531785.1 uncultured Candidatus Saccharibacteria bacterium
GATGAGTGGTTTAAGTCGCACGCCTGGAAAGCGTGTGTGGGTTAACAGCCCACCGAGGGTTCGAATCCCTCCCGCTCCGCCAATTTTGCCAGTTTTACTGGGTTTTCCGCAGGGTTTTGACGGCAAACCCGCCTAAAAACCCGCCTTTCCCGAAGTGATGGGATGCGATGGGGTAAGGCCCTGTGAGACGATGAAGAAAGCCGCCCACGAGGCGGCTTTTTTGCTTTGCAACTCTGATAGCCCGTCTGCATGGTACGGTTTTCAGATCAAGAATGAGAGGGGATCGTCCGTGGCGACTGAGAAAGAGTTGTTGAAGAAGTTTTTGGACCCGTTGAAGGTCTGCAAGCGTTACAAGCCGAAGTTCGGACAAGGAAACAAAGAAGAAGGGGTCTCCCTCCCGCAGTTCCTTGACCTGTACGGTGCCGATCCGTTCTATGCGTGGTGCGGGCTGAACTCCGAACTGATGTATGCAGCCCACAAGGCCGCGGGCGGGATGACTTCCGTGTATCGGCAAATCGGCAAGGGGTGCGAAAACCTCTTTCGTGAGGTCATCATCGACTCCACGGGCTACTCGGACAGGAACAGCGCTGCATGGTCCTACAAGACCAAGACGAGCGCCGGAAAGGATAAGACGCTCTCACTGGATGGACGCCTCCAGTTCGAGGACATCACGAACGCTGCGGTGAAGGCGCGGGTGAACGATTGGGTGGCCGAATACTGCGGAATCCTCGGCGCGGAGATTCCCGCCCACGGCGCGGTGTTCGAGGTTCGGCAGGGTTACAAGAGCAAGGACAGCAAGCGGCAGAACGGCGACATCGACAATATCGCCGTCGCTTGGGCACAAGGCTACATGCCGGTGTTTGCAATCTTCTCGGGGCAGATTGACGGTGACTTGGTCCTTCGCTACCGAAACAGCCGGGGCGGGATTTTGGTCGGTCGCACAGACGGCGGATCGACCGTGTCCCTGTTCGGCTTCTGCAAGGATGTCTTGGGCTTCGACCTCGCCGACTTCTTCAAGCGCAACTCGCCCACGATCCAGAAAGAAGTTCACGAAACGCTGGAAGCCTTGTTGAATGCTTGAAGTCACTCGCCAATCCGTTAAGCAACGCTCAGACCTCACGTTCAAGCACAACAAGTCGCTTGGACGCCACGGCTGGCTCCGGCTCACTCCGGCCTACTCTGTGAAGCTGGTGAAGGAAGTTATCGCCAGATTCCCCGCTGATGTTGCCGTGCTCGATCCGTTCTCCGGGACCGCGACCACGACACTTACTGCGGCGGAGCACGGCAATTCCGCGCTTTCGTTCGACATCAACCCGTTCTTGATTTGGCTTGGCAACGTGAAGTGCCGGTCGTACTCGGTTGAACACTTAGCCTTCGTGCAAGACGGTGCCCAACAGGCTATCGGGCGGGTCCCCGCCTTGATGAAGAAAGGCAATTGGACCCCGCCCCTGTTCAACATCGAGCGGTGGTGGTCAGCCGGTACGCTCCAGGTTCTAGCGGCGCTTCGGACAGGGCTTGTCGAGGTGTTCGGAGAGCCCGCGGAGGATCGAACAGACGGTCTGGCGTGGGTCGCCTTCTGTCGGCTGGTAATCGAGACATCCGCAGCCGCGTTCAATCACGTGTCCATGTCGTTTTCGTCGGAGACGACACACCACGAAGTCGAGCACGTGACAGACCTGTATCTGGCCATTCTCGATGCCGTACTTGCATCTAGCGGCGCTCAGCTACAGGGCCGGGGGGAGGTTGTCGAGGTGGATGCCCGCGCTATCCCGGAAATGGGGCGGCGCTTTGGCCTTGTCGTGACCTCGCCTCCCTATCCGAACCGGATCAGCTACATCAGGGAGCTTCGCCCGTACATGTACTGGATGAAGTTTCTTGAAGAGGCCCGAGAAGCGGGTGAGATGGATTGGAAGGCGATAGGCGGCACATGGGGGATCGCCACAAGCCGTCTCAATGAGTGGGGAACGAATGGCAAGGCGCTTCCTGAAATTCTCACGGATACGGTCGGACGCATCGCGGAGAGCGACGGCAAGAATGCCCAGCTCATGGCGACCTACGTGCTCAAGTATTTCTACGACATGCACCTGCACTTGTCCTCGCTGCCGAACGTACTGGAGCCGGGCGCGGAGCTTCATTACATCGTCGGGAATTCCAGCTTCTTCGGGAACATGGTCGACACCCCGGCTATTCTGACTGCCTCCATGCAGATGCTCGGGTACGACAACACTGCATCAACGATCATACGAAAGCGGAACTGCAACAAGGCGCTTTTTGAGTATGACGTTTCCGCGAGCTGGCCGGGGTGATTGCACTGGGGACAGCCCCGGAGCTTTCCGCTACCCGCGCCTCGTGAGGGGCGAGGCTGATGCGTGAGGTTGGGCAGCTTCCGGCCCGGGGCTGAACTCGGTCAGCGCCCGCGCGGCTTCGCGTTCGGGCGCTTGTAGGCGTGATTGATGAAGCCTTGAAGCTGGGTTGCGACGGTCCCGCGCTTCATCGCGGCCACGTTCGCATCGCGCACTTGCTGGCGCTGCTCATGGGTGGCTTTCGCCTTCTTCACGTTCGGTACTGAGCCGGTCATGATCGGTTCTCCTCTGGTTGTTCAAAGTTCGCGGGCCTTCTCGATACAGGCCGCACACATGCGGTTTCCGGCGTGGGCGCTCCAGAAGTCGCCGCCACACATCAGGCAGCGGCGGACCTTCACGCGCGGGTCATCGTCACGGAAGAACCGGGCATTGGCTCCGGCCCGCGGACGGGCCGGGCGGCGGGCGGGTTTCGCCTTCGCTTCCATCGCCGCCGGTCACTTCCCGAAGTAGTCCCGGAGGCCCACGAGGAACAGCGCCACGGCCCCGGTGATGAAGATGCTCAGGAGGGCAAACATGCCCTTGGCCCGGAGGTCCTCGCCCGCCGTCCGCCATTGGCGGAGGTGTTGGAAGTCCCGCTGCATCTCAATCGGGTTCGAGGGATCGGCCCCCATCTGCACGAGGGTTTCCCGGACGGCCTCCGATATGAGCTTTTTCAGGTCGTCATGCGTCATGTTGTTGAGGCTCATGCTCAGGCCTCGCTTTCATCTTCGGCTTCGGCAATCGCCTGACGGGACAAGGCCAACGACAGGTTGGTGATCCCGTCCGCCTTGCCGCGGACAAACTCGCGGTCAGCCGCAACGGCGGACTTGTAGGCGAGCTGGACGCCTTCGAGCTTCGCCGTCATGCGCTTCCAGACCTCGCCCAGCATCCGTTCGGCCAAGGCCTGAACGGCGAACGGGCGGCGATCCTTCGGGCGGCGGTCGATCACGGTGGCGATGGCAGCGCCAAGCACCATGTCCCCGGTCATGATCGCGGTACGGGCGGCGGTTTCGAGTTCGACCGGGCCAGCGCCTTCGAGCTGCTGCATCAAGTGAGTGCGGCGAGCTTCGCCCAAGGCGACACGGCCCAGCATCGTCGCGGGCGAGGTGTACACGGCTTGGATTGCGGCGGCTTCCGCGGCGTAGTCTTGCAAGCCCTTGAGCATGGCGGCGCGTTCCGCTTCGGAACTGGCGATGAGCTGGCGGTGGATGTTCGCGGCCTTGTTCGCGGCGTTCTTCTTGGCGAAGGCGCGAGCGGTGGCGCGATCCTCCGGCGAGGAGGAGGTGATGAATTCTTCGGCTTCCCGGGTGTAGTTGTTCCGGGCGTCCATGACCGTGTTTTGCAGCTTCTCAACCTTGCGGGAGAAGGCGGTGGCCGTTTCGGCGGCACGGTCGCTGAGGTATTGCGCGCGTTCCTCGTTCAGCGTCACGCCGGAGGGAACGGTGTTGAAGTCGATGGTTGCCATGTCGGGCTCCTGTCTCAGTTGTCACAACCGGGAGAGGCCCAAAGCACGTAACCAGCGGGGCTCATCCCACTATCAAGGCGCGGGCGCGAAATGCCCACACTTTCAGTAAGGATAAGGCCCCGATCCAGTCCGCGGCAAGAAATTTAACTTGTAGATCAACGGTTTACTTTACTTTTTCGGTTTCGGTCGGAGTGCAAATGATGGCCCGTTCCAGCGGTCCGATGGGGTCCGGGCGGCACTCCATGCGCTCGAACTGGCGCGCGGCTCCTCGGGCCGTCTCCTGAACCCGGACGGGATGCGCGAGGCGTGGCGAGAATGTGCCGACCTGCGCCCGGCGGAGCGAGTCCTGGGCAGAGTACAGGGGGCGCTCCTCCGCTGCCGCTACGGTGGCGAGAATCAGCAGCGGGACGGCTACAAGGCTACGCATGGCGGGACCTCCTCAAACGTACATGACACGGTCGCCGGTATCGGGCAGACGCGGCGGCGCTCCGCCGAAGTCGCCCACGGTCACGAGGCCCGAAGCGGACCCGGCCAGCCCGTAGCTGGTCGCATCCAGCCAGTGATCCACGGCCTTCGTGTCCACGTCCTCCGGGTTGCGGGGATCGCGCGGCAAGCTGGGCACGGTGCGGAGCCATCCGGCGCAACGGCTCGCCACGTAGAACTCCCGCGCAATCATCATCTGCTTCAACGCCTCGAAGCGCGGCACGCGCGGCCCCTTGCGAGCGGGCGAGACGCGAACCCCGGCGGCGCGGAACAAGTCGCTGATGCTGTCCTCGTGACGCCCGGCGGTCTTGGCTTCTGCGGCTGCGTCGATGACGCCCCGCGCGCGGACACCGGAGCGGGCGCACATGGCATGAAGGGCGGGGGCAATCTGCGACGGCGAACGGCCCGTGCCGCGGGCGATGTTTCGCGGGTCGAACTCCGCGTGCTCGTCATACACGACAACGCTGCCCTTCGGCATCACCCGATCATCCGGGAGCCGCACGTCATAGGCGAGCGTGCCCATGAGCAAGGCGACGCACGGCGCGGCGCTGCCCCAGTCGATGGCGAGCTTGAGCGATGCGAACAGATGCGGCGGGAGGTCGTGATGGTCGATCACCATTTCATCGGCCCGCCACGATCCGGCGAAGAAGTCCCCCGTGATCGCTGACCAGTCGCCGTGCCGGTGCGCTTTGTACAGCGCCGGGTCGGTGGTCCGCAGAACCTCGAAGTTGCGCTGGTACGCCTCCGGCAGGTGCGGGTTTGAATCGACTGTCGAAGGCGCATAGGCCCAGCTCTGCCCGGCGAACTCGAAGATTGCCCAAGGGTCGCGCGCGGTGACGTACCGCTCCGACAGGGCGGAATGGTTCGCCCCGCCGGGGTTCCCGGCAAGGATCATGCGGAGCGGGACGCCCGGAGCGCGCAGCGACAACCCGAGCTGGTCGATGACTTCCAGCGGCGGGCCTTCGCCCGCTTCGTCCACGATCACGAGGCTGTAGGTGTGGCCCTGAATCGTGTCTTGTAGGGCGCTCACGGACTCGCAATGCGTCATGAAGATCGCCGCGCCGTTCGGGAGCCGGAACACGTTGTCGTTCATGTTGTAGCCAACGCCCGGCCCAAAGGCGGAGCGGAGCAGGCCCCGGAGTTCTTCGGCGAACTGAAGCAGCGACTTCAACCGGCGGCGCGTCACCAGCACGCGAGCGCGCGGGCCGTATTGCTGGACGTGACGCAGGATCAGGAGCATCAGGGCGAAGGACTTGCCGCCCCCGCGGCCCCCGCCAAGGAACAAGAACACGTCCTCAGGCACCGCCAGCACGCGGGCCTGAAAGGCGGTCGGGCGGATCACGTTGTCAGTCGGATACATGGATCACCCTCGCGTATTCCTCGGGGCTCAAGGCCGCATTGATTTGAATGAGGACGCGGGGCGCTTCGCCGGGGCCGTCCTCGCGTCCGATCTTGTAGAGCTTGTCGCCCAGCCATTCGGCGGCGCGGGTGTCGCCTTCCTTCATCCGGGCGCGCATGACGGCGATGACCTCGCCCGCGCCTTCGGCCCGGCCTTCCTCGATTGCCAGCGCCAGCGGTGACAGCTCGCCTTCGGCGTCATCCTTCTTGAGGGCGTTCCACTGCGCGGGGGACAGCCCAAGGGTCCGGCGGATAGCGTGCTCACGGCACCCTTCGGCGGCGAGTTCGCGCACTACGTTCAGCGCGTCAGCAGGCAAGCCCTTCGTGGCGAGGTCGCGGACGATGCCCTTGGTCAGTTGGGTGTTGCGGCTCATGCTTCGGCCTCCTCGGTGGCGAGGGCGGCGGCGGCTTCCAAGTCCTTCCTGATGCGGTAGATCGCGGACTTGCCGGCGTGCGTGATCGTGCGGACACGGTCGGGCTTCACCCCGGCCTTGAGCAGCGCGGCAATCTTGTCCTCAAGGCTCCGGGACATGCGCGGTGCGCCGATCTTCACGCCCTTGGCCCTCGCCTTGCGGTGGCCCCGGCGCAGGGCTTCTACGCGCACAGCCTTGTCGAACGTGACCACGGCGGCGACGGCGCGAAGGATTGCGGCCCCGGCGGGCGTGCGGGTGTCGAGGTCGAGGTCAGCGACGTACAGGCCAGCGCCAGCCACGGACAGCTCGCGTAGCAGCTTTTCGAGGTCGCCCACACTACGGGCCAGCCGGTCGAACGAAACAGCAGCGATGCCATCCGCTGCGCCCCGGAGGGTGTCGAAGATCGCGCGGTCAAGGTACGGGCGGGGATCGCGGGCGGCGCGGGTGTCGATGTTCTCGTCAGCGTACTCAGCGACCACCTCATGCCCAGCAGCGGCGCAGAAGGCGCGGAGCGGGGCGAACTGGTCCTCAGTGGCGGGGTCGGTGTCGAGTGCCCGGCGGGCGTACAGGATGAAGCGGGCCATGATGGTCGGGTCCTATCGTGAATTCAGTTTCGATAGATTCTAGCGACCGGATCACGAGAGATAAAGATTTTTAGGCGGGTGTATAGGCGGGTTTTTCCGCGAAACATGCGGAAATTCCAAAGACTATGGAGAACTGCGGGGAGAAAGCCTCCGCCATAATCCGCGCGGCGTGATCTTGTATGTGCGGCGGTCGCTGCTGGCCCATGACGCCGGGCGGCGGCGCGGGGGTGAATCAGCCCAAGGGGCGGGAGCCGTTACGGGGTTACGGGTCGATACGCGGCGGGGCAGCTTCCACGTAACCACCCCGGACCCCATACGCTTCTGGCTTTCCCGTCTTTCCGTTACGCGGTTACGGGGAGAATAGGGAAAAGACTTCAGGAGGGGAGGAGAACCGGGACCGGCTCCCGCCCGACCCGTGGGCGTAGGGCGTCGCGCCGTATACGCGGGAAGGTCTAATAGGAATTTCCGCGTTATCCGTAACGCTGGCCCCAAAAATACAGCCGGAAGCCCATCCGTTGATGGATTTCCGGCCGTTACGTGGAAAGGGTCCATTTCGGCGTAACTCTGGCACCCCGCCCATCAGAAGGGGGCGAGGTCCGCCGGGTTCCCGTCTCCCGTCCAGACGTAGATGCGGCACAGTTCCCCGCCGATACGCACAGGGCCGTCCGGTTTCCACTTCAACGCCGTCATCGCCTCCTTCACCCTCCGGGGTACTCCGCCGTTGCGGTCCTTCTGCGGGATGCCCAGCCGGTTGTAGACCGCCTCTGTCTTGACGATCCATTGGCCCTTCCATTGCTGGATTTCGTCGCGCAGGCCTTCGAGGCACTCCATGTAGCCTTCATCAACCACGCGGCGTTGCGCTTGCGCCTGCTTCGCGCCGGTGGCGGCTTCCCCTTCGAGGGTCAGCGCGTAGTCGCCGGAGCGGTAGCGGGTCAGCGCCTCCGCGATGAGCTGGTCACGCGCGGCGTGCAGGCCTTCGAGGTCAACACGGGACACGGCGACCGGCCAGAAGCGGCGGTTCTCGGTCGGGTCTTGTAGGAAACGCTCCTCATTGGTTGTTCCCGCCAAGACAAAGCGCCGGGGGACCGTGACGGGGCTGCGCGCGTAGGCCGGGCGTCCGGTATCGGCCTGCCGGGCAATCGTCGCCTTGAGGGCTGAAACGTCCTTCTTGCTCATGCCGTCCAGCTCCGCGCATTCGAGAATCCACACACCGGAGGACACCTCCAAGACTTCGCGCGCGTCCCGCGCCCCAAGGAAGGCGGCATCAGAGAAGAACCCATCACCCGCGAGGATGCGCAGCGCGGTCGATTTCCCCACGCCTTGGCCTCCCATCAGCACCAGCATGTAATCGAACTTCACGCCCGGCTCGAAGGCGCGAGCGATTGCCGCGGTCAGCCACACGGCCCCGGCGGCGCGCGTGTATGGGCTATCCTCCGCCCCGCAGAAGTCGATCAGCCAGGAATCAAGGCGCGGCTTCCCATCCCATGCCGGGAGGGCGTGGAGGTGGTCGATCAGCGAGTCAAAGCGGTTTTCCGTGCACAGCGACAGTACCGCCTTGTTCGTGTTCATGTCGCCCGGATCGAAGCCGAAGCGGCGGATGATCTCGTCACGCAAGATGCGCTCCGCGTGGTCGGAGAACTCCCCGGCGAACTCCTGTAACTCATGGGAGCCAACGAGGTGGCGGGCGCGGAACTTGTCATAGCGGCATTCCACGCCCATCAGTAGCAGCGCCGTCCGGGCGTTCCAGTAGCTGGCCAGCGGTTCGCCGTCCTTGTTCACGCGGTCCCACGTCGGGAGCTGCGCGGCTTCGGCCACCTTCGCGCGGGCCTTCTGTATCTGGTCCGCGGCGTAGGCTTGCCAGCGGGGTTTCTCCCGCACGCTTTCCGCAATCTTGTTGTTCGGGTCCGTGATGGCGGCAAAGATCACCGCATCGTCAGCCCCGGCGCGGACAAGGTCGCAGCACACAGCAAACAACGCTTCGGAGCGGGAGGGGTACTTGGCCGGGTCCAGCGGGTCCTCGCCGGTGGCGATCCGGGCAAGGGTCGATTCCTTGAGCGTTTTGCCATTGGTCTTCGCCCACGCTAGCAGCTCCTCCGTGCCCATCCCCATACCCTCGCCCAAGGGCACGGGCGCGGATGCCTTCCCGGTGGCAGCGCGGGGCTTCGTGCTGACGGCGGGGGCGGGCTTGAACGCGCTCAGCGGATAGGTGGCACCCGTGCGGCTGTACACCTCCGCCTCGCGCGGCTCCCGGCCCTTGTCGCGCTTCTTCTTGTTCGGCCAGTTCATCGTCCCCGGCGTGCGCATGATGCGCGAAACGTCGTGGCACGAGTCAGCACCGAAGGCGAGTTCAAGCGCCCGGTTGTAGCGTTCGGCCTCGTGGGCCTTGTCGGTGTCGCCGTCGATGTTCAGCGGTTCCGCCAGACGCCAGAAGGCCTGAAAGCCTCCGCCGGAGTCGATCACCAGCGAGGGGGCCGGGACGCCCTTGGGCAGTTCGGCAGTCAGCAAGCGAAGGATGCGGGCGCGCTCCTGCTCGAAGTCCTCCCCGGTGCGCGGGTCGATGTCAACGTGCAGGTATTCAACGGCGGCAATGTCCTCCTTCTTCGCCTTCGCCGTCAGCGGTCCCCGCGTGCGATTGACGTGGAAGTAGATGTTCTTGTTTTCGTTCTGGCGAATGGCCCACGCCTCCGCCTCCTTCGAGTCGGTGAAGGAGCGCGTCTCGGTTTTCCCGTCCGGGACGATGGACGTGAGAACGAACGGCCCGCCGGGGCGGTAGTTGTCGAGGAAGTCAGCAATCATTCTGCGACCTCCTGAAACAGGTGGATTCCGCGGCGATACCCGGCCTTGTTGTCGAACCAGCCGTTGTCGGCGGGATCGGCCTTGCCGCCCATCACCTCGTTGCAGTGATCGAGGGTGCGACGGAACCAGACGGCCCGCGGCGAGCGGTCGGAGGAGCGCGCGGCCTGCTCGGTCAGTTCTTCGAGCTGGGCAAGGACCGTATCAACAAGGTGTTGATCGGCTTCGGTGTTGCACTCAGGCCCGGCGGGGAACACGCGGAGAGGGTCGAGACGGAGCAGCCAAGCGACGTAGGACGCGCGGCGGGCTTCGGTGGGCGCAGCTATTTGCGCAGTGAGGCTCGGTTTCATGGGTCCGTCTCATCACTGATGCGCTTGAGCATCACGCCACTGTTCAAGTTCGGCGACGATCCAGATGGTGGTGCGTGCGCCGATCTTGCGCGGGCGGGGGAAGTCCGGGCGCTCCTTGAGCCAACGCCAGAGGGTCGCGTGGCTGATGCCCAAGAACTCAGCCGCTTGGGCTGGACGGAGTGATTTTGTTGATTGTGTTTGCATGGCAGCGGTCCCAATACGTCCGCGCTGCCCGCCAAAAACAAGAAGGGGAAGCGCGGAGCCGATAACACAGCTCGAACACTTCCCCTCGGATGACTCGCACCAGAAACGGGTGAAGGGTCGAGCCACCAGTGGCTCAACTCGTTCTCCATTTCTGTACGTCCGCGCCGGGAACCCGGCGGGATATGCGAAAGACTATAAGACTTTCAGGGCGTCTCGTCTAGCCTCGAAGCCGAAAATCTTTTTGTAGATCAACAGCTTACTTTACTTTTTCGGGTGGCAGTACGCGGCCCAATCCTCCATAAGTGCTTGTCGTTTCTGGAAAAGACTGCCGCGCGCATAGGCGGCTTCGGCCTTGTCCTTGAGCTGGTGCGCAAGGGCGTGTTCGATGACCTCGCGGGGGTGGTGCGTCGTCTCGCCTGCCCAATCGCGGAAGGTCGAGCGGAACCCGTGCGGGGTGGCAACCTTCGGGTTGCCGTTCTTGTCGGTTTGCTTCGGGTCAATGTAGCCCTTGCGTCCGGCCTTCGTCTCGCTTTCGTGCATCCGCTTGATGACCGCGGCCAGCGTCATATCCGACAACTCGCCGCCACGGGACGCGGGGAATACAAGGTTGTTGTCCTCGAACTTTGGCAAGGCTTTCAACAGCGCTACGGCTTCCGCGGTGAGCGGCACCATGTGTTCCTTGCCCATCTTCATGCGGTCAGCCGGGATCGTCCAGACGCGGGCCTCAAGGTCGATTTCATCCCACTTCGCCCCGCGTACCTCGCCGGAGCGGGCGGCGGTCAGAATGGTGAACTCCAGCGCCCGCGCGCCGGTCCCTTCCATCTTGCGAAGATGCGTCATGAATGCGGGAGCCTCCGTGAAGGGCAGCGCGGCATGGTTGCCGTTCTTCGCCACCTTCGACGGCTTGGGCAACATCGCCTCAAGGTTCCCCCTCCAGCGCGCCGGGTTCGAGCCGTCGCGGTACTTGCGAGCCGTGGCCCAATCCAGAACGGACTCGATGCGCCCGCGGAGCCGTTCGGCTGTCTCGGTTTTCACCTTCCAGATCGGTTCGAGCACTTCCAAGATATGCGGCGTGTCGATGTCGCGCACCTGTAGCTTGGCGAGGGTCGGGAAGGCGTAAGTGGTCAGCGTGTTGGTCCACTGCTGGGCGTGCTTCGCGTTCTTCCACTCGGGGGACTTCGCCTCAATGCACAACCGCGCGGCCTCCTCGAACGTGATCTCAGTCGCCCGGCTCGCCAGCAACGCGGAGCGCGCGGCCTTGCGCTCCGCTATCGGGTCGATGCCTTGGGTGATCTTCTCCCGGACCTCCCGCGCCTTGTCTCGGGCCTGCTGTAGCGTCACCGCCGGATACCCGCCCAAGCCGACCTCGCTGCGGCGCTGCCTGCCGCTCGCGGTCGCCCCAATAGTGACCCGCAGCAGCCAGGTCTTTCCTCCGCCGGGGAGGACTTGAAGATGGAGCCCAGGCACGCCCCCAACGGCGTACATCCCCGGCTCTGAGAGGCGTTTCACCTCCAACGCTGATAGTTCTTTCGCAACTCGTGGCATAATCTCGCACCCGCCTATACACCCGCCTAAGATTACGCGATCTTACGCGATAAGTCGAGACCATCCGAGACGATCGCCGCGGCAGAAGTCTTGTATTTACGCGGGTTTGCTGGCACTATGGCGACGTTACGCGATGACGCGAGACACTACGGTGGGGGACTCCCGCTCCGCCAGAACTGGGAACACATCAGAAGCCCTTGTAAGTCAACCACTTACGAGGGCTTTGTTTTTGGCACTTCCCCCAACACAAGCCAGCGACCCGCAGTGCCGCACCTACACTTTCTAGATGAACGACGCGCTACCCACGAATTTCTGCGGTCACTGCGGCGACCATCTCACTCCGCTGGAGGTTCCCCATTCCTCACGGACTTGCGAGACGTGCGGGAAGACGAAGTACTTCGTGCGCCCCGGCGCCGGAGGAAAAGGAATCAGGCTCGAAGCGGGCGACTCGTTCACGATTCCAAATAGCTGGCTCCAGATTTCGTTTGATCCTTCGAGGACCTCAGGAAAACTCTCGCGTGCGGGCATCCCCGTCCTGCTAAGGCACCTGTTCCTCGTCGGTATGCCAAACCGTTCAACCGAGTTCGTCGAATCGATCAAGGCTCAACGCGGCAGGTGGGAGCCAGAGCTACAGGCAAGTGACAAACTTGCCGGTATCGACTTCTCCTCGCCAACTGGTGATGACGAGGTCTATGAACGGCTGAAGGACGACATGGAGAGCTGCGAATGGCTCATGCTCATGCGAAACCTCCATGCCTCCGTGGTGCTCGACGCTGTGAAGGGCAATGACACGGCCCTTGCCGCGCACCACGCGCTTCGCGTTGGGTTGTTCCAAGGCCTCACCGTCGTGACCGACCCCTACTTCGAGGAAATGCTCTGGCATGGGTACTTGGCGGGTCTTGCCATTCATGAATGCCGCACCGCATCCGACCAGGTTCCGGGCGAGGTCGAAGCACTCACCGAACTCGATCCGCTGTTTCGCAGAATCGGAGAGGCGACGCTACGAACGTGGGTAGACAGTGAATCATCAATCGGCACTCGTATCGGCGTTTCGGCGATACCCGAGAAACTCCTTGTCGCGCGCGCCAAGTGGCACTTGGACGAGTTCAGCCGGCTCCGCGCGGAAGAAGCAAAACAACCCGCTGAAACTCGCGCTCGATGGGAGTTCCGCATGAAGTGGTTGACCTGGGCCGGCTCAATTCTGGGGAGCGCCTACGTTAGTCATCTACTTACACGCGCCGGCCTTTTCCAGTAAGCATGGATTTTTCCCGCTGGAGCATCTACAGAGCCGACGCTCTTTCTTGGTGGCGAGTCCCCTCAGCCTCCTAACCCCTACGAACCCAGCATTCATCCGGGCCTCCAGGCCGCGGTGGGTGCATGCTGGGATGTCACGATAAGAGCCTCGCTGAGCGGGTTTTTTATTGGATACGTAGCGTTCCACGAACCTATCCACCATCCCGGCACGGGATCCTATTGAGATTCTCTGAATTCATGACATCACCAGAGCGTAGCCTGCCTCCAGCACGCGGCGATGATCGACGGTCGCTTTTGGGCACTCTTGAGCTTGTTGCGTGCAGTGGTGCGCAGCTCGCCCAGATCGCTCGGGCAGTAATTGGCCAGCGCGTGCCGCTTGAGCCAGGCCCAGAGGTATTCGACCGGATTGAGATCGGGCGCATAGGGCGGAAGAAAGGCGATCTGGATGTGCCCGTCCAAGGTGTCCAGGTAGTGGCGAACCAGGCGGCTTTTGTGGGCCTTCAGGCCATCCCAGATCACCAGCAGCGGCCGCTTCAGATGGGCCTTGAGCGCCGCCTTGAGGAATTCGACGATCTCTTCCTTCTTGATGCTGCCCTCGTGCAGCCTGAACAGGCAGCTGGTGCGCGTCAGTCCTGCGATGACCGAGACGTGAGTCCAGTTGAAATGAAACTGGATGACCGGCGTCTGCCCCTTGGGCGCCCAGGTGCGCACCCGCGTGGGCCGCTCGCTGATGCCCGATTCGTCCACGAAGACGATCAGCCGGTGCTCTCGCTGGGCTTTTTTTTGAGCGCTGGCCAGGTGCTGCGCTTCCAGCTGCGCACGGCGTTTTCATCACGCTCGATGGCACGCTTTGCAGGCTTTTGCGGGCTGAAGCCCAGCGAGCCCAGCAGTCGCCAGACGTGCGCCCGGCTGAAACGCACTGCGTGCATGCGTTCGATGAGAACGCCCACGCGCTTGATCGTCCACAGCTCGGTGCCAAATCCATGTTCGGTGGGGCTTTGCAACAGGGCCGCACGCACGCTGGCCAGTTGCGCCTGGTCAAGCTGCGCAGGGCGGCCGCGCTCGGGCACGGCTCGCAGCGCATCAATGCCACCCTCATCGAGCAACGCCTTCCACGTGTACACGGTCTGGCGCGCCACACCAACGGCCAACGCCACCTCGGCGCAGCCCTTGCCTTTTTGCAGCAACCGCCCGGCTCGCAACCGCTTCTTTGCTGCCTCGCTCAACCGCTTTTGCACCATGCCCACATTCTCCAGAAACAAGCCTGAAGACATAACGCGCGGACAGCTCAGCGGTTGTCATGTTTTTGGAGAACATCAATAAGCAATATTCGTACCCGCATCGCCTGGCTCGAGCATTCGATGCTCACGGCCGGGCTGTATCCAGACGCAGCATCAGCGTCATCGGGTCGATCGGCGACAGCGAAAAACCGTAGTTCAGGTAGAAGTCGCGCGCCCGCTCGTGCAGCGCGTGCACCAACAGCGCCCGCACGCCCGCGTGCTGCGCGACCGTGAGCGCACGACGCACGGCGTCTTGAAGCAGCGCCGCGCCCAGGCCCATGCCCTGCGCCTGCCGGTCCACCGCCAGGCGGCCCAGCACCAGCACTGGCACAGGGTCGGGCATGTTGCGTCGCACGGCGCCAGTGGCCAGGCGGTGCGACACCGCCCCTGCCGCCAGTGCATAGTAGCCACGCACCTGCCCCAGCCCGTCGAGCACAACGAAAGTGCGGCTGCCGCCGCCCAACTGGTTGGCCAACGCACGCCGGTGCAGCCAGGCGTCCAGCGCGGCTTCGCCGCAGGCAAAGCCGTCCAGCCCGTGGCCAGCCGACAGCGGCTGCGGCGCCGCCAGCCTCATGCCCAGGGCGTCTTGACCGCCAGCAGGCGTTCCAGTCCCGGGTTGGGCTGCGGTGGCGCATCCAGCAGATCGGTGAACTGCCTGAACTGCGTCGCATCCAGCTGAAAGTGCAGCTGATCGAGCAGCACCGCCTGTGCGCGCTCGCACGCCGCTTCCAGCATGAAGTCAGAGCGATGCTTGCCCAGCAGATGAGCGGCCTGATCGATCAGGTCACGTTGCTCGGGCAAGGCCCGCAGGTTGATGGCGGCGGCACGCATGGGAGTTCCCTTGTCGATTCAGATACACAACAGAGACATGATTCTACTAGTTTATGTATTTATTGAATATACAAAAATTGAGACCAAAGCTTGTTGGCCCAATACGCCACCGGGCAAGTGGGTCACGACTCCAGCAGCCTGCAGAAGGGTGTGCCGCTACACCGGCCGCGGAACCCGCGGCCGGCCGCGTTCGCAGTCCAGCGCATCGCGCGGCCAGCCTCCGGTATCGGCCGCGACAGCGTAGGTGGATTCAAGGAAGCGCAGCAGCGTCCGCTCGGGGTCCTCGCTGCAGCGCACGGTTTCATAGGGCAGCAGGAATTCGCCCAGCGGCTCGTCGAACCAGGCGCCCTCCGGCGCCACCTTGCCATCCTTGAAGCCGGCGGGTGTGGGGTAGGCGTAGGAATAGAACATCGCATCCTCCACCCCGAAGCCGCCCGGCCAGAACCCCGCCGACGACACCTCGTGGCTGTAGGCCTCGCGCGTGACGCTGTCGGGCAGGCCCGGTACCCCGCCCGGGTGCAGCGGGGCCGAGCGGCCCGAGAAGCGGGTCACCGCCAGATCGAACGCGCCCCAGAACAGATGCACCGGAGAGACCTTGCCGAGGTAGGCGGTGCGGAACTGCCCGAACACGCGCGACACCTGGACCAGCGCACGATGAAAGCGCCGGACCGCGTCGCCGTCGTAAGGCCGCTCGGCTTCATCGCGCCGGAAGGCAACCGGGTCGGGCACCTCGCTCGGGGTGCCGTGCATCGACGGCTCCGCCCCGACCGCGCGGATGGCGTGCGTGGTCCGGTCGAAGAACTCGGCCACGCTCATCGGGCGCAGCGCGAAGCTCGCCCGCGCGCCGCCTTCGGCCTCGGCCACGAAGAGCTGGTCGCAAAAGTCGAGTTGCAGGGCCACCAGCCCGCCCGCGTCCGGCACCGGCCCGGTCGACAGCCCGCGCGGGGTCACGTAGAGCGTGGCGTGCCAGGAATGGTTGACCCACGGCGTGTGCGCCAGCCGGTACTTGCCGAGGACTTGCGACCACAGGTGAAGCGCCCCGCAGGTCTCGCGCCATTGCGCGTAAGGAATCGAAGGCCAGCGATCGGTCATGACTCGATGCTAGCGGGCAACTGCCTTGCAGGCATATCGACACCAGCAGACCACAGTGGTATGGCGGGTTTGCCCGGACTTGGGTTCGATTCGGCCGGTCGCGACCGGGCCGCGCCCATTCCATGCCTTCGATCGGGTGGACTGGAGACCGGCGGGGCTTGCCACCCCGACGCGGGTGACGATGGATCTGGCAGGCAGCGCATGGGGCATCGGCGCCGTGCTGCAAAATCGCCATGCCATGTCTGCCGATCCTGTGCGCCCTGCTGGTGGGGCAAGCCACCCTGCCCTCGCCTCGGGGCCATGCCGCGCGCCGGCAATGTCACAAGTGACGGCGGAGCCTTCCCGTACCGAGGCGGCCGCCGCGGAATCCGATCGCCGCGACCGCCGGCCATGGCCAGCATGAGGCGCCGCCGCTGGCCCTGGGTTGCGCTGGCGCTGCTGCTCGCGGCGGCGGCGCTGGCGGGCTACCGGATGCGGCCGGCCGAGGCGCCGGTGGTCGAGCTCAAGCGCAGCGCGCTGCAGCGCACGCTGCAGTTCTCGGCCCGGGTGGCGACCACCTCGCGCGTCAACGTCGGCAGCACCATCACCGGGCGCGTGGCCACGGTGCAGGTGCGCGAAGGCGACGCGGTACGCCAGGGCCAGCCCTTGCTGCAACTGGAAACGGACGAACTGCACACCGCGTTGATGCAGGCACAGGCCAATGCGCGCCAGGCCGCAGCCCGCGTGGCCGGCCTGCGCGGCAGCGGACGCAGCGGCGCCCAGGCCCAGCTGGCGCAGGCCGACGCCACGCTGCGCGCCGCCGAGCGCGAACTGGCGCGCACCC
>CAZHFF010000014.1:0-12889 GCA_964531785.1 uncultured Candidatus Saccharibacteria bacterium
GGAAGTTGGTGACCGCAAGGAGCGGCAGGCTGCTGGTACCGGTCGTCGAGGTGGCTACAAATACCGGTGCCGTCTGTGTTGCGTAGAACGTCCACGAACCCCGGATGATCTCGGTGGTCGAGCTCCTGGTAATGCCCGAGTTCAGATAATCAAGCGTGATGCCGGCACGACCACCGGTAAGATCGGTAATGCTGAAATCCCCTGAAAAATCGAGCGCGGTAGCACCAGCAAGCGCGATAATTCCGTTCTCATAGACATCGATCACGCCACCACCAGCACCTGAATCAACACCGCACGAGAACAGGCCGGTAGCAGAATTATAGAGAAGCTTATCGCCGGGTGCAGAGCAGTTCCCCAATGCCTGCTGAAAGAACCCGCCCGAGATACGAAGGTCGGTCGTGGAAGCAGTGCCTGCAATGGTTACCACACCGTCAGCACCGATACTGATCGAAGAGGTACCTTGTATGGTCGTACCATCAGCTGCGTAGTAACTGATCTGTCCGATGACACCGGCACTGACCTCGCCCTCGCCACCTTGTATGATGGTCGTGCTTCCGCCACCACCACCGCCACCGGTCGAACGGGCACTGATCACCGGATTCTGTGGATCGGTAAGGTCGATCGTGATGTTACGGCCCGCGGTAAGCCCATATATGAGATTAGAACCGAACACGGAACCGACACCAGCATCGATGTTCGCGCCATCAGTGCGTACTCCGCCAAGGGCGGCTAGGTTACCGGTAGTCGTCGCACCACGCTCAACAAAGAGCGTTCCCGTGCGTGTTTCCTGAGACACTGCGAGCGACGTGCCGACCGTAGCGCCTTCAGTAACCTCTACCTGTCCAAATTCACCTCGCGGACCACGAACCGTGCCGCTGAAGACTCCCGTACCGCCAACCGTTAAGCCCGCGCCGACCGTGACCGCACCCCCGAACGACGCACTGCCGCCTACCGATGCTGCGCCTCCTACATTGATACCTGCGTTGATACGCGCACCCCCACCGACCGTGATCCCGTCACGTATCGCAACGTCGGTGTTAATGCGGAACAGCCGACCCGCGATGTTCGACAAGCCACTCGTCGCAACATTTATTGCATCACCTGTGCTCTGCGGAAGCGTCACGATCGGACGCGCGGACTCTGCCACCCGGCGTGCGCGCTCTTCAGGTGTTTCGAACAGTGGTGCGGGGGTATCTGGTGCCGTCTCTTCCGTTTCCTCGGCGACACGAGTGCCTCGACCGAACAACGTAGCGAAGAGACGCTTGATCGGATCGAGTACCGCTGAGAACACGCTCGCCACGAGGGGTTGCTCGGCGCTTGTTCGCGCATTGACCGTTTGGCCTGCACTTGGCGTTCGTTCCGCCAGACGACCATCCTGCGTCTCCCCGGCGAACATCCCTGCCACGTGCACCCTTGCCTGCTCCGCAAAACGGACAAAACCCCCGCCATGAACGACCGCTGCCGAACCGAGCACCACCACGAAGGCAACTACAAGCGCCGGCACCGCGACGCGGAAGGTCAGACGCTGCAGCCAGTCCGGGCTTCGTGCGAGGCTTGTTGGCAGCGCCGATACTACCTCTCGAGTTCGTGGCGCCGGCGCGGTAACTTGAGTCGCTTGGGTCGTTCGTACGACAGCGGCTCGATGTGCCTCGTACTCACGGCGTCGCACCTCCTGTAGCTGTTTCCGTCGCTCAAGCTTCTGCGCATCTTTCTGAACAAGATAGTTCGCTAGACTCGACTCGAGCACGTACCACTGATTCTTCACTTTCACTCCCGTAAGCTCACCCTCACGGCACATCCTGGAGATATAGTCAGGCACGATGTCCGCGCGACGAGCAGCAACCTTAGCCGCAAGGTACGTCGCTCCGTCTTTAAAGATCTTGTCGGACATGCTTGGCAAAAAAACTACGATTTGCTTAGAGCGTTCGGATTATCTTTCTATAAAAATAATCGCCTGAGCTCGTGCGATACGCCACCAACCTTGCTCAATATTGTACCTCGTAAACCCAGCAGTACGTACGCATCAAAGACGAGATGTGTGGATAATCCCAACCAATGATCTGGGTTCGGTCACGAGCGCTTCGAGAGACTCGTCAACGTACACGGCCGCATGTACACAAACATCCACACGCATCGAACGGACAGCTTGGTGTGATAGGGAGTTCTTACGGACGCACTCATGAAGCACGAGTCGTTGTGCGCCAAAATGTTCATGCACGACACGAGAGACCCCACGTTCGTGCGCGAGCCGCCGCTACACCATTCCCATACCAGACGAACACAGTTCCATATGTCTATAAATAAGGTATATATGGTCAGCTTACGACCTGGGCGATACTGTGTTCAGTATTAGGGTCTGATGCGTCTGAGGTGCAGGCACCTCTGCCAAGGCCCGTTTCGTCGTTACCAACAAAGCGAACGTAGTACGCGAGATAAGTTTATTTATAGCTATATTATATCTCGTCTAGACGATATTATCGGTGAAATCTCCGTATATGTTGGCTCTGTTCTCGGTCACATACAACACTGCTTGCTTGAATGTGTAGGTTGTACTGTTGCCGTTGGGCAACGTGATGATGAGCGGCACGTCTTTAATGAGCGTGATGAGGTTCGCATGCTGCGCCAGCACGTCGAACGGACCGTCGCTATTAACGCTCGATATAGAGGTAGCTTCGCCCTCCCAGAGTACGTGGGTGCCTTGGCTGATACGTGTGTGTACTGTCTCACTATCCATAAGAATTAGCGCAATGAGTCGAGATCGCCGATGTAGAGCAGATTAGCTGCTTCGATCGTGTCCGCTCCCCCGTCGAGTATGCGTCGTATGTCACGCACCGTCACGTCACGCGGCACGAACACGCCCTTGCGTCCTGTTTGAACCTCAGCTGAGTAGAACGGCTGCGTCAGGTAATTCAATATCTTCTGACCCCGGTCGAATATCGTGCGGTTCTCGGGCGAAAGCTCGTCCATTCCCACGATAGATACGATGCGCTCGAGCCGATCATGCTGGTTCAGAATATCCATGGCGTCGGTAACCGCCTGATAGTGGGCCTTACCGACCACCGATTCGCTGAGCAAGAGGCTTCTTGAACGCGAAGGATCGATGGCGGGCAGCCGACCGGCTGACGCGATGCTCCTGGTGAGGATCACGATCGAGTCCATGTGAGGTATGGTTACCGCAATGGAGGGGTTCGAGAGCTCATCTGCGGGCAGGTACATGGTCTGGACCGAGGTCACCGTCCCGGTCTCCGTGCTCTTCAACCTACTCTCGAACTGTGCTATCTCGCTCTGCAGGGTCGGTTGATAGCCGAATTCTGAAGGTATCTCGCCTGCAAGAGTCGACAGCTCGCTGCCGGCCTGGAGAAAGCGGAAAATGTTGTCTACCACGAACAGCACGTCCGTCTTTTCCTCATCTCGAAAGTATTCAGCAAGCGCTGAAGCGGACCATGCCGTTCGAAAACGCACAGCTGCGTTCTTATGGATGTTCCCGAGCATGAGGACCGTGCGCTCGAGCAAGTTATTGTTCTCGAGCCAGGTCCAAAGCTCATGTCCTTCACGTGTACGTTCGCCGATACCGGCAAAGATCGACACCCCTTGGTGATGCGTGATGAGATTCCTTAATATTTCGGTCATGAGAACGGTCTTGCCGACGCCAGCGCCTCCAATGAGAACGAGCTTCCCTCCCTTACGCATCGGGGTGAAGAAGTCGATCGCCTTGATGCCTGTCTCGATGATCTCGTGGGTGACGAGCTGGTCGAACTCAGCTCGTTCTGCCTTGCCGTGTATCGAGCGCCAAGACTTCGCGGGAACAGGGCCTCGTCCGTCCTCTGGATTGCCATAGAGGTCCATGACCCGTCCCAGAACACCCTGACCGATGGGTATAGTGATCTGCTGTCCGGTCGAGAGTATGCTCATCCCACGTGACAGCTTGGTATAGCTTGAGAGCAAGAGGCAGCGCAGGAGCCGATCGCTCTCATATGCATATGCTTCAAGCCGTATCTCGGGATCAGCTTCGGCTATGAGGAGCTCGCGAAGCGGCGGCCGATAGGGGCCCTCGCACAGCACGGTAACCACCTGCCCTCGCAGGTCCCGAACCCTCCCGACCGGCCGCTGTGTTACTTTCTCTTGTGCCATTGTATATAACCAGAAATGGTCTCCAGCATGCGGGTGCTTGCGAATGACGAGCGCAGTCTGCGCAGCTCTCTGCGCTCTGTGACGAGCATTCGCTCGGCATTCTGGTCTGCCATATCCATCTTGAGGAGGCGCGCAGCCACACGAGAGAGCTGGGTTTCGAGCAGGAGACGTTCGAACAAGACGTAACGCACCTGCGTATCAAAAAAACCGAACATTTCGACGATCTCTGGCTCTAAAATGTACTGGGGTAGCTCCTGCGGTGCCTCAGTCTTTTGCTCCTGCGCGGCCGTGCTGAAGGTGATGTCGAGCATCTGCGCCTCCTGGGTGAACGCGCTCACGAAGCTCGGGTAGAACACGAACACCTGGCTGTAGGGCGCCACACGGTCCAGGAAGACGTGTGTCTCGCTCTTGTTGGGCATATCGCCTGCGAACGAAAGATACTGTACCTCTAGACGCTTCTGGGCCTTGGTCTGCCAGATCTGGCGCCCGGTATCTCCAATGATGAGGCAACGATCTTTCGCGCTCGTCTGTTTCCGGAACGCGCGCATGACGTCATCGTTAAGGGTTCCATAAAAGTGACGGTTCGTCGTATAGGCAACATACAGCGTGTCGGCTGTGCGACGTCGTGCCATCGCACCCTTTCCCTCGCTCTCAGCTATTGACTGGATGAGCTGATAGAGCGAGCGAAGTTCGTCAAAGAACTGACCGTTCGCCTCGAACTTCTCTCGATAGTGCCGCATCTCGATCGCACTGATGTCGCGAAGGGCGCCCGTGATGAACTGAGCGGTCCTGATATCCTCGATGTGTGCTTGTTGCTGGGTTACGCTTGGCATACCTTGTGGAAGTGTGGCAGATGCTTTTCAAGGACCGATAGGAAACTGTCATGACCCTGCTCGTGCAGGACGGCCTCACGTAGGAATGCGAGGTCCTTGCTGCGTTCGACCAGTTCGACCAGTGCGGCGTAGTTCTTTGCAAAGAACGGGACGTCGCGATCGCTAGAGAACGTGGTGAGCGGCAAGGAGAGGAGCATCACCTGCCCAGCTATCGAGATTCGCGTGCTCTCTTGCTGGTTTAGAAGGAAACGCATCAGTTTACCCATGCGAATCATGGACTGCGCACTTTCTGAGAGCTGCGTCCCGAACTGCGCGAACCGCTCCTGCGCCTTTGCGTCCGCGAGTATTGAAAGCACCGCGGTCGAGAGCTGTTTCTGGACGATGGTTTGCGTATGCTTGCCGACACGGGTCACCGACTCATCTTCAACCACCGAAGGAAACACTCCCTGTGCGTAGAGTCCCGAAGAAAAGAGCAGATGCCCATCGGTCGTTCCCATGATGTTCGTCGTGATCAGGTCTGCATAGCTTTCGATGTCGGTTTGTAGCATTGCCAAGAGCGTGATGGTGCCCTTCCCGCTGAAACTGCCCGCGCGCTCGATGAGATGGGCCTGTTGATAGAAGATATCTCCGGGGTAGGATTCACGTCCAGGGAGTCGCCCTTCGAGCAAGGCTGACTCGCGCAGGTACTTTGCATGGGTGTAGAAATCGTCGATCACGAGCAGGACATCCTTCCCCTGATTGCAGAAGTATTCCGCAAGCATGAACGAGACGGAAGGGGCGATACGTATCTGCGGCGTCGGATCATCAGCAGTTACGGCGAGCACGATCGTGTATGCACCGCTCTCCCCGGCAAGGAGATCGCTCGCGACCTCGCGCACGTAAGTTGCCGGCTTGCCCACGGCAGCATAGATGCAGACCATGTCAGCCCCCACCTGGTTCTTGATGACCTGGCGCACGAACGCATCTGCACCGCTTCGCACCGGCCCCATGAGGAGCTGGCGCTGTCCTTTCCCTATCGGCAGCACCGTGTCGATCATGCCGTAGCCGGTCTCGAGCTGGCGTTCTATGCGGCTCCTGCCGGCAAGACCCTGCGCTTCGACATCAAGCGTAAGACCAGTGTTCCGTGGAGGAAAGCCTCCCTTCCCGTCAATGGGGTCACCGAGCGCGTTTATGACACGACCGAAAAGGTGATTGCCGAGCGAGAACTGTCGCTCCCGGTCGGACAACTCGAATCGCTGTCCAGGCTTCGGTTCCATCGGGTCAAGGACCATGGCTTCGACCGCGTCATGGGTAAGCGCAGTGACGAGCGCCCGCTTCCCATCCTCGTCCCGGATGACATCGTATATGTGGGCAGACGGCAAACCCTCGATCGAGAGCAGGTAGTGCTTGTTCGAACGGACGAAGCCTATCTCCTTTTCAAGCGCATCATGCAGCATGCGTATTCTTGGTTATCATAGCAACGAGTCGCACACGGTGACGTTTCAAAAAGTAACGCAGCGAAAAGTCATATTGCTTGTCGTTCCAGATGAACGCACAGCCGCCGGACACGCGCGAATCGGTCCGAACGGTAAGCAACAGATTCGGCTTGGTGTTCTCCCTGAACCACTTCCCAAATCCGGCAATGTGTTCGGGCGAAAAGTGTACCGGTAGGTACAGAACGACCGAGGGAATGGTCGAGACCTCCTGTTCTATCGAGTCCATCGCTTCATAGAGCTCCTTCGGGGCGAGTTTTTCAGTGCGGAACGTGTCCTCCCATCCCGAAAGGACGCCGAGCGTGAACGTGTCGAGCTTGTTGGCATACCGGTCTCGAACGGTTCGTCCAGCCTCGCTTGGGGTGAACGTGAGCGCACCATAGTGTTCACGCATGAGCGCGACCCGCTCGGTGAGCTCGTCGGTGGTGTACGTATCCTGCAGGACGGTGTTGATGATCTTGACGAGCATAGTAGAAGTCTAAAATCCAAATCTCAAAGTTAAAAGTGACAGTTCACAATCCAAAGTTATCGCTTGCCCTTCATGGTTAGTAAGCTGCTCGCGAGGATGTTCGCTACCTCTGTTGTTTCGTTCAGGAGCCATGCTGCTTCTTTTTTTTGACCCCTTCTCAAGGTCTCGCAGCAGGCAAATCCACATTTTCGTTTCGTTTGCTGATTTAAGCGCATGCGTAAAGAAATTTATAGAGTCCTTCTGTGAACTTGCGGCTCCTGCTTCAACATAATTAGCAAGGATACTTGTCCCGCTTCTCAGTAATTGGTTGCGTCCGATCGTCAGACATACACTGTCTTTCGGTAGACCATCAATGAAGCGCACAAGACGGGGTACGTAGCCGTACTGACGCTTTTTGAACTCGGCTTTGAATTTTGCATTGTCATTTTGCATTTTGAGATTTGGACTTTGGACTCTATACGAAAACCCCCTTTTCCTTCGCTTCCTCGAGCGCACGGTAGACCAGGTCGGAATGCTCTGACATGGACAGCTTTTTTTGGAGCGCGATCTGGACCGTCTCTTCGATAAGGACAAGCAGCCGCTCATCGATGAGCTCCATACGCGCCTTTCGATACAGGTCGATCTCACGCGTTATCGACGCGAACTCTTTTGCGAGGTTCTCTCGCAGATTCGCGTCGAGTCCTTTTGCGACGTCCATGACCGACTGCGCCGTCTGATCGCCGATCCTGCGCATCTCCTCGCGCACGATCTCGGCATTCTTGTCGGCCTCGTCCGAAGCCGCCTCCTCAAGCGCTATCGCCAAGTGCTGTATTCCCTTTTCGACGTTCTCGATCTCGCTCGCCAACCGTTCGAAGAGGGTGCTCGACTGCGTCGTGAACGAGTCCATGCTGTGCTTGGCATCATCGGCGTTCTGAGCGACCTTCTTTTCGATGCTTTGGAGCGACTCAACGAAGTGACCTGTTGCGCGCATGTGCTCCTTTTCAAGCCCATAGGCAAGGTCCCCGATCGCCTTGTCCAGACGATCGGCATAGGCCTTGATGAAGAGCCCGATCTCGTTCTTGTCCTCACCGAGCGCTCGCAACCGTTCCTTTTCGATGAGCAACCGAGCCTGACGCGCCTCCTCCATCGCTTCTGCAATGATATAGTCGGCCCGTTCCTCCGCCTCACGCAGTACCTCACGGGTCGCCGGGATCACAAGCGCCTGCCGCTGCTTGCGTAGGAGCGCTACGACAAGGAGCAAGAGTCCGATGATGAGCGCTCCGACAAGGAGAAGTACGAGCAGCAGGAGTCCGCTCTGGTCACCTGCACCTGCACGTGCAACGGTTTCGGTCTCAGCACTGAACAAGTTTGGGAACGGAGGTTGCATGATCAAAGGACGATTATGGCGATACCGAGACAGAGACCGACCCCGGAAACGATCAGGATGAAGAGGCTGTTCCAGAGCATCATGGAGTATATGGCTGACCGCGCGAGCGGGTTACGGCCGACCGCTATCACACTTTGCGAGAGCGCTCCACCGAAGCTCCGGAGCGCGATGAGGATCGAGAGGAGGACCACGACCGTCGCAAGGATGTAGCGAAACATCATGAAGTAGTCAATGCCTGTTTCATTGGTCTGACCGATCGGCACGATGATCGGCTCGGTCGAGGTCGGTTCTTCGGTCATGCTGTCCCCGGGGAGGTACTGACCGACACGGAGTGCCACCGCGACCTTGCCGAACTGTACACCCTCCGGAAGCGTCCGATCGGTGCTCGCATACTGCATGTCCTCGAGTGCAACCCCGAGCACGTAGCCTGCAGTATCGCGGTCGGCGCGCTCCCCGAGTCCAGCAAGGTCTGAGGTGGTCACCAGGTCGCCGGTGCGGATGATGCCCGCTCGTGTACTGACGTTCACCACAGCCTCACCCACCCGTACGACCGGTCGAGCGCCGGGAACTGGGTCAATATCGCTCACCTGCAGGAGCGGATCATCTACCACGACACCGAACATCAGCGCGTCGTTCCGCGCACCTGAGCGTCGGTGCGTTTGGGTCAACGGATCGAACGAGAGTATATCGCCGTCCGTGGCATCACCGGTCACGACGAACGACGAGGCGACCGAGGTACCCGTGAAGCCTTGGCCCAACACGACCGAGGGCACCACGACCACTAGGGCGAGGGCAAGAACGAACAGCCTGTGGCAAGCACAGTAGTGCATTACCGCTAGTATACCCCAGCTTCCCTACCAGCTAGTGCCTGCGGCTGTGTATAGGTCACCTTTAAAGCCCGATCAACGAGAAGAGCTGTGCTGTGTCGACGTAGGTACGGAAGACATAGACGCTTCCTAGGGCAACGAGTGCGAACACAGCGACCCACACCGCGACGTCAACGAACGATCCGTCCGCGCTGTGCACCGGGCGCGGCAGCGCACCTGGCCCTGGCTTTGGTCGTGGCTGTGGTCGTTCGGCGCGTCCGCGCTCAGGGAGTCGGGGGCGCTCTCTTCGCTCAACTTGGATACCGTCGACACGAGAAACCCCGCCACGTGGGGCTTTTGCAGAGCTATGGAACTGCTGCACCGGACGCGGCTGCGTCACCGGCGTCTGCGGTCGTGGTAATGGTTCCCCTTTGAAGCGGGTCTCCTTGTTCAAGGTCGGCAAGATCGGACCGTCGTCTTCATAGAAATGGGGTCCTGGTTCGTAGCGGATATCTGTTTGAACGAGCGGGTCACGCCCGATGCGGGTGGTTCGTGCCGTATAGGTCGGCCGCACCGGCTGCTCGGCAGCTGGTGCCACCGGTTCAGCGCTTGTTTGCGGCAACAACTGCTCACGAACAGGCAGACGAACCTCGGTGGGACCCTGTTCGACCGCTGGCTGGTCGGTAACACGTACCCGCACGAAGCCGCTCGGCCGCTCGCTCGGCGTCTCTGCCGTTACCACCTCTTCCGTCTGGGGATCTGACCTCCTTGGTTTGGTCGGCTGAGTAAGGGTGTAATGTGCGTTCAGCTTGTGGGACCGGATCGAGTCCTCGGCAACGTACCAGCTCCTTCCCACCAGACGCGCATCGACCTTACCTGCACGCGCGAGCTGCCCGACGTAGTCTTTCGTGTATCCCACAAGCTGCGCCGCTCGTTTTGACGAGATATAGCGCTTTCCCTCAAATTCCAGTGCTTCCTCCATGTCTCTAGTATACGAGATAGGTACCAGGTGGGAATAGCTCGCAGGGCCAGCCTGTGGAAAAGCGAGACGATCAGTGTAAGGAATGAGTATGGGTATGTAGCAAGTACCTGCACATGCAGACAGCCAACATGAAAAGTGCAAGGTAAAAGATCCAAAGCGGCATTCCCCAGCACGATCTGTTGAAGGCGAAACTTTTGAACTTTGAACTGTACTATTGACCTGTGATCTTTGACTTTTGCACTCGTGCCAGCATGCCAGTAGGCGCCTGACCGCAATAGCACGGATAGAAATCGTCACTACCGGTTTACCTCGATATGCTGTTTGAGGAGTTTTGCCAATACCTGAGGGTTCGCGGCACCCTTCGAGCGCTTCATGCCCTGCCCTACCAGGTACTGAAGCGATGACTCCTTGCCATTCCGAAACTCGTCTACAACAGATGGGTTATCGGACAAAATATCTAATACAAGCTTAGTTATTTCTTCTTCGTCTGACTGCTGAAGGAGTCCCTGTTCGGTAGCGATGGCGTTAGGTGAGCCTCCTTTTTCAGCCCAAACTGCGAGCACGTTCTTTGCGCCGCGCGAGGACACCTTGTTAGCTGCAACGAGCGTGACGATCTCTGCATACTCCGTCCCGGACAACTCGCTAAGCGGACGCACTGAGGCATCTTTACTGCCCATGAGGCCCAGCAGGTCTGAGGTAAGGTAGTTTGCAGCTACTATGTGCTGCTCCTTTGGGAGCGCTGCGCAGGCGTCTTCGTAGAGCCTCGCAAGTTCGGGCGTAAAGGTGATGGTTGCTGCGGCTTGTGGCGTGAGCCCCAGAGCCTCATAGCGCTCGCGTCGTGCCCATGGCCGCTCAGGCAAGCTCGCGTCGAGCACAGTGCGATCGAATTCAGGTATCTCGCTCAATATAAGCTTTGGTAGGTCTGGGTCGGGAAAGTAGCGGTAGTCGTGCGATTCCTCTTTCAAGCGCTGCGAGAACGTCTTCTGCTTGTTCTCGTCCCAGCCACGCGTCTCTTGTACGACTTTCTCCCCTCGGTTTAGCAGATCTGCCTGACGCTTCGTCTCGTACGCAATTGCCTGCTCGACCGCCTTGAAGGAGTTGAGGTTCTTGACCTCAACTTTAGTGCCAAGTTTTTCGTCATCCTTCCTAGCAATACTTATGTTCGCTTCGACACGCATTTCACCCTTCTCGAGATTAGCATCGCTTGCTCCTAAATAAAGAAGCAGGAGCCTTAAATCTCGTGCAAACGAAACAGCGGTCTCGGCATCATGGATGACCGGTTCCGTCACAAGCTCCATGAGCGGCACCCCGGCACGATTGAAATCGACATTACTGTACGTGTCTCCGTGTGTTGACCGTGCTGTGTCCTCTTCTAGGTGTATACGCGTCACAGCAACGGGTCCGATGCTCCCGCCGGAGATGAGCGGGTACTTGTACTGGCTGATCTGGTAGTTCTTCGGGATGTCGGGATAGAAGTAGTTCTTCCGGTCGAATTCTGTGAAATCGGCCAACGTGCCGCCGATCGCTGCACCAACACGCAATACGTGGTGCACAGCCGCTTTGTTGATGACCGGGAGTGTGCCCGGGTGCGCCATGCAGACCGGACAAATGTTCACGTTTGGCCGTGTCTCGTCGGGATCATTCCGACTGTTGCAGAACATCTTCGTTCGTGTTTTCAGTTCCGCATGTATCTCAAGCCCTATGGTTGGTACGTACTCTGACATACCGCACACGATAGCGTGTTTTCACTCCTGCAGCAACTGTGCGCTGTGCCCTATTCTCGTCAGATGTGACCAGAACGCTCAGCACGTGCCGCATGCGGTGCGTATCACATAGTCAATCAATAACCCTGGGGCTCTGCCCCAGGGTATGGCAGGCGCGCTTCGCGCACAGCCATTTCCTGAAAACCGAGGGTTTTCAGACTTTCCTACAAGGAGCCCCGCGGCAGAGCCGCGGGGTAAGGGCTTCGCCAATGTGGCATAGTCGTGCAGGAGCTCCGCTTCAACCCCATGTTCAGGAACAGAGGCGGTGAACGTGACCTTGACCACATCATCATGGCGGCACTCCGCGGTATGGATCGTGCTCTCCTTGATTACCCTCAGGTACAAGCGGGTCTTATCCTCATGATGGACCGTACCTTACCGTTTGCGAAGAACGAGATAATCCTCAAAAAGGCTTTGGCGTACCGTAGTCGTGGCATTGTGGGCATCGACCTTGGAGGACCTCAGCGTGAGCGCTTCAGAATGGCGCGCCATGCACCGCTCTTTGCCCGTGCACGCGCCGCGGGCCTCGGTATCACGATACATACGGGAGAGGAAGGTTCGCTGGATGAATTACGCTATGTCGTGCAAAAAATTCGCCCTGAACGCATCGGCCACGGTCTCCTTGCCGTAAAGGATAAAGCACTCATGCGCGAAATAGCCGAGGCACGAATCACGCTGGAACTCTGCCCCACCTCGAACTTACGCAACAAGAAAGTCCGCTCAGTTGCGGAACTACGTACGATCATTACCTCGCTTAAAAAAGAAAACGTCCGTATCACGGTGAACACAGACGGACCCGAGATGTACCAAACCAACGTCGTCATGGAAGAAGAATTTCTTATAAAGGAACGTATCTTGTCTGCTCGAGATATTGAGCAATGCCGAGCTTTTGCCTTTGAAGCAAGCTTTGTTCAGTAGACTTCTCCCGAGCAAATAAAAGGTACTAAGTACCTTTTATTTGCTCGGACGCTGGGCAGATGATCATTCTAGTTCTGCCCTGCTGGATCCTCTGCAAAGCCAGAGAACGGGTCCTGGGAAGTGAACCTTCCCGTACTTGGGTCATAGTA
>CAZHFF010000015.1:0-9349 GCA_964531785.1 uncultured Candidatus Saccharibacteria bacterium
TCTATCCGACCGACACGTCCCACATCGTCCTCGTGGGGAACAGTACCAGCACCCTCAACGCCCAGTTCCAGGTGACCGGTACCTCGAGCGCCAGCCAGTTCGTCGCCACCTCGACGGCCAGCTCAACCTTCGCAGGAGGAATCGACATCGCCGGAATACTTTCCGTGCAACAATCTGCCTATGTCGGGAACCTGCAGCTGCCGCTCACGAGCACCTCTTCGGGAATGCAGGGCGTCATCCTTAGTGGCGGCAATCGGCTTGTGCATACGTACGCGGACACCGGCTCAACAGGTCTTAATACCTTTGTCGGTGTCAACGCGGGTAACTTCACCATGGGACCGGCGGGTGGCGCTGCCTATCTTGGTAGCTACAACACAGCACTCGGTAACGCAGCGCTTGCGTCAAACACCACGGGATATGCGAATACCGCACTAGGCACCTCAGCGCTCACCCTCAACACCACAGGATATGAGAACATGGCGATCGGTGCGCTTACCCTTGATGCCAATACCTCTGGTTACGCGAACACGGCCGTCGGCTCTTCTGCGCTCACCTCGAACAACACCGGTAACTCGAATACCGCGATCGGCGCGTCGGCTCTGTACGAGAACACTTCGGGCACGTCGAGTGTCGCGATCGGTTCCGCAGCGCTTCGCAATGCGCAGACAGGTAACTACAACACCGCAGTGGGTACGGCAGCCCTCGGGCGGCTGATCACCGGTACCGGCAACACCGCGCTCGGACGTTCTGCGCTCTTCAGTCATCTGACCGGCGGTGCGGTCGCGGTCGGGTACAATGCCGGTGCTGGCGATATGAACACGAGTCGCTCGTACGCATCTTCGACCCTCATCGGGTATGAGAGTGGCTATACCGGCTCTAACTCAGGCAACGCGTTCAACACGTTCCTCGGGTACCGAACCGGCTATGCGATCACGACCGGTTCGAACAACCTCCTCCTCGGAGCTAATGTGGGTTACAGCGGCACCAACCTCACCACAGGTAGCAACAACATCCTCATCGGCTACAATATCGGCGCAACGTCGACCGGTATGAGCAACGGGCTCATCATCGGCAACCTTATATATGGCACCGGCCTTAATGGGAGCGGCACATCGGTATCGAGCGGCAACATCGGCATCGGTACCACCTCACCATACGCCAAGCTCTCGGTCGTAGGTGACGTCGTCATGTCCCACTTCTTCGCCACGAACACCCTCGCAACAAGCACGATCGCAGGCGGGCTCGATGTAGCAAGCGCCTCGACCACGAACCTCCGCGTCTCCCGATTCTTCCAGAACGGTCTCACCGACTGTTCAGGCGAGGATCAGACCCTCCTCTATAACGCAACGACCGGTCTCTTCACCTGTGGCTTTGACAACGGCAGCGGTGCAGCCTCGAACGTGTGGGCAACCACCACCGACGGCCTTGCGCTCTATCCGACCGACACGTCCCACATCGTCCTCGTTGGAAACAGTACCAGCACCCTCAACGCCCAGTTCCAGGTGACCGGTACCTCGTCCGCGAGCCAGTTCGTCGCGACGTCAACGACCGGTACCTCGACGCTTGCAGGAGGGCTCAACGTTGCGTCTGGTCAGTTCGTCGTGTCGCAAGAGACAGGCAGGGTAGGTATCGGTACCACGACGCCGCTCGCGCCGCTCGCGATACAGTCGAGCCTTACCAACGCAAACGTGTTCGGCGTTTACACGAGCACAGGCAGCAACTATTTCTCGATCACAAACTCCAATTCTAACGCAAATCCGGTACCACGCCTCAATGGCACAGGAGCGTACATCGCCCTTGACGGTCAGTCGAGCGCATCCAACATGGTCTTTAGGACTACCGGCCACAGCGGTGCAGGGTTTGCGTTCAATAACTCAGCAAACACAGAGCTGCTTCGGATCAGGAGCACGGGCAACGTCGGGTTCGGTACGAGTACGCCTGATGCGCGGGTTACCATACGGACTACGACCGCGGGGACCGGTGCGGCTGCGTTCCGTGTGTACGATTCGAACGACGCGTTACTCTACACGATCGATGACTATGGCACCACGACGGCTGCGAATGGTTTCAACATCACGAGCGGCTGCTACTCGATCAACGGAACCTGTATCGGCAGCGGGAGCAGTAAGTGGGATGACGCAACGGGCGGCATCAACTATACAGGCGGCAACGTCGGCATCGGTAGCAGCACGCCGGGAGCTCGTCTCGCGGTCAGCGGCAACACCTGGCTCGACGGGTCGTTCCTTAACCTTGGTTCAACGACAGCAAGCACGCTCACGGTGAACTACCTCACGACCGCGACCTCGACGCTCGTCACTGGCCAGCGCTACGCGTGGACCCTTGCGACCAGCACGAACGCGACACCGATCTTCCGCATCGACACGAGCGGCACCAAAGCGACCACCTCGATCACCGGCGGCTTCAATCTCGATTCCGGCGCGCTCCAGTATGACCACGGCAGCGGTGTGACCTCGATCACTTCGCTCCAGGTCGGCGCCACACGCTTTGAGACCAACGCCGGCCATGTGAGCTGGATCGACATGCCGGTGACGACCGCTGCGGCGACCGGCACGGTGATGGCATACACCGCGCAGCTCGATAACCTGCCGATCCTCACAGTCTATGGCGTGACCGATGGCTTCGGTGGCGTTGCGAGCACGTCGGTCGGTATCAAGAACGGAACGACGACCCCGATCACGGCGCTCCATGTCGGTTCTTCGTCACCGAGCTACATACCGAACAGTAATAACTACAACAGCGCGTTCGTTTCGGGCGAGCTCGAGGTGGGTGGGACCGGTCGCTTCGCTACGGGTTATGTGTCATACAGCTCCTCGACCGTCCAGGGCGGGCTCACGGTCGCGGGTATTTCGACCACGACCGGTAACCTCGTGGTACAGGGTACCGGCACGAGCACGATCGCAGCGGGTCTTGAGGTCGGGGGCATCCTCCGTGTCTCCAGCACGACCGCGACCTCGACCTTCCTCGGCGGGCTGCAGGCACTTGCGCTAAGTGTAACCGGCAACGCAACGAGCACCTTTGCCCAGGGCATTAATCTCACCACAGGATGCTTCGCTATAAATGGTGTCTGTATGGGCACAGGCAGCGGTGCGGGTACGGTGAACAGCGGGCAGCTGGGGCAGATGGCCTTCTATGGCGCAAACGGTACCGCCGTGACCGGCACCTCTTCGCTCTGGCTATCCACCGATGGAACGCTCAACTTCGGCTCGACCACCATGAGCAAGCTCACGGTGAACTACACTACCTCGGCAACAACGACCATCGTTGCAAGCCAGCCGTATGCGTGGACCATCGCGACCGGCACAGCTGCTACGCCGATCTTCCGCATCGATACGAGCGGTACCCGTGCGACGACCTCGATCGTGGGTGGCTTCGACGTGAACTCCGGTGCCTTGAGGTACGACTACGGCAGCAACATCACCTCGATCGAACGCCTCAACCTCGGCAACATCAAGTTCGCGGACAATGCTGGGAAGGTTTCCTGGGTCGACCTTCCGGTTACGTCTGCAGCAGCGACGGGTACGGTGATGGCCTACAGTGCCCAGATCGGCGGGCTCCAAGCGCTCACGGTGTGGGCGGAGGCTTCAGGCTCGACCCAGGGCATCGCCCAGAAGGTTCGTGTCGTGGTCGGTACGACGAGCGACTCGGTGCTCGCCTCGTCGAACATTCCAAGCAACTCGCTCTTGGTCCCGAACGGCGTCCTCTGTGTCGATAACGGTGATGGCGTTGGTAACAACTGCTCGAGCTCAGCGCGAACGGTCGGCACCATATATGCGGTTGCTGCGAGCGTCACCGCACTCGACCTTGCAGAGAACTACCCCACGAAGGACACCACCCTTGCGGCAGGCGAGCTCGTGATGCTCGACCCAGAGAACCCGGTCTTTGTGTCGCGCTACACGAACGCTTCGTCGAGCACGAGCACCCCGACCCTTCTCGGTGTGGTATCGACCGAACCAGGTATCCTCCTCGGCGGCTTTAAGGACCACCCAGACCTCATCGGCGAAGCCAAGGTGCCGATCGCGCTCTCCGGACGCATCCCGACCTTTGTGTCGCTCGAGAACGGTCCGATCGCGGTCGGAGACCGAATAGCGCCATCGAAGACCATGCCCGGCTTCGGCGCCAAGGCGACCTCGACCGGATACACCGCAGGTATAGCGCTCGAGGCGTTCGACGGGAGCGCTTCAAGCACCGCAACCGGTACTATTCTCGTGTTTGTCGATCCGCAGTACTACTTCTCTGAGGACCAGGTGTATATTGATCACGAGACAGGCAATGTCGGCATCGGCGGCTTCGACGGGCTTACTGCAAGCACGACGCCGCAGTATGCGCTCCATGTTGCGGGCGAGGTCGGGGCGCAGGGCTTCATCAATGTCTCGACGCGCGATGCAAAGCAGGATATCGAGTACCTGAGCGACACCGACCGTACCGACGCCCTCACCATCATTCGCTCGCTCAAGGTCGCCTCGTACTCGTACACGGCAGACGGCGAGAACGGTGAGCGGCGGCTCGGGCTCATCGCCGAGGACCTGAGCGGGCTCACGGTCGCGGGCGGCAAGACCGGCAGCACGACACTCGCGGGTGCAAGCATCCTCTCAGCTGACGGTAGGGGTGTCGACCTCTACAAGCTCTCGGCGCTCACGCTTGCGGGCGTACAAGAGCTCTCACAAAAGGTCACGGCACTTGAAAAAGCGCTCGGTATATCGCTCGCCGACCTCGACACGTCGAGTCCGACCGGTAGCGATAGTAATGGCATCGTAGCGGTCGTTCTCGGCGCGCTCCGCGATCTCGGGGTCGATATACGCTCCGGTTTTGCGAAGGTGCAGAATCTTGCCGCAGGTGCGCTCACCGTGGGCTCATCGGAGCGGCCGAACGGTATCCAGCTCTTTGATGAGGTAACAGGAGAGGCGTACTGTGTCCGCGTGCGAAACGGCAGCCTGGTCGAATCCAAAGGTGACTGTAGCGTCGCGGCACCTTCGGGCACGAGCGGCGGCAGTACACCAGTGCCAGCTTCAGAACCTGACCTTGTTCCACAGCCGCAGCCAGAGCCAGAGCCAGAACCCGCATCAGCCCCGGTAGAACCCGTGGAAGCAGTAGCTGAGGAAGTAGCTCAGCCATCGGCATCTGAAGGGTCCATGGGTGCTACAGAGCCAAACACGACCCCCGACACAGAGGTGTCGGTCGCATCCACCGGGGAAGGTGTGGATGCGTAGTACCTAGACCTCAATCTGAACGGCCGTACGAACCATCATGAACCAACACTCATTCGAAGCAAACGAGCATACTGAGCAAGAACGCAGGCCGCTTGTGCAGTTACTTGCGGTCGTGCTTGCGCTCCTTGTGGTGGGAGGCTTGTACTTCGTGGTGCGCAGTGATGCGGCTACATCGATTGGTATGACGCTCCAAAGCAATCCGGACCTCGAGCGCGGTCTTGTCGGGCACTGGACGTTCGATGGTGCTCAAATTGACTGGGGCGCAGCAACGGGGCAATTTAAGGATCGAAGTAGCGCAGCAAATCATGGCACCAAGCAGGGAGGTCTCTCAGCAACTACCTCGCTCAGTGCTGGGCCGCTCGGTCAAGCGCTCTCGCTTGACGGCATAGATGACTTCGTGGACGTCGGTGCAACCGGAAAGACGGTAAGAACGGTCGCCTTCTGGATGAGGCCCGATGCGTCAAATAGGCCGATGCTCGCCCTGAACGGCACGACGAATGTTTCGCTTAATGCAGATGCGGAGGTCACTGCAACAGGATTCACAAATCCCACAATCACGGTCCACGGGCATAGTGAAGGTGGAGGTAGTATCGGTTGGTACGATGCAGGATACGGCTACCGTAAGAAGCTCACCATAGACCATACGTTGGTCTCGGGGTCTTCTGATCTCACGAACTTTCCCGTGCTCGTTTCCCTCACCGACACGGTGCTCCGGACGACGGCGAACGGCGGCAACGTGACCAATGCGAGCGGTTATGACATCATCTTCGTCAACGCAGCGGACGATACGCAACTTGCGCACGAGATCGAATCATACAGTTCGAGCACCGGAGAGATACAGATGTGGGTCAGCATACCGACGCTCCGCGGTTCGACCGACACCGACTTTTACCTGTACTATGGCAACAGTGGGGTCTCTACCTCACAAGAGGACACAGCAACACTTTGGAGTGCATACCAAGCCGTGTACCATCTCAATGGCAGCTTCACCGACTCCGCAAATGCACATAACGGTACCAACCAGGGTAGCACCGCAACAAGCGGCAAGATCGTCGCAGGACGAGAATTCAATAACACGTACGCAACCGTTCCCGATAGCGGTACCGACCTCGATGCACAAACCAACTTCAGTGTTTCTGCGTGGGTGAAGGCTTCCACGACGCCTGGTCAAGGGCAGGAGCTGGTATTTAAGAGTTTTGAGTCAGCGCCCTGGCTCGGCTGGAGTCTTGGTATAAACACGAGTAACGGCTTCCAATTCACGCTGCCGAACACAGCGGAGGATTGGTTCTCGGTAGGGGCGAACACGACCGTGCAGACCGGTACCTGGTACCACGTGGGCGGCGTGAAGACCGGCACCAACCTCAGTTTGTTCGTCAATGGTGCAGAGGACGAATCCTGGGCAGACACTTTTTCAGGAACCGTAACGAATTCCCCAGACGCACTCTTTTTCAGTAATGATGACACCAACTATGCGATGAAGAAAGGCGCGCTTGACGAAGTACGTATCGCGAAGAGTAACTTGAGTGCCGACTGGTTGGCGACCGAATACAACAATGGCCAGAACCAGGGTACCGGCTCCGGGAAGTTCATCAAAGCGGTGGCAAGCGTGGAAACGCCGCTTGCTCTCCCATCAACCAAATGGTTCTTCGTTGCAGTGACCGATACAGCAGACGTCAGTGCTACAGCGCTTGCTTTGGGTAAGGCAGGTACGTCGTACTATGACGGATCGATCGACGACGTCCGCCTCTACGATCGCGTGCTTTCAGCCGAAGAGATCACTCGTCTCTACCAACTGGGCGCGACCACGCGTATCGCACAGACCCTGAACACGAATCCGGCGCTCGACAACGGTCTACTCGCACACTGGACGTTCGATGGAGACACTTTGGACTGGGCAAGTAGCACCCGTGAGGTGCGGGATGCTACTGGTTTCGGGAATAACCTCGATGCGATCTCGCTCACCAGCACCACTTCACTTACGGCTGGCGTTCTTGGCCAAGCGTTACGCTTCAACGGTACGAGCGATTATCTGTCGCGGGGTGGCGGGTCGCAGACTATCACGTTCGTCAATGCGACCGGCAACGCGAATAGCAGTTCAGCGACAACACTTGCACTCACTGCCTTTAGCGTTACTACGGGCAACACCATAATCGTTGCTACTTCGAACTACACGGCCGGAAACAAGCGCACGGTAACCGGTGTCACCGACACCGCAGGCAACACCTATACCCAGGCGGGGAGTGCCGCCGGTGGGGATAGTACCCACAACATGGATATGTGGGTAGCGACCAATATAACCGGTCACGCCAGCAATGTGGTCACCATCACGTACAGCGGCTCAGCAGCGTTTCGTTATGGAGCAGCGGTGCAGTACAGCGGGCTCGCGACCTCTGACGTCTATGACGTGGGAAGTAGCGGCAAGCTCGATGGATCCAACACGACTGCTCATACCACCAACACCAACTCTCCCAACACGACGCAAGCAGACACACTCTTGCTTGGCTTCTATGTAACCTGGGATGCAGCGTATACTTTTTCCGCTTCCACCCCCAACGCGCTGCGCCATACCAACACCACCAACACTGCTTTCGTCGAGCGGATCGCTACAACGACCGGTGCCTACTCGACCACGGTCAACACTTCTTCAGCCAATACGCTAGTTTCTCTCCTCCGTGCGTTTAAAGCGGGAACACTTTCCGGCGACCCCATAAACGGCGTCAAGACCGTGTCGTTTTGGGTGAAGCCCGACACGCTTACCCAGAGCATCATGAGCCTCGACGGTTCTAAGACCATTGATCTCTCCTCGGGAACCCTACGAGCAAACACTTTCAGCAGCCCGACCATCTACATCAATGGCGCACAGACGACTGTGTTCCCCAATACTGGCTGGAATCATGTGACGGTGGTGACGAGCTCTGCTATCGACGCGACCGCTCTTACCATAGGCAAGATCGGGTCAAGCTACCTCACGGGCTCGCTCGACGACGTTCGCTTCTACGACCGCGTCCTTTCTTCTGAAGAGATCAAGCGCCTCTATGAGCTCGGCGCAACCACCCGTATCGCGCAAACCCTTACCACCAACCCCGACCTTGAACGCGGCCTCGTCGGTCACTGGACATTTGACGGTGCCGAGGTCGACTGGTCGAGCACAACAGCCGAGATACGTGACCGGAGCTCGACAAGGGCACACGGCAATGCGGTCGGTGCCATGGCCGCGACCACCTCACCGGAGTTCGGCATACTCGGACAAGCTGTCAAATTCAATGGCACCAGTGACTCCATCACCGTGGGGACCAACGCCGCGTACTACTTCGACGGCACCGACCCGTTCACCATCGCGACCTGGTTCAAGTCAAGCGGTGGACAGGGAACGGTGCGCGGCCTGGTTGAGCGATACAACGCGACTGTGCTTGGTAACTGGTACCTGCGGATCGATGGCGCTAATGAGATCATCGGGTTTCGGGAAGTGTCGCCCTGGGACGGTATACGGAGCGCAACGAAGGTTGAAGTGGGGAAGTGGTACCATGCCGTATTCACCTATGACGGCACGAACATGAACCTGTATGTCAATGGTGTGAGCGACGCTGCTCCTGTTGCGGGTGGCTCGATCGGCCTCGATCAAGCGAATGTTCCGGTAAGCATAGGTTCAGGTACCAACTCCGGTTCCCCCACGGGGTACTTCCCTGGAACGATGGACGACGTCCGCATCTATGCACGTGCACTTACGGCAGAGGAAGTGAAGCGGTTGTATGAGTTAGGTAGGTAGTTGTGCCAAGGAGCATGTCCGGTCGGCAAGTCACTGCATCCGAACCTGCCGATTGCAGAACAAGATTGACCCCGTTATTCTATGAGTAGTATGCATCTGTTACCTCATCGACTCAGACAGACCGTTGCTGGAGTGCTTACGCTCGTGCTAATTTCTTCCTGCTTGTACGTTGGGCAGGCGCAGTATGTTTTTGCTGCGGTCGAGAACCTCCTCGGCGACACCACACCGGCTGGCACAGGGGGTGAGTCCTCTGCATACGAGCTCGGCATGCAGTTTAGCGCTGATGTTGCAGGAGCTGTGGGTGGTGTCCGCGTGTACGCGGTCGCCAATGAGAGCGGCAGCCACACGGCCCGTA
>CAZHFF010000016.1:0-6182 GCA_964531785.1 uncultured Candidatus Saccharibacteria bacterium
TCCAGTTCGGTACCGGTATCTTTGGTACTGCGGACGGCATTACGCTCGACGGCAAAGGACACGCCGTAACTGGAAGTGCTAGCGGGATCGGCCTCTACCTCTATAACGTGCGTGACACGACGGTACAGGACGTCACCATTCAGCACTTTTCTAAGGGCATCGTCGCTGAGTCGGGTGACAGAAACGGACCCATTACGATCACGAACACGCTCGTGTTTGAGAATGATCATGGTATCGGCATATCGCGCACGGATGGAGGCACCATACGCAACAGTACCGTGACGAGCTTCGTGGTCGGTGTCGGCTTTACGTTCTCAACGAACAGTACCCTACATGACACTGCGGTGACGCTCCTTTCTCCCTACGTCGAGGGCGGTACGGGAGACAGCGGGATATCGTTCATCTATACACATGGCATCCAGGTCAAGAACGTGTCGCTCGATGGCAGCTTCATGGGCTTGTTCCTCAATGGCTCCTCGCAGGGATACTTCAACGATATCTCGATAGTTAATGCAGAGTATCCATTCTTCATCTACTCCGATCCCGACCCCGTGTACATGACCCACGAGGTGCGTGCACTGATCGAGGATGAACTGTTCGTCTATACCCACGGTCGCACGAACGAAACGCTCGACGCGCTCGAGCTTCCGGCAGCCGCGCTCACCTGTGCGTTCTGTACCGATACCACCATCACGGGCTATACCTTCGACCACCCGAAGGCGGGACTCCTCCTCCTCGACCCCAAGGACGTGATCGTGGAACACAATTCCTTTGATAGCGAGAGTGGGCACGCTTTCATAGGTGTCCGTGCCCGCGGTGTGACCATACGGAATAACGATATCTACCCCAAGAACTACGCCCCCATCTTCTTTTGGGACACCCAGAGCGACGCACCTACCTCACTGGTATACCGCAACAACATTTACCAGGGTGACAACACCCTCCAGTACGCGCTCCTCGCAAGTGACAAGGAGGTATTCTCCCAACCACTTCCGCTTGGCGGCAACTGGTGGGAGCTATACGACGAGCCCGGGGAAGGGTGTGTCGACGAGAACAGTGACCGCATATGCGACGCACCCTTCACCATACCCCCGACCCAGACACACCAGCCGATCGACCACTACCCCTGGACCGCACGGAACGCGTGGGAAAGCGCCCCTATCAAGGACACCCTGTCACTTCCGACCGAAGCAGGCTATGACGGTGTGCGCGGCGTGCGTTCCTCTGGCCCATACCCCGAGCGTGGGGTGGCAGAGAAGGACACCTTCACGTTCAAGGTGGTGTATACCGATCCACAGAACCGGGTGCCGTCACTCGTCCACGTGAACGTCTCGAATACTATCCTTCCGATGACGGTCGACACCTCCGCAAGCGATCCAGCGCTGCGTGATGGTGACTACACGAACGGTGAGCAGTATGTTGTGCAGAGCGTCTTTCCTAAATCTAGCTATGTCTATGAATTTCGTGCCACTCATGACGGAACACAGGTCGGACATTTGTCCGAGCGAGCTGATGCCACGCTCTTCACGTTCACCTCCGGGTACTCCTCTGTCGCGTTTTTACCTGGTATTCAAGCGAGTCGACTGTTCTCAGATGGGTTACTGTTCGAGAATCAGCTGTGGGAACCTAATAGTAATACGGATGCACAAAAACTTGCGCTCAACGTAAGCGGTACAAGTAAGGATCCAGACATATACACTAAACCAGGGAATGCAGGCGTGGTCGACGAGGTGTTCGGGCTAACCGTGAACATATATAAATCATTTTTAGGTGATCTCAATATTTGGAAGAACAGCGAAAATCTGATAGCGGATTACGCGGTCCTGCCATATGACTGGCGCTTTGACTACGGCACGATTCTGCGGGGTGGTACCGTGCTAAACGGTAAGTTGTATTACGGCGCTTCGTACGCGAACAACACGAGTTATATCTACGAGCAGCTGCAAAATTTAGCTGAGGGTTCACACACAGGCAGGATTACTATCGTGGCTCACTCCATGGGCGGGTTACTCCTCAAAAAATTACTTTCTGACCTTGAATCGAATGCTGACCACCAGTATAGACCGTTGCTTGGAAAAGTGGATATCGTAGTCCTGGTCGCTTCACCGCAGTTGGGCACTCCCAAAGCTGCTGCAGCGCTTTTACACGGGATGGCACAGGAGCTCGATATACCGGTGTTCGGTTGGCCTAACTTTGCGACAGCGAGAACATTGCGTGCGTTGGGGCTCAACATGCCGAGCGTCTACACGCTCCTACCAAGTCGTGAGTATTTTGCTAGGGTAAGAGATGTGGATGAAGCAGGTGCGCCACTCTCGTACACGACTGTGATAGATATGTATGGCGCACCGGACGTTACTTCGTATGATCCCCTGCGGAGCTTCTTGGTCGAAGAACGTGCTGGAAGTGAAGAGGATCTTGTTACAGCAGAAACATTACGTACCGATCTCCTGCACTACGGTGATGCATTACATAATACGCTTGATAGTTGGATGCCGCCGGATATGGATGGTGATGGCTTACCGGACTTTACGGTGGTCCAGATCGCAGGATGGGGTATAAGTGACACCATTCGCGGTATCAAGTATGTAGAGGCGAAAAGGCGCATGGACTGCCCACCACAGGTCACGGGTACCTGTATTGAAACGTACATAGCACCACGCCCCATTACTACGTTCGATGGCGATGGTACCGTGGTTCTTCCGAGTGCCGTTGCGATGGGAGAGGTGAGTGATACGTCGCGAGGCATAGAAACGTGGTATGTGGATATGTACGCGTACAATTTGCCTATCACAAGAGTAAATCGCTCGCACTCATCGATTTTGGAAGTGGACCAACTCCGTACGTTGCTGAGGGCGACTATAGCACGTCAAAAATTCGTTGGCTCTTACGTGGCTACCAGCACGAAGCACTTTACCGTACCTACACCGTACCTCCGTTTGGCCCTGCACTCACCCGTTGATGTCCGTATACAGGACGGATTAGGGCGTGAAGTGAGCGTTGTGCGTGATAATGTTGGTGACGTAGTGGGCGTTACCGAAGAAATACCAAACTCATACTATTTTGTGTTGGGCGAAGGGAAGTACCTTGGCGTACCGCTCGACGGAGAAACTTATACGATCGGCCTTGAAGGTGCCGGCGAGGGCATATTCACGCTGGAGCTGCTGGAAGAACTCAATGGGATAGTCCATAAGACGCGTACCTATGGTGAAGTGCCCGTCACATCCAGACTACGTGCACAATTTTCCCTCACCTCTGTTGATGATGTTAATACACTTAACATAGATACAGATGGTGACGGAACAGTCGATACTATGGTGTATCCGGACGAGGATCCAAGGCAGGTGACCTTTGCTGACCTTTACAAGGAGCTTGACTCGCTCAACCCAATTGTGAAGCATGTACTTACGCTATCTGCAAAAAAAGCAGAAACATTTTGCGTGCAAGGAAAGACTCAACAGGCACAGAAACAGTTAAAGAAACTTGCTGGTCAAGTGGTGGTGTTCAGTAAACTACAGATACCCAAATCGCTTAGGATTGGAACTCAAAAAAGCATGGTAATTCTTGGAATAATAACGAACATTCAGCAATTAGTACCTACACAGTAACAACGAGCTGCATGTATAGACACTTAATGCTTTAATTCATAACATTATGAAATATACGACTGTAATCAAACTCATCTTTATTTCGTTGTCTATAGTACTGACTTTAAGCTACATAATATGGAGCGTGTATCTTTATGAGTTTGTGCATCGAAATTGTACTACTGCGTATCAATCCTTGCCTAATTGTCTCGATATAATACGCCTAGGGGATAAGTACCAGTATTTCTTCTTTCCAGTGCTGGCACTTCTTCTGTCGCTCATTCCGCTATTCTTCGCCAAGGAGCACGCATACTGGCGGTGGGTCAGGTTTGTGCTGCCAGCTTTGCCAATTATGCTAATCCTTATCTTCCTCACACCGGTCCACGCCCCAGGCGACTTTATATCTTTGGGTTTTAACCGCGAGATTGCTGCGCTTACTTTCTCAACGCTATTTCTCATCATATCTTGGGGTGTGACCTTGCACGCTGTGCTACTGGGTAGGTAGGTGATACATGGGGTAAACGGGTATAAGTACAGTTTAATCACCAAACGCGTGTCATAATAAACATATATCAGGTACGCAAACCGGGGAGGCCGAGGAAAGAATGATATTACAACACATAGATCGTGTATAAACTGTACTTATCCACGCGTGTCCCGTTAAACTCAACCCAACATATACATAACGGCTTCATATAGCCACATTACTTTCATTCCACGTCCGCACGATTTGATTCCAAAATACATGATAATGAGGAGCGTATTGTCAGCTCACCTCATCACCATCATGCATGAAGGTTCATATGCTTTCGCACAGATCATCACCCTACTTCCTCGTCACACGTTCGACGCGTGTGTCGCTCGATACAAGGGCAGCCGATACCAGAAGTCGTTCTCTTGCCGTGACCAGTTCCTGGCAATGGTATTTGGGCAGCTTGCATACCGTGAATCGCTTCGGGACGTCGTCACCTGTCTGGCGTCGCATGAACGGAAACTGTACCACCTCGGATTCAAACACACGGTTGCAAAAACAACACTCGCACGAGCAAACGAGAAACGCGACTGGCGCATCTATCGAGATCTTGCACAAACACTGATCACAGAAGCACGTGCGCTCTACGTTGATGAACCGGGGATCGCGTCGGACATTGCAAGTGCGTGCTACGCGATCGATTCCACGAGCATCGACCTCTGTCTCTCGCTATTCCCCTGGGCTCCGTACGTGCATGCGCGAGCTTCGGTGAAGCTCCATATGGTGATGGATATTCGCGGCTCTATCCCAACGTTTTTCCGTATGACCGGTAGCATGACGAATGATGTCAATTTTCTCGATGAGGTCACGTTCGAACCGGGCGCATTTTATGTGATGGACCGTGGGTACCTCGACTTCAAACGACTGTACGCGATACACAACACGGGGTCGTTCTTTGTGACGAGAGCAAAATGCAATACGCAATACGCACGGCGCTACTCGAACAAGGTTGATCGGAACACAGGAGTGCTGTGTGACCAGATCATCGTTCTTACCGGAAAGCACACGCCGGAGAAGTATCCGAGCGCACTTCGACGCGTTAAGTATCGCGACCAAGAGACCGGCAGAGTGTACCACTTCCTCACCAACAATACCGCAGCGAGCGCCTCTTCTATCGCACTGCTCTACAAACACCGCTGGCAGGTGGAGCTGTTCTTTCGATGGATCAAGCAGCACCTCAAGATCAAGACCTTCTGGGGTCATTCCGAGAACGCAGTGAAGACACAGATCTGTATCGCGCTCTGTGCGTACCTCATGGTCGCCATACTCAAGAAGCGACTCAAACTCAAGCGCAATATTTACGAAATGCTACAGATCCTCAGTGTCTCGCTGTTTGAGAAAAGTAGCTTAGTTGAGCTGTTTTCGCGGCATCCGGTACAAAAATCTGTCAAGGGTTCCGAAACGACGGCGCAGTTGTTTGAGTTTTAACGGGACGCTAGTGGTACTTATCCCCGTTTACTACTTGTGCTCAATGAACTACGTGACTATGCCACCACGCTATCCAGCCACGCATTGGTTAAGCACGTCTTTCTGGCACAGATTGATATTATTGAGCGGCACATAAAGAAGAGCAAGCCGACGCAAGCCTTGCGTGCGGTTACTGTACTAAAAAATACCACTTCGCTTTGTGTGAAACTCAAAATCATCACAGTTGCTGAGAAGGAGGTTATTTATGAATACCTTCACGCCGTCGAGTATCTATTACAAGCTGATGAATGAAATATGTATAAACTTATTGGGGCAGTACAGCATATGGGGCACAAAAAGAAGATAAAGCTGATAGTCGCTTTGCTTTCACCCGTTGCTATCATACCTATCGGGCTCGCATTTTGGCAACTATCGGGTCTATTTGAAACTCAGCTTTATGAGTTCACCGATGTTATAGGTTACCGATTTACTGAGTTCATAATAGTCCCGCTCTTCTTTGCCTCCACAGCGCTTTCTATCTCCCTCCTCATCCTCTACTTCCTCCCAGAGTTCGTCTATACTATGTGGTGGAAATACGCCCGCGTCTACATTCCTGTCAGTCTATTACTGTTCATGTTACTTGTGGCGGATGGCGGTGG
>CAZHFF010000017.1:0-6110 GCA_964531785.1 uncultured Candidatus Saccharibacteria bacterium
CTGGCTGGCCAGAGTCTGATCGCGCACGCGCAGGAGCACAGGGCATGAGCACGCAAAAAGCCGTTGAACTGCTGGCCAAGGATCTGACCCCGGGCGGCGAGACCTTCTGCCCCAATCCCAAGGCCGACATGAAGCTGTGGAACACGCATCCGCGCGTGTATCTCCGGATGGGCACGGGCGAAGCCACCTGTCCCTATTGCGGCACGCACTATCGGCTGAAAGAGGGCGAAGCCGTGCAGGCGAGCCACTAATACCCCTGGCCCCGACGCACACGAACGGGCGGGCGGTGCATGCTTGGCCCGCACGGCAATGGCTGTTTGCCAGAGAAAGATGGAACCACAGACACCAGCAGAGCTAAGGGTGCTGCACTTTGTCACTGGCGGTTTCTCTGGCGCCACGCAAGTGGCGATTGATCTGTGCCAGGCCGCGCAGCGCACACCTGGCATGGAGGTGATGTTGGTGTTGCGGCGAAAACGCAGCACCTCCATGGAACGAGTCCTGGCGCTGCGGGCACAGGGCTTACAGGTTCACGTTGTCTCCAACTGGTTGCACGCGTTCACCGTGTGGGAGTTGCGCCGGATCATCCGCACTTGGAAGCCGGACGTGGTGTTCGCACACGGGTTCAGCGACCACATCTGGGGCCGTCAGGCGGCGGTGGCCGAGGGCGTGCCGCGCATCTTTCACGTGGAGCACAATTCGCGCGAGCGCTACACGCGGCGGCGCTTGGCACAGGCGCTGGCTCTGGCGCCAGCCACGCAAGCAAGCATTGGAGTATCCGAAGGTGTGCGTACGAGTCTGATCGAGCGCGGCTTTCCACCCGCGCAATGCCTCGCCATCCCCAACGGCATCGCCACGGAGCGCTTTCCCGACAGTTTGCTGCCCCCACGCTGGGAGGATCGAGCCGCGTCCATCATGATGGCCTCGCGCTTTGCGCGGCAAAAGGACCACGCCAGCCTGGTTCGTGCTCTGGCGCTATTGCGGCAGCGCGGCCTTGAGCCCAGGCTGTACTTCGCGGGAGCTGGTAGCCGACGCCCTTTGCGGCGGACTCAGGCGCTGGCCCGGCGTCTGGGGGTACAGAGCCAAGTGCATTTCCTGGGCAACGTGACCGATCTGCCGCAACGCCTTGTCAGCACGCAGATCTTTGTGCTGTCCACCCATTGGGAGGGTATGCCCCTGGCGCTGGTGGAAGCCATGGCCGCGGGTTGCGCATGTATCGGCACTGACGTGCTGGGTGTGCGAGAGGTCATCACCCACAACCGCACGGGCTTGCTCGTACCACCAGCGGATGCCGAGGCGCTGGCCAACGCGCTGCAACGTCTGCTGCAAGACCCCGCACTTGCTGAACAGCTTGGTCGTGCTGCACGTGCGCAAGCCCTGGCTGCCCACGGACGGGAACTGATGTGGCAGCGCTACCACGCGTTGGTCATCGGGGAACATGCATCGTGATGCTGCGCGGCAAGACGGCCACCCTGGCACTACGGACAAACACGGCGGCTGCTTTTCTGCTGTCCGCGCTGGCACTGTGGGTACCGTCGGGGTATTCCTATGCCGCGCTGCTGCTGTTGCTGGGGGCGCTGTGCTTTGCACCTCTGTGGCTGCGGAGCCAGCCCAACAAGGCCACGCTGGTGCTGTCCCTGTTGTTTGTAGCCATGGGCTGCATGTGGTTCATGCTGGCGGTCGATACAGGCATGAGCCGCTGGGACAAAGGCCTTAAGTGGCTTCTGGGTTCGCTGTGCCTTCTCTATGTCGCCGCATGTCCACCGCCTCCGCAAGCTTTCTTGGCAGGATTGCCGATTGGCTGCGTCGGCATGGGCGCCTTGGCCGTGTGGCAGATCTGGGGCTTGGGCATGGAACGGGCCATGGGATACACCAACGCCATCCAGTGGGGCAATCTGGCGCTGCTGCTGGCCTGCCTGACCGCCGTGTCGCTCGTCGTCTTCTGGCGCCAGCATGGCGGCCTGTGGCGAGCCGGGATGGGGCTGGCAATCGCGCTGGGCCTAACGGCATCGCTGCTGTCGCAATCGCGGGGAGGTTGGCTGGCCCTTGCAGCGGTCATCCCGTTGTGCCTGCGTCTGGCCTGGCGTCTGCGGCCCCGGCTGTTCGGCCGCCTGCTGGCCGTGCTGGCCGTATTGCTGGCAACGCTGGCGCTGGTGCTGGCCGTCACTCCCCGCTTCAAGGACCGCGTCACTCTGGCGGCGACGGAAATCAGTGGCTATCTGGAAAGCGGCAGGGATGACACATCTCTGGGCTTGCGTTTGGCCCAATACCGGTTGGCCAGCCAACTGATTCCCCAGAAACCCTGGCTGGGCTGGGGCGCGCACGGCTTCGTCAAGGAGATGCAACGGCGAGTGGACGCCGGTGAGTACAGCCCGGAGATGATGCGCTACCCGCAAATACACAACGATTTCCTGGACGCATGGGTCAAGGTCGGGGTGGGCGGCGTGCTGCTGCAGGCAGCGCTCTTCGCCTGGGTGTTGACGATGTTCTGGCCCAGTCGCGCACGCATGGCCCGGCATGTCGACGACACGCTTCGATGGCGTCATGCACTGGCCCTGCGCGTGATGGGGGTAATGGTGCCGGTGAGCTACTTCGTGTTTGGCCTGTCACAGCCCTTTTTCAACCACAACAGCGGTGTCATGCCGTTCGTGTTCTACATCGCCGTGCTATGGGCTGCACTGCAGGGCATTGAAGGGGAAAGTTGACACGCGCGCCTTGGCTCAGCGTCCTGATACCCGTCTACAACGTACAGGCGTATCTGTCCGAGTGCCTGGCCTCGGTGGTCGGGCAACTGGGCGGTGACGATGGCGTGCAGATCCTGGTACTGGACGACTGCTCCACGGATGACAGTTGGCCACTGATGCAGGCGTTGGCGCAGCGCTGGCCGGGGCGCCTGCGACTGCTGCGGCACGAGCGCAACGGCGGCTTGAGCGCGGCACGCAACACGCTGATGGACGCGGCGCGGGGCGAGTACCTGTGGCTCCTCGATTCGGACGACAAGCTTCTGCCAGGCGCCATCGAAGGTCTGCGCGCCATCGTGGGCACGCACGCGCCCGACGTGGTGCTGTGCGATTTCACCGTTTGGCGCGAACGCCCGCGACTCAAGCACCGCCTGCGCGGCGAGCACCATCGGCGCAGCTTTGGCGGCCCCGCACGGCGCCTGGTGCACGACGGCTGCGAACTGCTGGCGGGCATGCTGTCGGCGGGCGAGCTGCATGCGTGGTCCAAGATTTCGCGGCGCGCACTGTGGGGCGTCGACCTGCGTTTTCCCCCACGCCGTCATTTCGAGGACATGACCACCATGCCCCTGATGGCACTGCGCGCCGAGAGCTTTTATTACGAGCCGCGCCCGTGGGTGGCTTACCGCCAGCGCGGCGACAGCATCCTGGCCAGCATGAATCTGGCCAAGGCGCTGGACCAATCGGCGGCACTGCTGCCGTTCGCGCAAGCGCTCAAGAACTCACCCTGCGGCACTCAGGCGCGCCTGCGGCTGGCGCTGGCGCACCAGGCCGCGCGCAGCCTGGTGGGCGCCATGCGCTGCGTGTGCCAGCCGGGGATGGTGCAGGTGCCGTCCAAGGCAGCCGAAACGGTGTGCCACAACTTCCTGGACACCTCCCCGCTGACACCGCAGGAGCTGGCGCGCACCTACCTGTTGCGCGGTTGGTGGCTGCGCCGCCACCGGTTCCTGCGTTGGTTCAACACCCGGCCAGCGCCTTGAGAACGAACCGGGTCAACGGCTTTCCCAGCGCCACGCATCTCGCACGATGGCGTGCAGGCTGGCATGGCGCGGCTGCCACTGCAGCACTTCGCGCGCCAGCGCTGCGTCGGCCACGAGACGGGCCGGGTCGCCGGCACGCCGCGGGCCCGGCTGCACCACGATGGGCCGCCCCGTCACCGCGCGCGCCGTGTCCACCACCTGCTGCACGGAATAGCCATCGCCATTGCCGAGGTTGAACGCGCGCGTGGCGCCGCCATTCGCCAGGTAACACAGCGCTTGCCAGTGCGCCTCGGCCAGATCCATCACGTGAATGTAGTCACGAATGCAGGTGCCATCGGGCGTGTCATAGTCCTGGCCGAACACCGTGACATGGGGCCTGCGCCCCGCAGCGGCCTGCAGCACCAGCGGCACCAGATGGGTCTCGGGCTCGTGGCGCTCGCCCAGCAGCGCCTCGGGGTGCGCGCCCGCCGCGTTGAAATAACGCAGGCTCACTGAGCGCAGCCCGTAGGCGAGGCTGTAGTCTTCCAGCGCCTGCTCGATCACCCACTTGGTACGACCATAGGGATTGATCGGTGCGCGTCGGTGCTGCTCATCGATGGGTGTGCAAAGCGGCTCGCCGAAGACGGCCGCCGTAGAGGAAAACACGAGCTGCTGCACCCCATGGTTGCGCATGGCACCCAACAACGTCAGCGTGTTGGCTACGTTATTGACGTAATACTTGGCCGGGTCGGCGACCGACTCGCCCACTTGGATGCACGAGGCGAAATGCATGACAGCGTCGAACCGGTGCTGCACGAACAAGCTGTCCAGCAATGCACCATCGGCCATGTCGCCTTCGATCAGGCGACCATGCAGCACGGCATCGCGGTGACCGGTGCTCAGATTGTCCAGCACCGTCACCTGTGCGCCGCGCTGACCCAGCAGCCAGACCATGTGCGAGCCAATGTAGCCCGCGCCGCCGACGACCAGAATATGTGGCATTCGCGTTATTCCTGAGACTCGCCTGGAAGGCAAGATGGGACTCATGGATTATGCAAAGCGTTTCGCGCCATCGCGGCGCCACATCACGCACCCGGCGCTATTTCTACCGATGGACAAAGCAGATGGATGTGGCGGCGATGCGCAGAACCCCATGTGGGTCAGCGGAACTGCACACATCCCATTCGTGGCATCTTCCTGCCAGCAGCAGGAAATCCTCATCCACGCCGCGAGTCGGCCGCCGCGGGCAAGCGCAGCGTGAAGCGCGCGCCGCCGCCATCGCGGTTGTCGCAGGCCACGCTGCCGCCGTGGCGCTCGGCAATCGAGCGCACCAGCGCCAGCCCGAGGCCGACGCCGCCTTCGTGCTCGCTGGCGCCGGGCAGGCGGTAGAAGGGCTCGAAGATGCGCTCGCGCTGATCCGGCGCCACGCCGGGGCCGCGGTCGAGCACCTGCAACTTTGCCACGCCGCCTTGCAGCGACAGACGCGCCTCGACCTCGCCGGCGCGGCCGGTGCGGCGGCCGTGGCGCACGGCATTCTCCAGCAGGTTGCGCACGGCGCGGCGCAGCAGCTTGGCGATGCCGGGCACGACGATCTCGCCGCTGCCGTCGGGCAGTTCCAGCGCGGCGCCGACGCGTGCGCACTCTTCGGCCAGCAGGCCGATCAGGTCCACCGGCTCGATGGTGCCCATGTCGGCCTCGCGCGCGTCGAGGCGGCTGGCCAGCAGGATTTCGTCGACCAGTTGGTCAAGCTCGATGATGTTGCGCTGGATTTCCTCGCGCGCCGCCGCCGAGCCCTGCGTGCCCGACAGCTCGATGGCCATGCGGATGCGCGCCAGCGGCGAGCGCAGCTCATGCGACGCATTCGCCAGCAGCGACTTCTGCGACTGCAGCAGCGCCGCCTGCGCATCCATCAACTGCTGCACGCGCTCGGCGGCGGCGTTGAAGCGGCGCGACAGGTCGGCCACTTCGTCCTGGCCGCCCTCGGGCAGGCGCACCGACAAGTCGCCCTCGCCCCAGCGCTGCACGCCGCGCTGCAAACCTTCCAGCCGTTGCGTCAGCCGGCGCGCGACCGGAAACACGCCGACCATCACCCCCAGCCCGGCCAGCCCCAGCACCCACAAGAAGCCGTAGGGCGGCCGCAGCCAGGCCATCGGGTGCTCATTGCCGCGGCGCGGCCCGCCGCCCGCGCCAGCGCCCCGGCCGCGCGGCGGCATCTGCAGGTTCAGCACCTGGCCGTCCTGCAGGGTGACCACGAACTCGAAGCCCTGCCCCGGCACGCGGCGTGGCTGCGCCTCGGCGTTGCCGATGACTTCGCCGGCGGCGTTGCGCACCACCACCTCGCGTGGCGGTGGCGGCTGCCGGTCGCGCTCGCGCTGCTGCTCGGCCTGGTGCCAGGCCCAGCCGACCAGCAGGCTCA
>CAZHFF010000018.1:0-5293 GCA_964531785.1 uncultured Candidatus Saccharibacteria bacterium
GTGGTGACGGATGAGTCTGACATGGGATTCTCCTTGGTTGGTGTGGTTGTGTGGCTTTTCTCCCTCCCGCTCCTCATTAAGCAGGAGGATTGGACCGATAAAGTTCAGAAGGGCCACGTCCGTCATGTATCTCAAAATGAGACGAGAGCAGTCCGAGAGTGCCTAAAAATTAGGCAAGTGCTGCCTAAAAAATAGGCAATTCGGGCAAATAAACAAGCGAATCCGTGAAATTTCACGGGGATAAGGTCGCGAACCGTGATATTTGCTGGGCGAGCCGCCTCCCCACGACCCGCCCAGCATATATCACGGCCTAGAGATTCATCTTGTCGGCCGCTTCCATGATTTCATCGAGCGAGTACTCGTGGCGGATGACTTGGAGGCTTCGCGTCTGGATGTACTCAGATTTCAAATTAGAGTCATCGTAGGCTTCCAGGAAGCACCCGCAGGAGAGGGCGACCATGATCCCGGTAGTCGAGTTGACGATGTCGTAGAATTCGTATTCCCACGGCATATCCGGGTCAAGATCGCAGAACAAGATTTCATCGGCGAGAAACGCCTCCAATCTTCCCTGCTTATCTTCTTCCGTCCCGGGAAGCAGCGGCTCCACGCACCGCCACATACAGCGGGCCAGTCTCTCCCTTTCTAGCGACCCGATGTTTCCGCCGAGGGTCATAGCGACGATCCAGGCGAGCCAGTCGGGATGATCGCATTCCCACCAGGCGTCTTCGTAGTGATCCTTGTAGGGCTCCGCCCATTGTTTCGCGTTGGGGCAGGCGGCGAGCCGGCTTAGCTGATACGCGAGGGTTTTTTGGGGTCTTGGTTTCCAGGCATACGTGGTCATCGACTGTACTCCTTACTTGTGAGTCTTGAGTTGTTGGTACGAGCGGGCGATTCTTTCTTGCGCCTCCCTCTTATCTCTTCCGACGGCGTGGAGGCATTTGCCGCAGGGGAGATCCCACCAGATATCGCACCAGCCCCGATCTTCATTGAGGGCGATGCGCGTTCCGAGAGGAGGGGTTAGGGAATACGAGGGAGCGGCCGTCTGAGCAGTAGACGACGCGGCCGGTGGGGCCGAGCTGGACGTTTCCATTTTTAATCCTTTCCGAGTAGAGGCAATGCTGGACGGCTTGCTCCAGCGTGGCGGCTTGGAAGTAGATTTTGCGGCCGGTGGGCCGCAGATCGAGCATTTCGTGGGCGACGAAGCTAGCTTCGGTCGTGGGGCTGGTCATTGTGTTTTTCCTCCCCTAGATTCCTAGGTGGTCGGCGAGGGCGATCGTTTTGTCGAGGGCGTAGGCGGATTTCCGCCAGGCCTTGGCGTAATCCGGCCACTCGTTGTCGTCGGCTTCTGCGGCGTTGAGCAGGAGGGCCTGTTGGAGGTGGCGCAGAACGGTCTCTAATCCGTTCTCGTCGATGAGGTATTGGAGGTCTTCGGTCAGGTTTTCGGTGGAGAGTTCGTGTTCGTACACAGGAAGGTTCCTTTCTAAGGGGCCGGCAACGCCGGCGAGAGGGTGAGAAAAACGCAAAAAACACAGGAAAAACGAGGCGAAAGCCTCGAAAAAATGCGAAATAACACGCAAAAGCGGCGAGTCGGACGCCCGGACTTGTTCCGGACGCCTTCCTTCCCTGCTTATGCGGGCCGCAGGCCCTAGTGGAGCCGGCCGGAGGAGGACCAGCAGTGGTTGAGTTCCTCGAAACGGCCGAGGACTTTGCGAACGCCTTGCCTGACGAATCCCCCGTAGGGGTTTCCGCAGATCTCGCAGACGTGGCCGGTGGAGGCGAGCCGGCGGCGGTTGGCGTGGGGCCGGCGGTGGGCCCGTCGGCAACGCCGGCACTTATGCCGGGTCTGATCGAAGTCGTAGGTGCGAACGTACGTTTGGCCGTCGCTGAGAGTCACGGTGACGTAGACGCGGGTGACCCAGGAGGCGACGTATTGGCGATAGTCGGCCTGGGCTTCGGAGAGAGCGCGATAGAGCACGGGAGAGTCCTTTCGGGAAAACGGGGCGAAGCCCCTAGGAAAACAGGAAGCGAAGGAACGCGGCGACTTGCTGCGTCCAGGGAACTGGACGAACGTGAGGCAGGACTACGTCCTGAATCCATTGCTCCAGGCGGAGCAGAGCGGCGACTTCGAGTTCGTAAAGCTCGTTGGTCTGATAGCCGCCGAACGCGAGAGGTTCTGTCTCTCCCTCCCTCACTACTTCCGTGAAGAAGTACCAAAGACGATCATCCGACCAGTAGGAGTCTTCCCCTACGTAGCCGAAGGAGAGGCCGACCTGCGGGTACTGCTGCTGCAGGGTCTTGAGGAGGAGCTGAGTGGTTGGGGAGTACGAAGACGAAGACATGCGTGGTCCTTTCATAGAGAGGGTGATAGGCCCAGGAAGGGCCCTAGCGTCGACGGAGACGCGTTGGGGCCCTGGCGGGTCTGGACACACCAGGGCTAGGGAGAGAGCGAGCGGGAGAGGCCAAATTGGAAGCGGGAGAGGGTTTGGCCTCAGCTACCAAGCCGCTCCATCCGGGAGTCGGGCGTAGATCCGATCGAGGATGCGCTCGTTGGCGAGGGCCATCTCGATATTCCCTTGGAGGCGGTGTCGTATGGCCTGGGCTTTGAGGAGGGCGTAGTGGCCCAGGAGCGTCAGGACGCGACGGGAATAAGCAGGGGAGGAAGGGGTGCGTTCGACGTCGCTCCAGAACTGGAGCAGGTCGTCGTAAGGGAGGCAGTCGAGGTTGGGGACTTCGGTGATCACGGCAGTACTCCTTTCGGCTGGTAGTGGGCAGTGGGCCATTAGGGGATAATTCCTAGTGGCGACGTAGAGATACCGGCACTGAAAGTGCCTAGTGGGTAGTGGGCCAGAGAGGGGGAAACCCCGCTACTGGGTGCTACGCTGCAAAGCGACTAGAGCGACATCTCCCTCCCCTGCTTAGCTCTTCGAACGAAGCGATAGGTGGAGGGGCCGACCGGTCGGGCGATGAAGTCCATCGCCTTGAGGAACAGGTGGCCGTCCAGGTTCCCGTCCTCGACGTCGACGACGAGGCGGGTGCGACGCTCAGGGGAGAGTTTGCTCGCCAGCTTCGCGATCATTTGCGTCCCCACTCCCTGCCGGCGGAACGCCGGATGCACGGCGAGCTTCAGCAGGGTGAGCTGCTTCTTGCGCAGCTCGTAGATCATGTAGCCGAGGATGCGGCCCTCGGCGTCTTCGGCCACATGGCCGATCACCATGCGTCGTCGCAGATTCTCGACGAACTGCTCTTCCCCCCAAGGCTCTTCCTCGGAGAGGTGGGCGATCCGCAAGACGTCGGGGAGGTCTCGGCGAATCAGCCAGCGGATGTGGGTCGGTTGCATAAGACATTCCTTTCAGGGGTGAGGGTGGAAAGAGGGGCCGGCGACTTGCCGACCCCACGGCCTGGGCGAACGCCCAGTTTAATTCGGCGACGAGAGGCTTGGGTCTCCTACGCAGCGGCGAGCTTGCGGCCCCGCACCACGACTGGGCCGGCGCCCGATCGGATGATGGTGCAGATCACGAAGCCCTCTCGATCCTTGACGAGGAACCCGTGCTCCTCCCCCTCCCAGTATTGCTGGAGGTCGCGGAGAGCCGCCGCTTCGTTTTTGTACTTGTCGACCGGCACGAGGCCGGCTTCCGTGATGGCGACGACTTCGACTTGGTTGCGGCGGATGCGGGCGATTTGCTTACGGTAGGCGTTGACTAACATGACGATACGTTCCTTTCGAGTGTGGGGCCGAGGCCCCAGGGAGAAAATGAAACACGAGAGGGTGGACTGGGCCGTAGGCCTAGGCCTAGGCGAACCAATGATCGGGGAACTTCGTGAAGACGCGTTCCCACAGGGCCAGCCAGAAGCAGGGAATGTTCTCTTCCCCCTTCTGGCTTCGACGGTCCAGGTAGTCGGCCAACTCTAGAGTCCAGTTGGCCACGAATAGGAAAAGTCTTTTCATCACGGAGTCCAGTGGGTGGGGAGGGAGAGGTCGAGGTCGTACTCCGCCTCAAACCGTGCTAGCTCGTCGTCCCCCGAGGGGAGGCAGTCAAACTGGCAGTGGAAGTCGCTGATCTCTCGCTGGAGCCGGCCGACGAAGCCGTCGTCGTTAAGCAGGGAAGGATCATCCTCCCCGTACCATTCGACGATGAGCGTCTTATAGTACGAGGCCCAATGCTTCAGTTCGGCCTCGTCGTGGGGCTGGCGACCCCAGACTCGTTCGAAGTGGTCTCGACCGTAGTCGAGAGGAAAATTGTTGAGCATTTTGTTCTCCTTAGCAGGGAAACAACAGTCGCTCTCCACACAATGTGTCGAGCAAAGGGGCGGGCCGGATGCGAGCCCGGCTTACGCAGACGCCCCCGCTATTACAGCGTTGTGATGCAAGAGGGTTCGATCCCCTCCTTGTCGATCGCCGCCAGCAGTTGGGCGGCGGCGTACAACGATTCCCCGAAGTCGACCGACCAGAAGTTGGACGGGGGATAGAACGTGACCAACCGGCCTCTCGACGCCGTCGAGATCCCCGTCACCCCCTCCCAACATTCGAGGGCGTCGGTTGGGGGTACGTACACGTTGGGCCGGTAATAGCCGCCCACATCCATGCGTTCCTCGGGGTAGTTGTCGCAATACCCCTTGGCCGCCTCGGGGTTATCCCAAGCAGCCTCTTCTCCCTCTTGTGGGAGACTTTGGAATACCGACGCCACGATTCGGGCTCCGAGGTCTCGTGGGGCGATAAACTGGATGACGCTAATCTTCGACATGGCTTTCTCCTTGAAATGCGGGACCGTAGCCCCAGACTAATGAAATGAGGCCGGAACACCCGGCCTCGAAAAACGCGAAACACACGCAAAACGCACGCGGCGGACGCCCGGACTTGTTCCGGACGCAGGGGCGAGGCACATTGCTGTGCCCCACCCCCTCCCTGCTCATCGTCCTAGCCGCAGAGCACCGACTCCAGAATCTCTTGGGCGAACCCAATGTCGCCCGCCTTGATCGCCTCCATCGCGTCACCCATCGCCTCGGCGTCCCGGCGTTGCACCTCGGCCAGGAGCTGGGCGAGGATGTTGCAGGCCTGGGCCGACGTGACGTTGCCGCTAGCGGCCGGCTTCACCGCCGCCTTAGCCTTCGCAGCGGCCGCCGCCTCCGCCTTCGCTCGGGCCTTGGCGACGATCGCCTGGCGGGTCGCTTCCGCCTCCGCCTTAATGCGGGCCTCTTGCTCCGCTCGGGCCTTGGCCTCGGCCTGGGCCTTCGCCTTCGCCTTCGCCGCTTCCAGGGCGGCACCCTGAGCAAACGACGCGTGGTGAGCCTCGTC
>CAZHFF010000019.1:0-5119 GCA_964531785.1 uncultured Candidatus Saccharibacteria bacterium
ACTCGTACGTCGGCGTACCGTTTAGGTTCTTTTCGATGCGATTGCCGAGAGCGTCATAGACGAACGTAACGGAGGTCGATGCGCCGGTGCCGGGCGTGACGACTTGGATGTCGTCAAAGTACAGCGTACCGGTCGTCGACCGCATAGCGACGAAGCCTGTGAGCATCGTGGACGTTGCACCAAGGTCTGCAAGCGGTATGTCCACCTCGTACCAGGTGTTCGCAGACATGGACGAGATGTATGAATCGACCGTGACATAGCCAAGCTGCGTGTCGGACGGACCATACGCGTCTATCTCTATGAGCGGGTTTGCCGTGGATGAGCGCACGGCAAAGTGGAGTACTGCATCCGTGGTATCGACCCCTGTCGCATCTTCAAGGTACAGCCCACCCCAGGCAGAAGTATAGGTAACCTTGATCGACTTGCCACCCGAGAAGACCACACTTGTCTCGTTGAAATCGTTGGTGACATCCCATGACCAGTCGTTCCAGGTTGTTGCATCGGTGTAAATGTCTTCTGTACTTGTTGCGCTGCCTCCGGCACTCGCAAACGATACGAGCTGGTTGTCATAATTGTAACTCAACGTCTTCGACCCGTCAGTGATCTCATTACCCTGATTGTCGTACGTGAACGAGCGACTATTCATTGCAGTGAGCTGATTTCCGTCATTGTATGTGTATGCACTTGCTACCGCACTAGCCGTTGAAGACGCCCTGTTCCCTACCGCGTCATACGAATAGTAGTATGTGTTGGTAGGCGCGTCGGCTAACGTAAGCTGATTCAGCGCGTCATACGTGTACCCGGTCCAAAGCTCGGATGTGTCAGCAAGCGTTTCGTTGTCTTCGAGAATATTACCAATGGCATCGCGGTCATAGTCGAACGTAGTAATGGCGGTACTGTCTTTGCTATACGCAAGCTGTGCGAGCAGGCCGTTGTCATCATACACATAGTCTGCTTCCACACCGTTCGGCATTGTCTTTCCGGTAAGACGGGCGTTGGTGTCGTAGGTATAGCTGGTCACACCACCATTCCAATCGGTGACCATAAGGAGAAGGTTTGAGTCATCATACGTGTACGTGACCGTTTTGTTGTCGGGATAGGTTATCTCAGTGATATTTCCATTTGCGTCGTACTCATACTCTACTTCGGCCCCATGCGGGTCAGTCTTTGAGGTCAAACGATCAAGACTGTCATAGGTGTAGGTAGAAGTTCCTGCAGTACCGACAACCTGCGTAAGATTACCAACATCATTGTATGTTCTGGTGACTGTAGAGCTGTCTGGGTAGGTAGTGGTAAGCAGGCGGTTCAGGTCATCGTACGCGTAGGTGGTTTCTCTGTCGCTCGCGTCAGTGCGCGAGACGACATTTCCGACCGCATCGTACGCTATTTCTGTAACCTTGTTTAGGGGATCGGTAGACTTGATTTGACGGTTCAGTAAGTCATATTCGTACGTCGTTACGTTGTCATTAGCGTCAGTCTTTGACACCAGGTTACCGTTCGCGTCGTACGCGTAGATAGTTTCGTCGTCGTTTGCATTGGTGGTCTTTGTGAGGTTGTTGTTCGCATCGTATGTGAACGAAGTAGTATGTCCGTTTGCATCGGTCACGCTCGTTTTATTCCCGTCAGCATCGTACGCTGTTGTCGTCGTGCCATCTTCTGCGTCAAGCACGGTAACAATACGGTCCATCGCATCGTACGTGTAATCGATCTCGTCGAGATCTGCATTTGCAAGCGCGACCAAACGACCTATGTTGTCGTACCCGAGATACGTGTTTCGATCTTCTGCGTCTGTCTTGGTAACCAGATTACCGTCTGTGTCGTACACGAACGCGGAGACATTGCCAAGCGGATCGGTTACTGACGTGAGTTGGCCATAGGTGTCATAGGCGAATGTTGTTGTGGCGTTTGTCGGATCTACTTTGTGGGTAACATTGCCATACGTATCATAGACATATCTTGTCACGCGCCCAAGCTCATCGGTGCGCGTCAGGAGGTTGTCGCTACTATCGTAGGTAAAGGTTTGCGTATTCTCAAGTGCGTCTTCTATTTCCGTAAGGTTGCCACGTGTGTCATACGTACGCGTTGTTGTTCGACCGAGCGGATCGGTGACTTCTTCAGGGTTGCCAGCGGTATCATACTCGATGGTCGTCGTACCACCGAGCGCGTTCACCACATGGGTCAGACGAAGCTCACCATCATACAAGTAGGTGGTCGTGGCACCACGTGCGTCAACATAATAGGTGGTGCCCGTTGCATACGTTAACAGTACGGTATCATTCAGCGCGTTTGTCTGCTCAATGACGCGCCCCTCATCATCGTACGTGTTATCAACTACAGTATTCGCACGTGGGTCGATAACCTCAAGAATGTGGTGGTCGTTGTCGTAGACGTATGTCGTGATCTCGTTCTCAGGATTTGTGACTTTTACCAAGTTCCCCTGGTCGTCATATTCGTAGCTCACTTCGCGTCCTTCGGGGTTAACAACAGTGATAAGTTGTTTAAAATCGTTGTATTCGAAGGTAAATGAGCGTCCGACGCTATCCGTGGTCGTGCCCAGCATGTTGTTCTCGTCGTACGTAAGTGTTTGTGTGTTGCCGTTCGGACTTTCTATCGTTGCAAGCAGCCCATCTGTGTTGAAGCTGTAAATAGTACCGTCCTTATGCGTTACCTCGAACTGGTTACTTGAAGATGCAAGCGTGTCAAAGATACCGGACGGCGCATCGTACCCGCCACTGCCATCGTACGTGAAGCGATCGAACCTTCCGTCGGGGTTTTGTATAACTACTGATCCGTCATCATCCATAACCGCGGTGACACGGTAATTATGTGTCCAACCCCAACCGACACTGGTCAATTCACCCGATGCTGCAGAATTGTAGCTCAGGGTAAAGTGCACGGGAAGATCTCTGTTGGGTACTTGAAACTCATGCCGTGTGGCAAGGTAATTTCCGCCGATCATGTTGATCGGTTCACCGTTCGTTGCGGTATTTTGAGATGATTGTGATGTGCGGGAAACGGTCTTTTCTACCGTTGGGGACGGAATTGGTGCCGGGGCACCACCCGTAAGACCGGTGTATACGGCTTTTACCAACGTAGCGGAAGGGTCATCACTTTCGAGCGAATAAATCATAGCCCCAAGAAACCCTTCATCGCGGATCCACGCTGCTTTCTCGGTAAGTGTTGCCGGTGTGTCACCCGTCCAGAATTCATTACCGTCATAGATCCAAGGACTATGAGTGTTGCTGTCGTAGTAAATATAATTTGGATTCATGAGACCGGCCCCAAGCAGCTCTTTGTAGTGTGCTACGCCCGAAAGTTCCGATAATTCGAAAATTTGCGTGCCTGTTGCTGAAGTTTGATAGAGGCCATTGTTGGTTGATCCTACACCGCCCCACCCTCTCCAGTAAAAAGGCACACCTATGACCAGCTTATTTTTTGTCCAACCTCCGTTGATCCAACTTTGTGCGGACTCGGCAACGGACAATGTGGTACTCGCTGGGCTTGCCGATGGAAAAAGCGGTGCCTGAAATGTTGTTGGACCGTTTGCCTCCCAGGCACCGTGCATGTCATACGTCATTACCCCTACCCAATCCAGATACTCCTCGATCTTGTCTGTTTCGATCTTAGACATAGCAGCTCCTCCTGCCGGAACAGCAGCGGTCAAGTAGTAGTGATCAACGTTATTTACGTTTTCCGCCGCATCAAGCTGCGTTCTGAATTCCGCCAAGAGCTTGGTGAAATTCTCGGTATCTGCAGCATCATAGTGATTACCTGTGTTACCGAGCACCCCAGGATATTCCCAGTCTATGTCGATGCCATCGAACACCCCCAACGCCACGCCATCGCCACCTGCGTTACTTCCTAGAATTCCGGTCGGTAGATCGCCATGGATGAACATGTCGATACAGGATGTGACAAACGTTTCGCGCGACGATGTCGACATAGCCGCATCAGATATAAATTTGGAAAAGGTCCACCCTCCGATAGAAACCATAACCTTGAGATGCGGATGCTTTTGTTTAAGCTGAAGGATCTGATTGAAATTACCTCGCAACGCTTGTTCGGAGCCATCCGCAACACCGCTGACACTTGAGGTTGTTCCAAAGGCTACTTGATAGTCCGCCCATGCATCTCCTGCACCGGTCCCATCATAGTCATGGGATTGCGGATGAATTATGACAGGGGCAACCGTCTGGAAACACTTGAAGGGGGTTGATGTTGAAACATTCTGGAACGCATACATGAGCGTTGTTATCCGAGACGCAGCTCCGCTTCTGTCCATATCCTTTAACGTGTAGCCGTTACCGTAAATGGACCAGTTACCGTAGTAGGCGACTCGTTCCTGGCCACCTGCCGCAAGCGCTTGACTCGGTACGATAAAGATAAGGCTGACGACAGCCAAGGACATTGCCATCATGCACGCGGGTACGCACAGCGCCCAAATGTGTTTTTGTAACATAAAATTCTTTCTATGTTGGTAATGGCTATTAGACGTGCAACCGCAGGATGTCCGTTGCAGTAAGCTTGTTTAACGGGCCTAGTTCGCCTCGTCACACAATGTATGTCCCGTGCATCTAGGACAGCATTACCATTGAGCGATGTTAAATAAAATCTAGCATGCGTCACTCTATGCACCCAGTACTGCTGTGTTAATAACGTGCAAATATCACGGTCCGGAAACGTACTTGTCAAGAGTCAACAACAAAACAGTAGCCCTGCGCAGTACTTGGGGGCTCGTGCTTTTGGTACTGCATGACATCAATGTTTAAGTCTTGTTGAATGCAGCCTCTTGAAGGCAAGCAGAGGTCCACGAAACGAAGTGTGCACTGCTGCAGAACTGCGCACTATCGTGACGACGCTTCAAAAAGCAGGAGTCCGCATTACGGTGAATACCGACGGACCCGAGATGTACCGGACCAATGTGGTCATGGAAGAAGAATTCTTGATGCATGAACGTATCTTGTCTGCTCGAGATATGGTGCAATGCCGAGCTTTTGCCTTTGAAGCAAGCTTTATACGCTGATCCGATTACCTAGCGGGAAAACCAACGGGTGTTCTAAATAAAAGGCTCTAGACTAGCACTTCAAGGGTAAAATACCCAAGAAGTGTTATGAAACAA